>CAZYVR010000303.1:0-7395 GCA_964651145.1 uncultured Victivallales bacterium | reverse complement strand
CGCTTGAATTGGGCAATGCCGTTTCATTTGATTTTTCCAACAACGGCAACATGCCTCACGATTTTTACGACGCGGAACAGGAGCCCACATCATGACAATATTAAAAGGACTGTGCAATGAAAATTCAAATGAATAAGATTCGATGTTCTCTTTTGCCGCATGACGCAAAGCTTAAAAACTTTGAGGTTTTTGGGGAACTGCAAACGGCTTTCATTTGGAATGAGAAAACGGAAAGAAATGATATTTTAATCCTTGAAGATATTCGTTTTGTTCTCAAAAAATATGACATAGAGGTCATTGTCAAGCCCGGCTTTATCTGCGACGGAGGAAGTGTTCCCCGCGCTTTTTGGAGTTCCGTGGGCAGTCCGTATGCCACGCGGCTTTTGCTTGCCTTTATCCTGCATGACGCGCTTTACGGCGCAGAAGTGTTTCCCACGCATTCAGAGTGTGACTGGATTTTCCTTGAGCTGATGCAAGAACTTGGATCGAGCTGGTACACGCGAAACAAGGTATGGCTGGCTGTCCGGGCATTCGGCGGCACAGTTTGGAGCGAGCACGATGAGGACAGCATAGCCACAGCAAGAACGTTTATTGAAAAAATTGACATACACCCAAAACAAAGGAAAAACCAAAAATGAGGAAAAAATCAATAAAGACCATCGTCATTCTATCTTCTGCATGCGGCATGTTCTTCTTCTCAAGTTGCAGAAACATAGAAAAGAGAAGCTCCAAAATAGAAGTTGACATATTAAAAGCCAAAGTCACAATCACAACGCAAGAAGAAAAAGACAATTCCTATGATCCTCAATGGAACTGGTCAAACAAAGAATCCATATTAAAAACCGGAAACATCGGACTAAGTTTTTAACAAAAGTTTTCTCACAGAACAAAGCAGAGTAAGAAAACTTTTGTAAAAAAGAAATACCGCAAAAAAGCCGCCGAAAAAATAGAATTAAGAAAACTTTTGTCAAACGCCCAGAAAACTAATTGTCACACTACAGCGGCTCTGAAGGGGTTGCTTTAACGAAGCCATCGCATTTTAGACAAACGCATAAATGTGAATATTTTCAGATTGACGCATAGCTTATTTTCCTCTGAAACATTATAATGTATACTTTGCAATTACCTCTTTTGTTAAACAATTTATGTATATAGGGATGAGTCTCATGCTTGCTTCAAAAATATTTATTGCGCTGTCCGTTGTATTTTTAACTCCTGCTATCGCTTGCGCCTGGGGCGGGCCTGAACATTGCTCGATAACCACTGCGGCCGTGTCGGTTCTGTCTCCGGCTGTTCTGGCCTTTCTTGGAGGCGAAGCGGTCAGGCTCATAAAGGTCTATTGCAATTATCCGGATTTTAACTGGGCCGTTTACGGAACATGCTCCAAAGGCAAAGACGGAAATCTGAGGCTCCCTGACAAAAGGCGGGACTTTGACGCGCCGCATTATTGCGGATTTGACGAATTTACAGGCGAAGGCAATTATTACGGGCATAGCCCGGAAATAGGCAAACAAATGCCCTCGGACGAGCACTCCAAGACAATGAATGAAAAAAACAACCACAGTGCGGCAGCAACTAGCAGAGCTTGCGCGCTGGCTCAAAAAGCGTTTAACGAAAAAGATTATTATGACGCTATACGCTATATAGGCGTGGCTGTTCATTATATGGAAGACAGCACTCCGCCGCCTCATGCTCTGGGCATCCCCGGCGGACAAAACACCTTGCATCATGATATGGAGGCGGTTGACGACCATTCAGGCATAGTCATTCCTGGATACGTTCCGCGCGTCCTTGCGGATACTCCAGAAAAGATACCCGAAGCCGCCGCAAGCCTTGCTGAAACAATAGCATTGAAGGCGCGTGAGCTGGCAAAAGAACAAGTCAAGTTCATTGAGGCCGGAAAAAATAAAGAAGCCAAAGCAAAAAAATACGAATGCGCAAATTTGGCCGCAAAAGCCAACGCAGACTTGATAAACACATTTTTTGAATTAAACAAGAATAACCTTCCAACTGTGCCAGCCAATAAAAAAGGCGTAAACCTCCTATTCAATCCTTCATTCGACAAAGACAAAAACAACGACCTTGTTCCCGATGGCTGGATTCGCGAATGGAACGACTTGAAATGTCCTTGCGACATGCATCTTTGGGACAGAGTCTCGCCCCGGAATGGAGCATGCGTCAGGATTTACGGAACATCCGAGGCCGGCGCGGAATGGCGCACAGCGCGCGCCTTCGCTATTCCAGTAAAAAAAGGGGAAAGGTATCTGCTTAAAGGCAAGATGCGTCCGCAATGCGCGACTGGAGAAAGCTGCCTGGCCCTGCGCTTCCAGAATGCTGAATATGAGACAGCTGCCGAATACTCGAGCGAAAAAACTTCAGGCGGCCATGAATGGAAAGAGTTTTCAGTGGAAGGAACCGCGCCGGAAAATGCGTCTGACCTGCTAGTGGCCTGTGTCTCAATAAACAACAGCGGCTCTGTTCTTTTTGACGATCTCAGCCTTGAGCTGATATAGTTCAACGACCTGGGTCAATAGCAAAAGTCCCGCAAAGCAGCTTTTGGCAGAGCAGTCACATTAAATGCCCTATAGATTTTCCAAATATCTATAGTTGGATTTGAAACTGGCGTTTTCAATACTAATTTATATTATAAACAACTGCAAAATAAGCAAAAGGAGTTTTTCAAATGCGCATTTCGGTTTTCATTTTATTCTGTCTTATCTGCGCGGGTCTTTCTTTCCCCGCATTTTCGTTTGTGTCTCTTGTCGAAGCCATCGAAAAAGGCGACGCCGAAGATGTTGCGGAGCAACTTGAAGCAGGCGCAGACGCAAATGCAAAAGACCAGTTTGACAGGACAGCCCTCCATAAAGCCGCCGCCAAAGGCGATATAAAAATGATTGAGATTTTGATTGCGAATGGCGGCAATGTGAACGCCAAGGACGCAAAAAAAGAAACCCCGCTCCACACAGCCGCCTGGAACGGGCATCTGGAAATAATAAAGCTTTTGATCGTCAACAAAGCCAAGGCTGACGAGCTGAACCATGCGGGGCAAACTCATAAAGACATCACGGCCTTGCGGGCTCAGGAAAAAACGGTCATACCAAGAAAAGGGAATCGGGAAAATGTGGAAAAGCTTGAGGCTGTTTATGACTTGCAGACAAGAAAAGCTAAAAATGAGAAAAAAATTGTTCCGGGCAAAGGATTTAACCTTACTCTGGATGAATATGTGAATAAAGCTTGGCAAAAAACCCTGAAATTCGACAAAAATATGAATGTTGTTTTTCATGACGGAGCCAAGAACGAAACATTAAAGGGCACGTATGAGATCTCCTGCAGAAAGATTCATATCACATTCAGAGGCAGAAATGGCATGCTTCTGAGGATCGCCAAAAAAGATGCCGACAAGCTGGTGGATCTTCGCAAAGACATGACCTATACCCTCAAGGAGGGAATTCCTGTCGAATAAGGCACAGAGCTGGAAAATATAAAAAAAAATCGTGCTTCAGCTTGTAAATCTGCTATGGCATGGTAATTTTCAAGCTCATTTTTTGTTATATGCAATTGTGGTTTAACGCCCATTAATGCAACGAATAATTGAAAATTTAATTAAAATATAATATATGTTTTGGAGGAAAGATTATGAGCAATGTATGTAAGGTATGCGGAAAAAGTAAATGTTTCGGTGGTTCAATTGTCCGCAAGGGATTGGCCAAAAGCAAGGGTGGAATAGGGATGCACGTTGTCAAAAACAACAAACGCATTTTCAATCCGAATATTCAAAGCATTCGCGTCAAAACAAATGGCGGCGTGCAAAAAATGAAAGTTTGCACAGCTTGCATTCGCTCAAATAAGATCGAAAAAGCTTAAGCATTCAGAATTTTAGCGTTTATTTTAGAAAGTCGGAACATGCTCTGCATAGTTCCGGCTTTTTTTTGCGCGCATTAAACATAGCGCTTGATGCTGCAAATGACTATTCTGTCCAGCGCAATTTCGCTCAAGTCGCAAATGTTTCCCAGCTTGACGACAAGATCCCTCTGCAAGATCATTTCCGCCTTATCAAGGGCTGAATCAAACACTATGGCTATCATATGCCTCTCAAGGCCATCCCCGAGGCTCTCGTTGCGGTCCACTATTGCGCTATATTCATTAATCCGGTCTCTTTTGCCAAAACAGTTTCTTGTGGCTTCTACCGTCACCTTAAATGTCTCGATGGAAGTTTCGAGAAGTTCCGCGAATTTGTCTTTAATCCCATCATATAATTGTGTTTTCTGGACAATGAAATCGTTCAATACGTATTGTCCGGCATTTGGAATTTTGTCAATTATCTCAATAATATTCAGCAAGTCTTCGCGAGTTTCCGGAAGCAGTGATTTTTGATACATATATTTTTCAATGTCCCTGCGTATGTCATCCGCCCGGGATTCATGCAGGTGCATCTTTTTCGCCAGAATTTTAAAATGCTCGTCAAGGCCGTTATTCAGCAGGTATTCCACCGCTTTTTCAAACTGGTTCATTGACGCTTCCAGCTCTGAAAGATACTCTTCCAGGCGGGCAAGCAGCTCTTTGTTTTTTCCAAATATAAACATAATAAAACCTCGCATATTTTCATTTTAAATAGCCTAAACACTCTAGCGCCATAAAAGTTATTTTCCAGAATTGCTCAAAAAAAGGAAGGGAGTGGAAAGCAAGGCGGTTTCAGCAATCCTGCGCTCTTTTTAAGACTTTTGCCGTGAGCATCCTTATTGCCTAAAATATATTGATATTAGCAGATATATGTGTATATTTCATTGTTTTGTTCAGGAGTAAGGAGCAAGGAGCAAGGAATAAGCCTCACTGCCTGCAAAGCTTTTTTTACTGCAATTAACACTAGAGGGAAATAAAAAAACATGAGCATTAAGGAATTTGCCAGAAAGCATTTAAAATTCAGTCTTGCGACAAATATCATAATAGGAATGATTCTTGGAATCGCTGTTGGAATTTTCTTTGGAGACGCTTGCGAATCTTTGAATATTGCGGGAAATGGCTTCATTCAGCTTTTGCAGATGACAGTTCTGCCTTATATTGTAGTGTCGCTTATCTTGGGAATCGGCGGGCTCACCTATGAAAATGCAAAACTGCTGGCAGTCAAAGGCGGAGTGCTAATGATCATTTACTGGGTTATAGCGTTTCTGGTTATTTTGACATTGCCGTTAATTTTTCCAAAAATGGAACAGGCCTCATTCTTTTCCACAAGCATGGTTGCCAATCCGCCGGAAATCGATTATCTAAAAATGTATATTCCATCCAATCCATTCCGTTCTCTTTCCGAAAACATGGTGCCCGCTGTCACACTGTTAAGTCTTTGCCTAGGAATTGCCCTTATTGGAATGCCCGGCGAAAAGAAAAAATCTCTGATGGAAATTCTGGATACAATAAAAGAGGCATTGACCAAGGTGACTCACTTTGTCATCAAACTGACCCCCATAGGAGTTTTTGCAATTTCCGCGAGCGCAGCGGGAACCATGACAATTGATCAATTTTCAAGACTTCAAGTTTATCTTGTGGCCTATCTTATAGGCACGATCGCGATTACTTTCATTATCCTGCCAACGCTGGTGTCCTTGATGACGCCATTTCCATTCAGAAAAGTGCTCAAAGTCTCGCGTGACGCGCTGGTCACTTCATTCACAACCGGCAACCTTTTTGTTATCTTGCCCATAATAGTGGATAACGCGCACTCAATGTTTGAAAGCGAAAATTTGCGGAATGAAAAAACTGACGCCTATATTGACGTATTGATTCCAGTGACCTTTAACTTTCCCAATATAGGCAAATTACTTGCTTTGATTTTTGTCCTTTTCGCTGGATGGTTTACCGGCTCCCAGCTTGAAGCAAGCCAATATCCTGAATTCATAGCCTCCGGCCTCCTCACCCTTTTTGGGAGCACGGATGTGGCTCTTCCCTTTTTGCTAAACACCTTCCGCATCCCCGCAGACCTCTTCCAGTTGTATATGGTCTCGGGCATTGTCATCGGCAAGCTTGCGACAATGATCGCAGCAATGAACCTTATTACGTTCAGCATTATCTGCACTTACAGTCTCACAAGTAAACTCAAAATTAACCTTACGCGAATATTCATGGGCATCACCTTGGCTGTCGGCTCTTATTTCGGAATCCTGTTAGTTGGCAAAATAATGTTATCCCACCTCGTCAAAAAAGACTTGAACGAAGCAAAAATGCTTGTGGCAATGACTATAAAAGACAAAGTCCCGACAACCATTGACAAAAGCATGCCTAAACCTGGCATTCTAAGTAAGCTTACAGGCCCGAAAGAAAAATATAATCATCTAAAACAATTGCGAAAGAGCGGAGTCTTGCGAGTTGGTTACAATCAACGCGCCCTCCCCTTTGCTTTCTTGAACAAACACATGGATCTTGTGGGCTTTGACATTCAAATGGCTCACGCCCTGGCCAAAGACTTGAACTGCAAATTGGAGTTCAAGCCCTTTAACTACAAGGATTTCCCTGACGCCCTCAGGTATGATCTTATTGACATTGCGATGTCATGTATTTCGATTAATGCAAAGCGTCTTCAAAAAATATCCTTCACGATGCCATACATGGAGGTTAACCTTGCCTTTGTAGTGAAGGGGCATCTCAAAAATGAGTTTGAAGACGTAGAGCAAATCAAAAAAAATCTGCCAAATCTTAAATTTGTAATACTTCGCGGAAGCGCCTACTTGGATGTCATTAAAAAAGCTCTGCCAGGGATTAATATTGTGGCAATCAACTCCCAGGAGGAATTCTTTACAGAAAAATGCAAAGCCGACGCATTTGTCTCAACGGCAGAACAAGGCTCCGCTTGGACTTTGGTATACCCTCACTATAAAGTGGCAATTCCCAAGCCTAGAATATTTAAAAACATGATCGCTTATGCGGTGGCAAAGGGAGATCCAGACTTTTTAAATTATTTAAACTCATGGCTGTTAATGGAAAAAGTCAACAACAATCTTGAAAAACAGTATTCTTACTGGATACTTGGAATAGACCCTGAATCTAGAAAAAAACGCTGGTGCATAGCACGCGACGTCCTCCACTGGCTGAACTAAAAAAAAGTACCGTCAATTATACGGAGAAGACGCGAGCTTCTAGAGCCTGAGCATAAATTTTTGTCCATCGCAAAACAATGCGAGCTTTTAGATGTTTCCCGTTCCTGGTATTATTACAAACCATTGGAGCCGAATGAAAAGGTTGACCAGATCATGCTAAAATGCGAAGTCAAACAAGAATATATCCAGCATCCGTTTTACGGCTACAGGCGCATTGCAAATGCGCTGAGCCGCAAAGGGGTTAGGACAAGCCGTAAGCAGGTTAGAGCTCTTATGAAAAAGATGGGATTGCAGGCAATTTACCCCAAGC
>CAZYVR010000302.1:0-7403 GCA_964651145.1 uncultured Victivallales bacterium | reverse complement strand
TTCAGTGACTCTCGCGCGATGACAATGTATCGCGAAGCTGTCAAACGCGGAATTTTAATACCCGAAGACCTTTCGGTAATTGGATATGGAAACATATTTTTCTGTGAATTTCTTTCTCCGCGCTTGACAACAATTAATCAAAACAAAAAAGAGCTTGGCATGGTCGCGGCTGAAAAGCTCATGAGGCTTTTGAGCGGAGAAAAAATGGAAAAAGTCGGCTCTGAAATTTTCCAGCCAAAGTTTGTTGAAGGTGAAAGCGTTTTAAACATAAAAGAACCATGCAAAGGCAAAGAATAATGAGAATAAAAAGAAAAAGTTTTACACTCATTGAGCTGCTCATAGTCATAGCAATAATAGCTATCCTGGCAAGCTTGTTGCTGCCTAGTTTGCAGAAAGCCAAGGCATATTCCCATTCTATTTATTGCAAAAACACCTTAAAGCAATGGCACTCTGGCGTAGCTTTGTACACAGGTGATTATGATGGCTGGTTTCCGCCGTATAAACATGACGGGATTAATTATTGGATGAATAATGTTACTACATATCTTACTCCTGGAGTTCTTATTTGTCCTGCTGATAAAACACCTTATCTTGGATATGCCGGTTTTGAATATAGCGGGGGCGTGTATAACCTGAATCCTTGCAAATTGGTTCCACTCAGTTATGCCTTTAGTTACTGGTATGGCTGGGATACTTTGACTCCAATGGTGAAAATTGCGTCAGTAAAAAATCCTTCGACAAAGAATTTTATTTCCGACGGTCTTAGTTACTGGTACGGAGATAACGATTTTACTACTCCCAGGCTTGAGGCAAGGCATCTTGGAAGAGTCAATGCGGTTCATGTTGACTCACACGTGGAGTCCATAAAGCCTGTCGACTGGAACGGTTACCTTGGAAGACCTTTGTGGTGATTTTGGCAAAACAACTAAAAAATAATTTAAAAAAGACAAAAAGGAGATGGTAGTATGGTTTGCAGGTTGATTTGTTGTGTCGGAATTTTTTTATGGGGCTGTTTTCTTTTGAAGGCTGAAATTGACAATAAAGCAGAGCCTGTTGTAATTGTTGAAAACGGAGCGCCTAAGGCAACTATTGTGACAGGAAAAACTCCAACGCGCTCAGCGCAGTTTGCGGCAAAGGAACTGCAATACCACATAAAAAAGATCACTGGAGCTGATGTTCCTATTGTGACTGAAAAAGACAAGGCAAAAGGCCTGAAAATTTTTGTGGGCGAAAGCAAAGCAGTCAAGGCTGCAGGCAACACAAATGAATCATTCAAAAAGCAAGAGTATTTGGTCAATGTTCAGCCGGACAGCATTATACTGACAGGAAAAGATGAGGATGACCGGGGCAAGGTTGATTACGCTAACTGGAAAACTTTCCCAAGCATATACGGCAATCGCGGAAGTTCTCTGGCGGTTTATGAGTTTTTAGAGAAATTCTGTGATTTCAGGTGGTTTGGCGCCACTGAGCTTGGAATGTCATTTGCTCCGCGCAATACTTTGCGTGTGGAAACGGGTGAAATTAGGAGAACCCCAGCCTTCTTGTTTTACCAGGCATACAGGCGAATACACAGCCATCTAAGAGTTGGCTTCAAAGTTACATATGAATTATGGAACAAGCCATCCCCAAGAGAGTATAATCTATTTGCGCGCAGAATGCGCTGGGGCGGAGACAAATATTCCTGCAATCATGCCTTTAATGGATATCGTGATCGCTTTTGGAGACTCAATCCAGATAGGCCTAAGGTCTTTGAATCATTTCAGCCGGAATATTTTGAGAAAGGCTTTGATCCCAAAATGAAAAACAGCGCTCCAACGCGCATGTGTTACACTTCGTCTGATTTAGTTAAACAGGTTGTCAAGGATGCAAGGGAGTATTTTGATGGGAAAGGGATTAAGTACGGAGCTAAAATCAATGCTAAAGACGGAAAGTTTTTTCCAGTGGTGCCGCGAGACTACCATGGATGGTGCAAGTGTGATAAATGCAAGGCTAAGATAGAGCTGTATTTGCCCCAGGGAAGAGGGGTCTATCCCGCGTCAAGGAGGAGCAATTATATTTGGGGCTTTGTGAACAAGATAGCAAAAGAAATAGGGAAATCTCATCCTGACAAATATATATCAGCTTTGGGGTATCAGGACTATGCCGCTTATCCTTCCAACGTTAAACTGGAGTCCAATGTTTCAGTTCAGCTTTGCCTCTTGATGCATTACTGGTGCATACCATGGGTAAAGGAAAATGACATGATGATTTACAACAGCTGGATCGCGAATGAAAGAGGCAAGCGCCCCATTTACCTTTGGATATACAATTGCTTCCCTGACGAAAGCGCTTATGTTGGCGGATTTAATTGCTTTCCTAATTTTCAGCCTCGCACCATCGCAAAGCAAATAAAGATGTATCATCGCGATGGCATTAAAGGATTTATGCTTAATGGACTTAGTCAACAGCTTGATCATTATGTATATGCAAAAATGTTTGACAATCCTGATCTTGACGTGGATGAGCTTATGGATGAGTTTTTCTCGCGCTACTATGGCAATGCAGCCAAACCGATGAGGCAGATTTATGACATGATTGAAAATATTTATTGCAATCCTTCTAATTATCCCATGGAAATTCACGATAAGGCTAGAAAGGGACATTATTATGACCAGAACGAGGAAATTGCCTGGAAATATTTAGGCACCGAAAAACGAATGGCTGAATTGGAAAAGTTAATGCAAGAAGCAAAGGCTCTGGCAAAATCAGAAATTGAAAAAAAACGCGTTGCTTTGTTTGAGAATTCTGTCTTGAAATATATGAAAGAAGGCAGAAAACAATATCTTTTGAAAGCCGCTCAAAAGCCCAAAATAGATAAGCTTAAAAAGCAGGAACCGCCATTTTTGTCTGTTCCATGCCTTTCTGGCAAGCTTGCTCCAGAAGGAGATCTTTCCAAAGTTGATTGGAAAATGGCGGCTTCTTTGGAATCCTGGCGCCAGACTGAAGGATTTGAAAACACGCGAAAAATCAATGGTCAAATTGTGCGCGATGACGCATATATATATGTGCGCCTAGAGGAATCCCTAGAAGGTTTGAAGCTGGCTAGCGGAAAGCCTGTTCGCAATGGTGATGTATGGAGAGTTTGCTTTTCTGAACGTCGTGGCGGATGGCCAGTGTATTTCTTTGAAGTTAATCCTAAAGGGGATTATGACAGCAAGCACTGGGGAAAGAATAGCATATTGCTTCCAATTAAAGTTGCGTCAAAAGTTTTAAATGGCAAATGGACTGTGGAAATGGCTTTTCCCATGAATAAGATACTTCCTAATGGAGTTAATTTGAACAAGCCGCTTTATGCGAATTTTTTCCGCAGTCGCACTGCATGGCTGAATCCTAAAATAGATGTTGCCTGGAGTTCACCTTTTAATAAAAGAAAAGTCTTTAAGACAGAGCGCTTTGGCAAGCTTATTCTAAATAAAAAAGCAATAGGTAAGAGTGTTGAATCTCAATAAAATATGTGGATATCATTTTTTCAGGACAAGTCCTTGACTGTTTCGCGCTCTATGAGGCGGACTGGCACTGCCAGATGATAAGGAGGCGCGCCTTTTTTGAGGTGCGCTAATGCCTCTAAGTATAGACACATTAATATTTATGAAATGAATTTTGTTATTAAGCATTTTTTGAACTATACTATCTGTCAAAATTACAATCAGGTGAGATGAAAATTATAAAAATAGAGTTGTTCAGAAAAGAGCGCATGGAGCTGGAAGGTTTGCGACGAAAATATAATGATTACCGAACCGAACTAGCATTTGCTATGACAATATGTTTTACAGCGAGTTTCTGGCTTTGCCTTTAACAACAATTCATCAGAATAAAAAAGAACTTGGGACATTCGCCGCTGAAAAGCTCATGAGACTTTTGCGCGGTGCAAAAATGGAAGAAGTCGGCTCTACAATTTTCCAGCCAAAACTTATTGAAGGTGACAGTGTTCTGAATATAAAAGAATCACATAAAGGCAAAGAAAAATGAGAATTAGAAGAAAGAGTTTTACACTCATCGAATTGCTCGTAGTAATAGCTATCATAGGAATTCTTGCAAGCTTGTTATTGCCAGCCTTGCAAAAAGCCAAGGCCATGGGATATAGAGCACAATGCGTTGGCAATATGAAGAGTATGGGGTTGGGCATCGCCGAATATCAAAATGATTACAATGATTATGTTCCTTGCTCCCGTGGAGTTGACGGCAAGGAATGGGTTCATAAGATATATCCATATTTGTCAAATAAAAATCCTGACGATGCTCGCAATTCCAAGATTTTTGACTGTCCGGCTCCGCGTATCGGGACATCGTGGTTTGATTATGGCGCAAATTTATATTTTTTTAAATTTAAGGGCACTGCGCCAAACACAAATTTTAAATTCAAAATATGCGGGCCAAGACCATCCATCAAAGTTGCGGTTGCTGATTATACTAATTCTTTTTTAAATACCGGTTGGTTTCCTCCTTATATATTTGATCAATACCACGAAACAGGCTTGAATTTTTTGTATATGGATGGGCACGTTGCTTTTGATCAGGGGAGATTTTACAATGAGGACTTGCACCTTGCCTTTAATCCGCCATCACATGAAAATCAGTTGTAGTTGACAAGAATATATAGAACAATAAAATATAAAGGAAAAAATCGAATGACCAAAAAAACAAGAACAACAAGTTTAACTATTATATTTTTAACTTGCGCCTTTGCGCATAATATGTTTGCCGCGGAATATTTGTTGCCTATGCGGCAAGGAGTTGAAGGTGGTTTTTATTCCCCTGAAAGTCATGTAATTGTAAGCCACTTGAAAAATGAGCGCGTTGTTGTCAGAAATTATCTTAAGGAGTTTTTGACCATTTGTCCATTGCAGTCGCGTCATCCCGGCTTTAATGCGCCTTTCCATAATTTGAATGCCCTTAGGAAATGCGATTTTAAAAATGGAACAGTCAGCATTTCAAGCGAATTAAAGCCAAATAACTTGTCTTACACTCAAACGTTGTCTCTTTGCGAGGAAGGTATTTCTTTAAAAGTGAAATATGACGCAAGCTTCAATGATCTAGCCAAAACGCATCGAATGGACATTATTTTGCCGATAAAAAATTATAAAGGGAAAACTCTTCTAATCAGCGATGGCAAAAATGTTAAAAATTTGACGTTGCCAGAAAAAGAGGGAAAAGACAAAATGTTGCTTAATGACTGGAGAGGAGCGACTGAATCGATAACGATTCCCTTAAATGAGCATTTAGGAATGAAACTGTTTCTCAAGAAAAAAAACGGGTTGAGATTATCAGACTACAGAAAATATAATCAACAAAATTATGTTCTGGTTTTGGATTTTAAAGATGCCGAATGTGAGATTGCCATATCCTTTTTTTTAAATAAAAAGGATACTTCTAAAGCTCAAGCCGTTTCTAGTAAAAAAGGCAACTTGCTGAAAGAAGGATCAAGCTTTGAAGTGGGGGAAGATGGTTTTCAAGCTCTTAACGCAATGGCTTGGAATATGGATTTTCTACAAGAGGCAATTCCTCCGTTGTTTGACGATTCAACCGCCGTGCATGGAAAATACAGTTTGAAAATTGTAAAAGAAAATCAGAAAAAATTAGGCGGGCGCTTCTCTTTCAGTGGCTCGCAATTTATCCGGCTGCCGCTTGAAGCAGGAAAGAAATATACCCTTTCGGCTTGGATGAAGACAAATACTCCCGGCATGAAAGCCTGTTTGTTTATAGGAGAAAAAGCATGGTCGCAAGACGCGGGGGCAAAGGTTGAGCTAACAAAGGAGTGGAAGCGCTATTCAACAAGTTTTGTCGCAAAAGACTTCAAAAAAACAAACTATTGTTTTGCCTGGATTGGAGCCGCAATGGCTTCTGTTAATGTGGGCTCTTTATGGATAGATGCCGTTCAACTGGAAGAGGAGGATTTAACAGATTACTCATCTGGGCAGGAGTTGGAGTTTGGAGTTAGCTGCCTTGAAGGCAAAGACAAATTGTTTCCCACAAACGATGACGTTTCTTTTCAGCTTAAATTTCGCAATAATTCCCTTAAAGCAAAATCCGTTAATTGCAAGTACTACATTTATGACTATTGGGGAAAGATTGTAAGGTCAGGAGATGCAGATGCCGTAATCAAGGCGCAGGCCAATGAAAATATCGCAGTAAACCTTAAGCCTCTCCCGCCTGGATATTACAAAGGAAAGTTAACTCTTTCCGGAGACTCACAAGAAACAGAAGAGCTTATTTTTGGGGTTTATACTCCTTGGACTTCTGATTATCCTAATTGGGACAATCCGCTTGGTTGTCATGACTCCCCTAATGAAACCTTAAGGAAACTGGGCGTTGGGTGGATTCGCTCCTGGCATTTTCGAGATATGAACAAATGCCTAAAAGAATCTCCGAATTGCGATTATAGAATGACTGATTATGCCGTTGCGGAAGCAAAAAAACATAATATTAAGATTATGGCTTTGCTTGGCGGATTTGATTGGGCGTGGGGAGTGAAGCATGTGCCGCCATTTGCCGTAGACCGAAAAAAATGTCCCAATCCGGCAGATAGAACAAAAATACATTCCAAAAATGCCAATCTAGTTATTTTCCCCAAAATGTCTTATTGGAAACAATATATTCAAGATGTGGTGGGGCGTTACAAAGACTATATAAAGCATTGGGAAATTTATAATGAGCCCAACTTGAATATGTCAGCCCAAGAGTATTTGCCATATTTAAAAACAGCATACAGAACAATTAAAGAACTTGATCCAAGCGCAAAAGTTATTGGCGTTTGCTCAACCAGCGACTTGGGCGGGCAGGCTTTGGATTTTATTGGACAATCTATAAAGCTCGGCGCGCTTCAATATATGGATATACTTTCAGTGCATTTGTATGACGCCTATAGCGCCCCTGAAAAAACTCGCAGTGTCGGGTCAGATGTTATTTTAAAGCGCATTCAAAAACAAATGAAAAAAGCAGGGCGCGTAATCCCTATTTGGCACACGGAAAAAGCAAAAGGGCCTGGCCCTTTGCTGCAAGGGTACTCGCCTAAGGAGCTTCCCGCCCCGGCAGGCTTGTTAAGCGACAACAGATATTATACTGGCACATTACAGGAGCAATGCCAGGATTTTATTCGAGAATACTTGTTAAGTTATATGGCTGGAGCAAAAGGCGATGATGGCGGCAAAACTTTTTGGCACGGCTCTTTTACTAAGCGAGGTAATGGGTATATAAGCAAGAGAAGCAATTTTCCTTTTGACTATGGCATTCATGAATATGACAATTCACCACGTCCGGCGTTGATTGCCGCAAATGCTTTTGCGCATGCTATGAAAGGGTGTAGCCCATGGAAGGTTATGGATGCAGGTGGAGATTATCGTTGTCATATTTACAAGGGAAAAGGC
>CAZYVR010000301.1:0-7448 GCA_964651145.1 uncultured Victivallales bacterium | reverse complement strand
TAAATACTCTGCTTCTTGTTTCATTTCGGCTCCACCCAATTAGCATTTAGCATAGCTTTCAAGCAATCTATTTTCTTCAACCACCACCCCTATGCCACTGTCTTCTGACGCTCCTTTGTTTTTGGCAAAAAGTTCAGTTTTTTCACTTTCAAGCATCAGCCCTACTTGATCCAAATCAATAGGGAAATAACCTCTTGCCTCCAGACTAAAACAAAAGTCAATCCATTGCTGATAATTCCATTCACCATTGTTTCTTTTTACAAAATTCATAGAAATGGCTGTTGAGGCCAACGTCTTAAGATTGTCTTCTTTTTTTTCCATTGCCTCTCCAATATAAATTAAGGATGTCTATATAGAAAAGACGTGCCAAAAAGCAAAACGTTACGGGGGGCAGTGTGAAATTTTAGGGGCTACGTGTAAAATTGGTGTTTTTAATGTTCGTCTATATTTTTTGACGCTGAAGGATAAGCGTCTTTCCAGATATTTACTTCAGCCCGAGATTTTTTGCAAGGTTTTCCTTCCTTACAACCACAGAGAATCGAAGACTCCGGCATGCATGAGTCCTGAATATCACTGGCGGACTTCAGATTCATATCGGTCAGAATATTCTTCATCATTTTGCAACGATGATTGCAGACACACAAATATGGAGAGAGGATTTTCTGCTCATTGGGCGAAGCTTTCTTGTACAAATCTTCAATCTCATTTCTCTGATGCAATGTCGTGCGGTCCAAAAGAGAAACAACGTCTTTTTTATCTTCCGCATCAAGCTTGGAGCTGTAAAGAAGAGCCTTCTTTGCTTCGTTTAGCATTTCTTCCAACAACTCCGGGTCAATTTCTTTGTCCTGTTGATGTTTTCTTATGGCTTCAGCCAGACGTTTATCAGAAAAAACCAATCGGAGTTCAGCTTTGTTTTTATCATTCGCGGTAAGGAAAAAGCGGACTTTTTCCGTCAGCTTCTTTAACGGGTATAATAAATCTCCCGGCAAAGTTTGCGATGAGGCATAAACAGATCCCAATCCGAGAAACAAGATGACGACAAAACTCGCCGCAAGTCGCAACATTCCTTTTGCCTGTAAAAAACGCCAGGCATGTTTTGAGTTGCTTTTTTCAGTTGAAACGATCTCAGCCATGATTTTAAAAGTTGCGCCGGGAGAAGGAACAGGATCGGGCAATGAGCCAAGTTCTTCTGAAAGCTCAAGCAAAGGACGAATCTCTTCCGCTTGTTCCTGAGTATGGTCCTTCAGAACTTCCTCAATGGACAATCCTGCTTTTCTTCTTTTTTCGATGCATGATTCAAGAATTTTTTCCAAGTCATTCATCTTCTTTTCCCTCCTTTTTTAGGAGTTTGCGCAACGAGGATAAGGCGCGGAACTGCATAGCTCTTATTGCTCCGGCCTGCTTTTCCATAATCTCTGCAATTTCGGCATTGTTAAGACCCTGGATAAATTTCAATGTCAGTAGTTCACGCTGTTCTTCATTTAATAATCGCAAGGCTGATTGTATATCCAGAGCTGAAGTCATTTTCTGGTTGCTGTCTTTCCTGTCTGCAGTTTGTTCCTGAACGTCAAGATCAAGTTCAACTTCAGGCCTTGCCTTGGTATATCTGGCTTTATCAATAATCGTGTTCCTGGCTATTTTATAAAGCCATGCCTCAAAGTTTCCTGTTTGTTTGTCTATAGAACGCATCACTTTCAGAAAAACCTCTCCAGTTAAATCTTCAGCTTTATCTGCTCCTGCGTGATAATACATATATTTAAGTATTCTTGGATAATAATTTTCGCATAACTCAGCCATCGCCGAAGCATCCAATGCCCTTGCTTTGTTTAACGTTACATTTAAATCTATATTATCCAAACCTTCTACTCCTAAAGACGAAACAGCTTTAAAAATGTTACGGTCAATCATCAAAAAAAAACAGAATGATTATCTACTGGTTATATTAGACTTTCTTTCATCAGTTTCAATAATACAACAGAATTGTTGACTTTTTTTATAAACAAGCATAACAAAAGGCTTCCTCCCGCGTCTTTAATAGGTGAAAGATGAAGAGGTGGTATAATGAAAACATTAATTATAGGAATGATGCTTCTTACCCAAATCAGTCTCGGACTCGCAGGTCAAGATTTTTCTAAATGGACGGATAGAGATAAAAAATCAGCTAAACAGCAGGCCAAGTTAGTAACAGACAAAAATAAAACATCAGCAAAGCAACAGGCTAAATTAACGATGAACAAGAAAAGAAACTCCGCGAAACAAAAGGCTAAGTTAGTAACAGACAAAAGTAAAACTTCTGCAATTAGAAGGTTAAAAAGCAATAGAGTTAATTAAACTCAAAGGAGGATAAAATGAGCGCAAAAATATTAACAATATTAGCAATCGGAGCATTCCTGCTTGTAGGTTCCTTAACTTTTGCTGACGAAGCCAAGAAAGCTGACAAGGAAAAAAAGGAAGTCAAAGCCAAATATCAGACAAGATGCCCTGTTACGGACGGAATAATCAATAAGGCTCTGTATTATGACTATAAGGGCAAAAGAATATATGTTTGTTGTAATGGATGTATTACAGTATTAGAGGGCAATATTGAGGAATTTCTTGAGAAATTAAAAAAAGAAGGCATAAGGCTGGAAAAAGTTAAAAAAGATTCCAAGAAAAAAGACAGTCTTTTTCTAAGAATGGGGTCTGATTAGTCATGTTATATTGCTATGAACAAAACTTATGCGCCTTGCAAAAGTAGCATTTACGATGCCTATAAATATCTAAAAAAAACAGGGAGGGAGATGGAACAATTTTAGAAAAAATTCACTAAATCACTAAAAGAATAAGGAACAAAGAAATGAACAAAAAAATGTTAATCATGTTGTTGGCTGGACTTTCACTTATTGGCGGGTCTTTAATTTTTGCGGAGGAAGTCAAAGCCAAACATCAGACTATATGCCCGGTAATGGGCGGAAAAATCAACAAGAAACTTTTTGTTGATGTCAAAGGGAAAAGAATATATGTTTGTTGCGGCGGATGCATCGGAAAGATAAAGAATAATCCTGATAAATATATCAAAACGTTAAAAAAAGCAGGCATAACCCTCGAGAATATAAAAGCAGAAAACGGAAAAGGCGCAAAAACAAAACGTTCAGGGTGCCATTAAAAAATAATCTATAGGAGCATTTTCAATATGAGGGAAATTTATTCCCCCCCATATTTTTGGCTTTTTGCGCTGTCGATTATCTAATTATACAGTACAAAAGGAATATCAATCAAACTCCCCGAGCAACATGTTTCAGCCAATAAAGCTGAAAAGATTACTGATTGGACATGTTGCCATCCAGATATACCTATTGCCAAAACCGCGGGAATGCTTTTTTTCTAGACGCCTAAGATTATTCTAAAACGAAAGGAATTATTGAGCAAGGAAAGTCTCTAAACATTATGAAGTGGCACAATCTTACTATTTTGGGATTCATTATTACAGCTTTTTCTGGATGCGCGACAATCCAGGAAAAGAATACCTGGAATACAGTCAATGACATTGAGCAGCATTATTCTAATAGATTAACAGAAACTTTGCCTGAACTTAACGAGAATTCCTCGTTAAGCGACTTTATAGCCTATGCTGCGCTCTCTAACCCCAGCCTGGAAGCTACTTTCAATCTGTGGAAGAGCGCATTGGGAAAAATTCCTCAGGTAAGGTCATTACCGGATCCAAAATTTTCATATGCATATTTCATCATCGCGGTTGAGACAAAAGCAGGGCCACAGCGTCAGAAATTTGCCTTGTCTCAGACGTTTCCATGGTACGGCACTCTGTTATTGCGTGGTGAAGCGGCTTTTGAAAATGCAGAAGCAAAACGGAAAGAATATGACTCTGAGAAATTGAAACTTTTTTACAAAGTCAAGGAAGCATACTATAACTACTACTTCCTTGCTCGGTCCATTGATATTGTTGGAAAGAATTTAGAACTTTTTAAAGAAATGCAGAGGATTGCCGGAGAGGAATACGATACGGCGGCGGCTAAATATACCGACTATCTTAAAATCCAAATTGAAACAGCAAAATTTGCGAATAGACTTGCCTCGTTGAAAGACTTCAAAGAACCGGTGCTGGCAAGACTTAACTATGTGCTAAACAGAGGAATGAACCAAAATATTGATTACCCCAAAGCAATTCATGCTGACAATATTAATCTGCCAAGTGAAGCCTTTCTTCAAAAACTGGTAAAATCAAATCCTGAGTTAGAAAAACTGGATCATCTTGCCGAGAGAGAAAAGAAAAATGCCGATTTGGCAAGAAGGAGATACATTCCAGATCTCACCATTGGAGCTGAATATATTGAAACTGGTCGCGGGAACGGATCTGGTAACGGTAAAGATCCAATAATTGCTATGGTTTCATTTAATTTACCAATCAATTTCAATAAATATGAAGCAGAAAGGCGTGAAGCAAAAGCCAAACATCAAAGTTTCCTACTAGGAAAAAAAGACAAAACCAATTTTCTTATGTCTGAGTTAAAACAAAGATTATTTATGCTCAGAGATTCCAAAAGAGAAATATCACTCTATCGCGATATACTTATTCCAAAATCTAAAAAGTCTCTTAGCGCCACCAAGTATGCTTATATTGCAGGTACAGCAGACTATCTGGATTTCATTGATGCTCAGCAGACCTTACTGAAATTTGAACTTCTGTATGAGGAAAACTTAGTGAAATATGCAAAATCAGTGGCAAAGATAGAGGAATTAATTGGAAAAGAACTTGAAAAAACAAAAAAGATCTTGCTTGCAAATAACCTCAAGCACTTATTCCTCAATGAGCTGAATGAATGTCACCCTAAAACTCCGGTAATTAATTAAAAAAAGACGTTTCTCACGTAACAGTTTTAATATTTGTGGGTCTTTATATAATATAGAAAATAGAAAAAGCTATTTTCGCATAGTAAACTAGACCAACGTCAAAATCAACAAAAAGGGTAGTAAAAATGAAAAAGCTGAGCACGGTAATCGTAATTTCGATAGCGCTTCTAATCGGCACATCAGCATTCGCTACAGGAGATGAAAAGAAAGCAGAAAAAAAAGAATTAAAGGCTCAAACCGTTTGCCCGGTAATGGGCGAAAAAATCAACAAGAAGCTTTTTGTGGATGTCAAAGGCAAAAGAATATATGTATGTTGCGCTGGATGCATCGGTATGATAAAGAAGAATCCTGACAAATATATAGAAAAATTAAAAAAAGCAGGCGTAACCCTCGAGGATGTAAAAGTAGAAAAGGGAAAAGACGCAAAAGCAAAACATTCGGGACATCAACATTAAAAAATCATCTACAGGGGGGCTATGAATTGAATATATTCAATAAATCGCGGCTTTGAGTTCTGGAATGAATTGGGATGCTCTCCCCCCTCCCTTATCATAGACAAAGGCGAGATCGCAACTGAATATCAGCTCAATGCCCCCCTCTTAGGATATTATGCGCTCTATCCTAGTTATTAAACAGAAAGCAGAGTTTCGACTAAAAAAACAGTGAAAAAATATTTTTTAATTTATATTGAATATAGACTACAAGGGGAAAAGGGGAATGAATATTATTAAAAGGAAAGACGCCTTTTTTAAGGTTTGTGGAATTCTAGGATTAATACTGTTACTTCTGATTTTTTCACTGGTAGATTATTATTCTCGAAAGCCAGTTCAAACAGTCACACATGATCATTCTGACCCAATGCAACACGGGGCCGACCTGAAAGTTGATAAACTTAATAATGAAGACACTGCCCTTGCTTTAAGCGGTAAATTAGAAGATGGTAAAAGAGTCGTAAATTACGAAGCATTCCAATATGGTTTTTCACCTGACCCGCTTGTAGTAGAGGCTGGAGAGGAAGTAGTTTTGAAACTCAAAAGCCGCGATGTTAAACATGGTATGATGATACCTGAAATTGATTTTACAACGGATATCCCGTCCCAAAAGACCAAAACTGTAAGCTTTAAAGCTCCTGAGGCTCCGGGTAAATATCCTATCTTTTGCAGTGTTTATTGCGGCGCCAACCACGGAAATATGAAAGGAACTCTCATCGTCATTCCAAAGGAGAAAGCTTCTGAGCATGAGCATTAAATCAATAGTCACACTTTTTGCAAAACCTAAAGTTCAGATTATTGGTTTTTTAACCGTACTTTGGGCCTTTGGTGTGTATACCCAAAGCGGAGCTGATGCCTTATCAGCGTCCCTTCAGGTTCTTTTGGCGGTTGCAATTGCTGTTTTTGCTCAATGGGCATTTTGGGATAAAAAATCAAAGATATCGCCCCAAAGCGCAATCATAACTGGATTGTTGATAGGGATGCTTATCGCGCCCGGGACAGATTTTAAAATATTATGGTTGACTGCGGTCACTGCTATCGCCTCAAAATTTCTGTTTAAACTTCCATCTGGCAAACATATTTTTAATCCAGCCGCCGCTGGAATCATTGTGGCAACAGTCTTTTTGGGAAACAAAGTTAATTGGTGGGGATTTTCAAATCCGTATCTTGTTATAATTATAGGGGGAATGATCCTTTACCGCCTCAAAAGGCTTTCCATGGTTTTTTCTTATCTGATATTTCGAGCATTGAGCGCATATATTGTTGATGGGAATATTTCCAGCGTCCAGACGCTGCTTCTGCCAAACCTCTTTTTTGCATTCATTATGCTGGTTGAACCTAAAACTTCTCCTGGCAGCCGTTCAATTCAATGGATTTTCGGAGGCATGTGCGGAGCGCTGTCCTCATTATCTTTTATGCTTATTCCAAACGTAGATGGTGATTTGGCTGCTCTTCTTGTTGTCAACTTAATTCGTCCGGTTCTAGAAAAATTGAGAAATAATAATTTCCAGAATAACAATTCATTGTCTCAGGCGTCTTTAATGGGAAAGTAGAAAAAATTATTTACTGATATTATACTTTTGCAAGCTATAAAAAATAAAAAAGGGAGGCAAATATGAATAAAAAGGGGCGTTGGATTTGGGCCACACCGATAATAGCGGCTTTGGCAGTGGGCATTGGCGCAGGTTACTTTATTCGCAATTCTTCTTCTGATTCAAAGATTCATGAGCATTCAAAGGTCAAAGAAAAGCCCGATGCGACAACTGAGTGGACTTGTTCAATGCACCCTCAAGTCCGGCAACCGAAACCGGGAAAATGCCCCATATGCTTCATGGATCTTATTCCTGTCAAAAAAGATTTTGCGGGCGGTAAAGACGAGAACGCGCCGGAATTGAAGCTTTCTCCAAGAGCTGAAAAACTCGCTGAAATCCAGACAAAGACAGTTCGCCGCAAGGTTGTTGATGTAAAAATAAAAATGTTTGGAAGAATAGGATTTGACGAGTCTCTTATTGCTTATATTACCGCAAGAATGCCTGGAAGAATAGATAAGCTGTATGTAAACTACACAGGGATATCTGTAAAAAAGGGCGATCACATGGCTAAATATTT
>CAZYVR010000300.1:0-7481 GCA_964651145.1 uncultured Victivallales bacterium | reverse complement strand
TTAATATCGTCAATCCATAACGCCTGATAGCCGCCAATGCCGATGTAAAGCTTCAAGCTAATTTGCTCTTGATTGTTGAAGAGTATTTTTGGGAAAGTAATTATATTGTTTTTGATTGTTTTGTAGCTTCGATGCGAGCCTTTTTTTCTGGGAATATAGAAAAGAATGAGAGTTTCAGTAGTAATATCTTTAGGCGGCTCAGAGAAGGATATCCATTTTTCGGGCATTTTTATAAATGTAAGCGGAATTAGCAAATGATCTATTGCGAATTCATCCGAGTCCATTTTGTAGGCCATGCTAAGGCTGGCATTCCTCCATGTTTCAGGAAGATAGCGGCCTGATTTTATTTGAAAGTCCAAGGCATACGGGATGTCTGTGTATGCTTTGAAATTTTTCGATTGAAGAGATCCTAAAGCATTTTTTGTCAGACTTAACAAACGAAAACAGCGTGTTCCTGTGCTGGCTTCACCTTCAATAATTCCAGCTTTCCCCTTGCCTTTTCTGAAGTATGGCTTTTCCCAGAATTCTGACGAATGTTCAAAGCCTGGATTTTTAATTAAATTTTTAACAGGAAGCTTTGGGCATGAATCAATTTCAATTTTTATGTTTTTGTCGTCAGAGGCTAACCTCGACGCAAAGAGGAAAACCAACATAACATATAAAAGTGTTTTAGGGCAAAAAATCATTTTTTCTCATTGGATTCGCTAAGCCATTTCATAAGATTTAAAAATAACATCTTATTGTCCCCTTTGTCAAGCATGGAAGACTTCAGCCAACCGCCCGCGCCGCTAATAATGATTTTGCCTTTTCCAAAATTACGAATTGCTATAGCTGGAATGTTCGGCTTGTTGGAAGTCCAGTTGCCTTTGACTAACGCTGTCCAGTTTTTATCCAGAGACAATGGGGACATTCCAATGGTGCATATTTTCTTTATGCCTTCAGTTAAGGGCAATTTTTCTATATTTGTAAAAATAGGATGAAGTGGGTTCCCGTCATAACAGGACTTGTCGTCAAAAAATGAGGAATTTTTAACTTTTGCTCCAAATTTGCTGTAGAAAATCTTACTCATTGTATAATTGCTAACCCAATAATGCGCGCCGTATGAGTAATAGCCGCAGAGGAACAAGCTTCCGCCATTTTTTATCCATTTTACGATCCTTTCGATTTCGATAGGATCCATAGTTCTTGCTCCGGCAATGAATAGTATCCCATAATCGTCCAAATTTTCAACTTTTCTTTTGTCTGTGTAAGTTCGAATTATGTCTTTTTTAAAGTTACCAATGGCTGTATTCGCCTCGTAGCCATTGTCTTCCAAGGCTTTGGCGGCAGTTAAAAGAAAGATTTTGCTATAGAACTGCACATGCGCTGCATCAATAAGGACTCTTTTGTTTTTAGGTACATCTGTAGGTGCAGGACGAGTCAGATAATCAAACCAAAATTTTTGTTTTTTTGTAAGTTTTTTTATTGTGCGCTGTTTTGTGTCATCTCTTTCTAGCAATAAGGCCAAAGGAGTTTGGGATTTTATATTAACATTAAAACCGGAGCTCCTGAGTTTTTTTGCGCTAATATCAGAAACGTTCATGGCAGTCTCTAGATTTCTTATTATATAATTTCCGGGAAGAATATTTTTCAACACTTTTATATTTATATCAGCTTCTCCACCGCCCCAGTTGTTGACATATATCAAATAGCGGCCTTCTTTTCCCAGAAAAGCAGATTCAATAAAATCCAACTTTCGAGCGCTTTTGATATTCAAAGGAGATTTGATATTATTTTTATCAAGGATGTTTTTAAAAACTTTCATTCTGGCAATGTCGGGAAGATTGCACCCGATTATGTAAACTTTGCCTTTTCCGTAATTGTTCAAAGTTATCGCTGCTTTGCCGTTTGCGTATTTTGCTATTGCAGACGCATTTTGTGGAATAATTGCGCAGCCTAGCGAATCATCTCTTAGCCTTGGCTTGCTTGACGCATTTTCCATATTGAAATATGAAAGGTCTACATTCTCGGCTGTTTTGCCTGAAGGTTCGCGTTTGCCTCCCAGCAAAACAAGAACGTTTAAGTCTTTGTTCAGGTCATCTTCTTTTTTCAGTGAACTGCTGTCTAGAACAAGAATTCCTCCTTTTTTTATATAATTTTCAAGCTTGGAAAGTTCGTCTGCAAGAATTCTGTCGTTGCCTTGCATGAAAATGGCTTTATAATTTGTCAAGTTATCCTTTAGGATCTTTTCATTGCTTATTACATTGAAGGGGACACCGCTAAACATAAGCCCCATGTACCATGAAGACAAATCTTTTAAGCAAGGCCCTTTTAGCATTTTTGAAACATTTTCATGTATGTGCCAACGCATATATTCAAGAGGATACGCCAATGCTATTTTGCCTTTGATCCTTGGTTTTTGAGCAAAAATTATATCACTTGCAGTTTCTATTTCATTCTTTGCCTGTGGAAAGCCCTTGAGCGCGTTAAATTCTACCTTATTTGGATTGATCATGGAAATTCTGTGACCTTCAGGAACATATAAATAAGAGGGTACAAATCCTGATTCTCCGTGCAGTGTTCTTTCCCAAAGAATGCACCTGACCTGACCATATGTCAATGGAACAGGCACCCCGGCGCGCGCTGGATTGATGCTGACTCCGCCGCGAATTCCTCCCCAATAAAAGCCTCCGGCTTTATAGTTGTTTGTTATTTTTATTGCTATAACGTTTTTGTCTGGCTTTAAATGTTTATTGAGCTCTATGCTGAATTGTTCTCTGAAATGCTTTGTTTGGTGAAGTTTAATGCCGTTTACATATACAGTGGCAAAATCTGCCAGTTCTGAGGCGTTGAAAAATATTTGTTCTTTTTTCCATTTATCAGGGACGCTGAATGTGTATCTATACCATCCACAGTTAGCGTCTTTGTGTCCTTGATTTGCCCACATGTCGGGGACTTTTATTCTTGGCCATCCAGAGTCGTCATAATCAGTTTTATAGAAGCCACTTTTTTCGCCTTCCTTTTTATTGTCGCTCATGAAACGCCAGTTTGAATTGTTCATGTCAACGACAGATGGAAGGTTATTCATATCAACGGAACTTCCGCCAATAGATGACTCTAAACTGATTTGCGGTTTGTCTGGAACGACCGAGCTGGAAAGAAAGTCCAGCCACATGAGGATTGAAAGCATGCTCTTTATCTGCTCTGTATTTTCGTTGTCTTTTATTTGAGAAATCATGTGCATGCTTGATTCATCCCCGTAAAAATCTTCAAGCTTGCTTTTTAAAAATGGACTTACTCCCTGTGCGCCATAATCAAAAAAGAATTGGCAATGAGCCTGTATTGTAATTGGCTTGCCTGGTTGATATTTATTCAATAAATTTTTCATTTTCAAGAATGCGTCCGCGCTGTTTTTTTCGCTGAATTTGATCCAGTCCAGCCATAGCATTCTTGAAACTTTTTTTCCAAGAACCACGAATGACGCTTCTGAGCCGTTCCCCTTAAGCGGAGGATTTACTTCCGAGAACTTTTTGAAATGTGTTTTCCATATTCTATTTGCTGATTCTATCGTCTCATGTTTTGCCTGCATTGCTTTTCTAAAGCGTTCAATTACTTCTGAATTGTAGTCCATGAAACTGACTTCAGTGTAAGGGTGATATCCGAAAACGGGATATTGCCCTGCTTCGCTCATCATTTGCTTCCAGAGGTTAGTCCATATTCTCCAAGCTTCAGGAGAGTCGTGCCTGTACATAAAGCCATGACCGAAAGTGACAAAAAGATCACCTGCGTATTTCTCAAGAGTTTTTTGCTTCTTATAACTGAATCCGCCCTGGACGCATACATTTATGCCATTCTTCAGCAATTCTCTGATATTTTGAATGCCTTCCTGGCGGTCAGGTATTATGCTTACATCTATTTCGGTTCCTTTCTTAAGCGCATTTAGCCGTCTTTCCCCTGCGAATCCTCCCCCTGTCTTAATCATTTCTATTCCAAGCAGTTTGTACAGGAATGGATACAATATCACATGCGCTTCACTGCTCAAAAGATACACTGGTTTGCCATCCTTGTAGAATGTGCTTTTATTAATTGAAATTTCTTTTGTGAGAAATTTTTCTTTTGTCAAAGGAATTTTATCCGGAATAGCCACGTCTTTTATATTTAAAGTTATGCCTTTGGCTCTTTTCCCTTCAAACTTCTTGTCGTATTTAATCAAGAGCCTTTCTTTTTCATCCTCTAATTGTTTTTTTATAGCTTTGTCTTCTTTTTCTGAATATGCATTTTTAATTCCTGCAAGAGAAATACAAACTATAAACAGAAACAAGATTTTGTTTTTTCTTAACATAAATTTTCCCTTTTTTATCTGTAATTTTTGAAATATTTATTCTCAAATTTCAACATTCAACAACTTCCTGTGTCATCTTAATAGATATTTAGCTGCAGAGAAAGACTTTAATAAAACAGGGCGCTTGTTAAATCATTTCTTTTTACTTTATTTACATGCCCGTCTATAAACAGGGTATTTCCCTGGTTGTTGTGCCGCAGCTTGATGCTTGCAAAGCCGGAGTAAGGATCTTTCCAATCCCAATAGCCAAGACTATGCCACTTAGCGTCTGACATAAGTAAAAGAGAGCTGGGATTTTTAACGCTTCCTATTTTTTCATGTTTTCCGTAGTCAGCGTGATGTGGCTTGGACACGACATACCTGTTCCATCCGTAACTCTCATAATATTTTTCGCTGTTGGAGTCAGGACATATTATAAGATCTGTAGTTGATTTTGAATAATCTCCATCAGGAATATTTATTCGATAAACGCCGTCATATTCAGCATTTACATAAGGACTTAACTCATTGTAAACATACGCGCCGTCATTCCCTCCAAGCGCTTGATCTCCTGAAGGGAAAAAGCCATCGTAATCAGAAACATAGCTGTGAACCGCAACTCCCCATTGTTTAAGGTTGCCCGCGCACAGCATTTGACGGGCCTTTCCGCGCGCGCTGTTTAATGCTGGCAAAAGCATGCTTGCCAAAATTGCGATGATTGCTATTACAACTAGCAATTCAATGAGTGTAAAACGCAATATAGAATAAAAGTTCAGCTTCATGCTTTCCTCCGGTCAGCTACAGTTTTTCTTTCAACAATTTTTCCTGTCAGTATTCTATGTTCTTGAATATGGGATTCACTCTTAATAGTCCGGCAAAGCTGTTTTATTAACTCTTCACCAATCTCTGCTCGTGGAGTTTCAAAAGTCGTAAGTGATTTATTTTCATTAGCAGAACGCGTTATATTGTCAAAGCCCATAACTGACATTTGATTCGGAACTCTTATTTTATTGTCTTTTAAAAACTTTAGAACGCCAAATGCCCTTATGTCCGTTTTGCAGAAAATAGCGTCAATATCCTGTGTTCTGGAAAATATTTCAGCTATAGCCTCATAGCCATCTTTTTCTGTTCCATTCTCAGAGTTTTCCACAAGCTCTGGCGAAAAACAAATGCCTTCTTTTTTCAAACTTCTTTTGTACGGTTCGATATTTGGCAAGTCGGACGCATTTAACAGTGCAATTCTTTTATGGCCTTTTTTTATCAGATAATCAATTGAGTCTTCATAAGACTTAGCAACGTCAATTCCAACGCTGTTTTTTGCGCCAAATAATATTCCGCTGCCCATATTGTAAAATGAATAGGGGATGTTTTCCTGATTCAACTCTGCTATTAAATCAGGAAAATTATCCAATAGAATAAAGCCTTCCTGTTTGTTTTCCATTTTTAAATCACATAGATATTGGTACTCCATTATTTTTATTTGAGAGTTGCAATTTGCAGAAGAGGCAAGAATTCCATTAATTACATCAAACCTTAACTCGCGATTCAAAGGATCAAATTTTTTGTCAAAAAGCATCAATGAAGGAATGACTAGCCCGATTTGCCTGAGAACGGGTTTTGTTATTTTCTCTGCAACAAAGGCTCCCACTCCCGATTGCCGAATTACGAGCTTGTGCTCCGCCAATATATCATAAGCTTTTCGCACTGTTCCACGGCTTGCGCTAAAAGCATTTATTAGTTCGCGTTCCGATGGCAACATGCTTCCCGCCGGATAAACGCCGTCATTTATTTTTTCTTTTATCGAATTTAAAATTTTTAGATATAGAGGTGTTGTCAAATTAATATTCATGCTAATTGCCTTAAATGTATATACAGGTATATATAGCTGTGTTTTAAAAAAAAGTCAATACTAAAGCAGGTAAAAATATTTTTTAACTTTCCGCCGGGCAAGGCAATGGTTTCAGGAAAGGGAGCTTGCGCTGTATCTAAAAAAAAGCCCCTTGTTTTTTAAGGGGCTTTTGAGATTTTTTTTTTTTTAAGCTTTTTCGCTTTTCATTTGCACGCGCCGTCGCCGCAGGGAATTTTTGCTTTTGCAGGGGGATTCTTTTTGACGGCATTCATTATTATCGCCTGGAGTTTGGGCATAGCTTTTTGCATGCGCTGCATTGTCACCTTCATCATCTCCTGTTGTATGGCAGGCTGGGCATCCACGAGTTTTTGTCCTGCGGGCGTTTTATAAAATGCTGTGAGAGCCTTTATTTCTTCCTGAGAAAAGACTCCTTTGTATATTTTCATGATGTCCGCCTTGAGAACGTCCCATCCGAAATTTTTCTCGTAGAATTTCCTGATTTCTTTTATAACTTCCGGATTGCCGCCAAAGGCTTGAGATTGCATATTGATTGCATTGTCAAAGCTTTTAGACAGTTGTTCTTTTATTTGCATTACTTTCATCAATTCAACCAGATCTTTGTCTTTTGAATCGGCGAACACGGATTGGAATGACATGCATATTGCCATTGCGGCAAAGAGCGAACAGATTTTTTTTGACATTTTAACTATCCTTAATGTTTTGAGGTTTGACGGTTCAGCGTTTATAAAAGTCTATGCCCTTCCTTAAAATTATATTTGTCTTTCAAATCCGAATCAAAAATACTTTATATTATAAGTGAGACCATTGCAAATGTCCAATGTGGGCGCAATGGAACCAGCAACAAAGAATCAGATTTTTTTGCATACCCCGGCTGTTCGCCAGCGCCGGGCTTGAGATCAAAGGTCAGCGAAGCCCCGGCGCATAGCGCTTTCATATAGTCTTTGGTTGTAACGCAGGGCAACTGCATGAACACAGGCTCATTGTTAAAATGTTGTTTTTCAAACTTTTACCAGGCAGTCATTCTGCAATCCTGCATATTTTGTAGAATCCGTGAGCATACAGCACACAATTTATGCCTGAAAAAGACTTGACTCCGCGGGTCTTGCGCTGAATTTTTTCCTCTAATTCTGTCGAGGCGTCAAGCAAGGTTCAGTTGTCTCTCTTGAAGAAGCCCGCTTGCATTTAGCCAGCTCGGGAAGCATATTTATTCCTTGAAAAGCTAAAAAGAGAGACAGCTGAATATGGATTTTTCATCGACTAATATCGACCAGTCTAAAACGAAAACGATAATTATCGGGCATCGCAACCCGG
>CAZYVR010000299.1:0-7483 GCA_964651145.1 uncultured Victivallales bacterium | reverse complement strand
AATATAGCTTGGAACAGGCGTTTGACAATTCCGGAATTGTTTTTAATCAAGCGTTATTAAACGCGAAGTATCTGACGTAAATGTAGCCGCTGGATATAATCAGACTTATTATCATCATAGGGAAGCCATACTTAGTGAATTCCCAGAATGTCAGATTGTACTTGTTGCGTCGCGCTATCTGAGCGATCACCACATTGGCCGAAGCCCCGACAAGAGAGCCGTTGCCGCCGAGGCAGGCGCCAAGGGCTAGCGCCCAGAATAAAGGTTGTTCTATCTGGCTTGCTATTGCCGAGTCCATTCCCTCAAGCCCCATTTGAGTCACAAATGACGGGATTATGGATTTTATCAGCGGAATCATGGCTATCACAAGGGGGATGTTGTCGACTATCGCCGAAAAAATAGCGCTGAACCAGAGAATTGTGATTGCGGTCAAAAGCAGATTGCCCTTTGTCCATAAAACAATGTGCTCGCCGAGTATTTCAAAAAGCCCGTTGATCTCGAGCGCGCCGATCAACATGAAAAGTCCTATGAAAAACAAGATGGTAGTCCATTCAACTTTTTCCATGACATGATGAATATTGGCTTTGCAGACAATGGCCATAAGCAGGCCGCCGCTGAGAGCTATTATACCTGGCTCGACATTCAGTGGGCGACTGAAGAAAAAACCAAGAAGGACAAGACCGAACACTGGAAGCGCTCTCTTTAAAACTTGAGGCTTGATGATTGCGCGCCCCGGTTTGGCTTTCATTATTCGCTCTCTTGTCGCCGGACTGGCTGACACAGATTTGCGGAGAAATAAAACGATCACTGCAAGAGAGACAATCATGACAACAATTATTATTGGCCCCAGATTGAGAAGGAAGTCATTAAAGGCAAGATCTGTCTGAGAGCCGATAATAATGTTTGGCGGGTCTCCAACCAGAGTGGCTGTGCCGCCGATGTTTGAGAACACCGCTTCCAGGATCAGTATGGGAATTGTCGGTATTTCAAGGATTTGTGTGATGAGGATAGTTATGGGCGCCACAAGTATGACAGTTGTCACGTTGTCAAGGAATGCGGAAAGCACGGCTGTCACAATCATGAATTCCACAAGGATCAGCAGGCCGTTTCCTTTTGCTTTTCGCGCTATTACAACCGCGATCCACTCAAAAATGCCGGTGGTCGCCAGTATGTTCACAATCAACATCATTCCTATAAGAAGAAAAATCACGTTCAAGTCTATTTTTCCAAGCAGCTCTTCATAGGGAGCCGAGTGGAAAAATATTATAGCTCCGGCTCCAAGAAGCGCGGCTATTGACTTGTCTATTTTTTCAGACACAATAAAGAAGTAGGTTATAAAAAATATAATTAATGCTACAATCATGACTTTTCCTTGCTTATATGTTTAAGATCTGGTCCAGCAGTGTGCTTTGATCCACTATGCCGACAAGCCGGTTGTTTTGAGTGATATAAACGTTTGGGTGATGAAGCACGCTCAGCGCGAAAACTATTTCAAGCAAAGTGGCGGAAGGAGGCATTTCGCAGAACTTTTTTGACATGACATCGCCTGCTTTTGACTTTGATTCCTCGTGGAAATATTTTTCAAAAGGATCGAACTCGCTTATGAATGCCACGCTTTTAAGTTGGGAGAAAAAGTCCGGTATGCCAAGCTGAAACAGGCGCTTGCAGGATATTTCGCCTATGACTTGCTTGTCTTTGTTGACAACCGCTGTGGCGTTGATTTGGTTTGTCGACATCAACGCCGTCACTTCCTTCAGTGGCATCTCGGGAGTGATGTTTAACCGCGGAGCTCGCATAATGTCACTCGCTGTTATAGGCACATCCAGATCAAGGTTGGAGCTTTTTATGCATTCAATAACTGTTTTCGGTTCTTTCGCGTTGGATATCAGTTCTCTTGATTTTTCATCCGAAAATAATTTAGCCACCAGGGACATGACTTTTAAGGAGAGGGTTGGATTTTTCTCCTGAGCCAGAATCATGCAGGCGACTTTGACGGGCTGTTTGTCCACTGAATCAAAATCCATTGGATTTTTCAGCGTTCCTATGATCACCGCCAGATTGCGAACCTTGCTCAGGCGCGCATGAGGGAAGGCAAAGCCGTTCCCTATTCCCGTGGATGACTGCGCTTCCCGTTTCAGCATGGCCTTATGGATTTCATCGAAAGTTATGCCTTGCGAAAGAATGGCGGGTTCATTCGCTATTCTTTTGGACATTGTTTCTATGAGTTCCCATTTGTCTGCCGGGTCCAGTCCAAGCATTATTGAGCTTGGCGAGAGATGTGTTGCCAGGCGCATAGTTATTGTTCCTTATTTTGGTTTATTGCAATCGGCGTCATTCAAATACGAGGCTATTATTCCATTCATGTTTATCCGTCCGACAATTCTGCTTTGTTTGTCTATTATTGGAAGCTCGTTGATTTTTTCTCTCATGAGTATTCTTGCCACATCTGAAAGGGGTGTGGTTTCTTCCACCGCAAGGGAGTCTGTGTTCATGAGGTCCCCGGCGGTTTTTGCTCCTATGCGCGGCATCCAGCCGGAAAGAACTTCGCCGGCTTTCTCCGAAAGCGAAGCGTAGGGGAAAAGATATTCAACAATGGTGTTCATGCGGATTGATCCGACAAGGCGTTTTTCCGAGTCGACCACATACACATGCTGGGTGCGCCGGCCTTCGATTGTGGAGTTTAAAACATCGTCTATAGTTTGGTCCAATTCCACTGTCGCGGGCTGTTCCATTAACAGATCTTTGACGTCTTTTGCGGTTTTGCGCTCAAGTTTTATCTTATTCATTTTAATCTTATTCCTCGTTGATTTTAAGCCACGGACGGGCTTTGGCGTTTTAGTATTTCTTCTTGTATTCGTTTCCGTATATGAACCATATCGAGCAGTCCCGCAGGGCGGTGGCGGTCATTTTTATCTACTATGGGCAATTGCTCCATGTTTACGTCTTGCATATAATCCAGAGCTTCCCTTAGAGGGCAGTCTGTTTGTATGATTTCTTTTTCATTCACTGGCTCCATCAGGTCCGCAGCCACAATCCATTGCCAGGATTCCCTGTCTGAAAGCAAGTTTTTAATGTTGTTCAAAGATATCAAGCCGAGGAGCTTGTCGTTTTTGTCAACGACCGGATAAACCAGATAGTCGTATTGTGAAAATATTTTCATTATTTCCGAAAGACTCAGGTTTTCCTCAATATTGCGCATATCGCGCAGGGACACATCGACAGCCTTCAGTTCGGCTACAACATCTTCCTCTGTAATGTTTCGTCCCGCTTCGCCCGCAAATTTTATGGAAAGCTTAACCAGCGGCGGGCCTATTATCTGAACAATCAAAGTCGTTGCCGTAACCGCGAATATAATGGCGTCTCCCAGAGAAAGTCCTTCGTCTATCATGATGCCAGAAAGCCCCTGAGCCGCCATTATGGACAGTCCCACCGCAACGCCGCCTTGAGCTAATATTCCTATTCCCAGATAGCGTTTGACAACCTCCGGACTTCCTGACGCCCAGCCGCCGAGCCAGCTCCCGCCTATTTTTCCGGCGCTGCGCCCCACTACATAAAGAGCCACTATTCCCCAGAGCCATGCGGGCATGTTTGACACTCCAAGGCGGCTTCCTATAAGCACAAAAAACAACGCGTATATTGGAATCGAGAATTCCCGCATAATTTTGAAAAGCTCTTTGCTTCTTCTTGGAGACATGTTTGTCAGCGCAAAGCCAAGAGTCATTGTTCCCAGAATAACATCCATGCCATTGGAGGCGCATATCCATATAAGCAACAGTATAAGCCCAATTGACATAGCCAGAGCTTTTTCTTTCTGGTGGAACCATCGCAGCAGAAAATGGAAAACCAAAGCAAAAGCAAAGCCCAGAGCCATTGCCCCTAAAAGTTCAAACGATATTTTCCAGGCTTCTTTTGCAATTGAACCGTTGGCGCTTGTCAGAATTGCAGCCGCGCTTGTTCCCAGGCCGTAGAGAGACATTGCCAGGGCGTCGTCAAGAGCCACTATCGCCGTTATGGAGGTTGTCAAAACTCCTCTTGCGCGATATTCCCATAGCACATCGATTGTCGATGCCGGGTCAGTGGCCGACGCAATTGCTCCGAAAACAATCCCGGCCGCCAAGGCTATAGGGAAGCTCCCTGTTACTATATGCATGAGCATGGCTGTGCCTGCTCCGACAATAACAAATGCCCCAAGTCCTTCGCCAAGCAAGATTGCAATGAACTGCTTGGCGTATTTCTTGAACACGCTCATCATCAGCTCGCCGCCGACAAGAAAGCCTATTATGCCCAAAGCAAATAAATTAAAAGGCTTCAAGGCTTCTATATCGCTTGAGGTGATGACCTTAAAGCCGCTTTGTCCAAGAATTAGGCCCATGGCTATATAGCCTACCACCTGCGGGATTCTTAACTTTTGGAACACACGCGCTCCCAGCATTCCACCAAACACGCCTATCCCGAGAATAAAGAGTATGCCTATATTCATCTGCATGGTTCTTTCATTAACAATTGATAAAAACTTTCAGCATTCTTTGCGGACAGAAGCTTTTTCCTCAACTCTTCGCTTTTTAGTTTGGAGCTGATAAAGGCCAGAACTTTCAGATATTCCGCGTGCTGCTCTTTCCCTGCCGCTATCATAAATATGAGCTCAACTGGTTTTCTGTCTATGGAGTCATAATCCAGCAGTGGATGTTGGCAGACGCCTATTGACATTGTTAGATTTTTTACTGATTCCAGCCGAACGTGCGGAATGCCCAGTCCCAGGCCGATTCCTGTGCTCATGAGAGTTTCCCTGTGAAAAATGGCTTTTGTCAACTCTGCTTTGTTTTTCACTTCGGGCGAATTGCCCAGGTTGTCGGTAAGGGTCAAAAGAGCCTCTTCTTTGTGCGCGCAGTCCAGAAAAAGTATCCTTTCTATTTCTAATAAATGTCCAAGTCTTTCTATGATCATTGCTGAATAAATCCTTAATTTTGCGGTAAGTTCGGGGACTCTGGATTATTCTTTGACATTAATGTCAAAGAGAAATAAAGAGCAGAATCTGGTTCCCGCAATTTGATGCTGCGGGCAGGGGGGGCTTTCAGAGCGAAAGCCGTTGAGATGCAAAAAGTGTATTTATAGTCTCAATATCACAGTTGTGAATGAGTGAGACCGTTGAGACTGGTGTTTTTTTAAGAAAACAGGAAAGGCCCGAGGGCAGTGGATGTTAAAATCAAAAAGGCAGACAATATTGTTGAGTTGAGGCAAATGGCGGCGTGTCTCCCATTCATGTTCTTCTTTATTTTCCTCAATCCCGTTTTCTTCATCGTTGTCTCTTGAATTTTTGCCTGAAGAAGGATCTTCTGACGGAGCCCGGGAGTTTGATTGCGCAGTCGCCATGCGCGTTCCGATGGACAAGGTTTCTTCTGGTTTTTCTGCTTTGCAGTCAACAGCCAGCGTGAAGGCAAAAAATAATATGGCAATTAATGCTTTCATGATTTTTTTGCCTTATTTGCAAGCTCCAGAGCTTCCGAAGAGGCAAGGCTCTTCAGTATTTCGCCGCGCGAGGCTTGAGTGTCAAGCAAATTGCGGAACTTAGGTTCTCTGCTCATAAAAGATATTCTGGAGAGCAAATGCAAGTGTGTGCGCATGCTTTGAGAACATGGGACAAATATCACATTGACAGGCTTGCCATCCATGGAGCCCCAGTCTGCGGGCTGCTTTAAAAAACACAAAAAAACCATCGGACTTTCCACTTGCTGAAGAGGATGGCGCATATGAGGAACGGCAATGCCGTCGCCTATGCCGGTGGAAGCCAAAGATTCTCTCACCTGAATTGATTTGCGAACATATTCAGAATCTATTTCATTGGGCAAGCGTATAATTGACATTATTTCATCTATGATGTTTTCCGGGGTTTCCCCGTCAATGCAGTAATATATGCCGCCATTTTCAATAGCTTGGCTGAGCGAGGGCTGCTCCAGTTTTTTCGTTTCCGCCTCTATCATTATTTCCGGAGAAAGAGAATGTCCCGATGAGCTTGCCCATACTTGGAGTTCCTGACGGGAAAAACGGTATTGTTCGCCTACGCGAGTGAAAGGAATCTTTGCCGCAGAAATCCAACGGTAGACTGTTTTTTCAGAAACCATCAATAGTTGCGCTGTTTCTTTTACTGTCAACATTTTCGCTCTTTTTTATGAGTTGCTTATTAATGTCTGGCATTGGACATCTTTGGACATTGTATAGCAAGCGACAGTGAATGTCAATAAGGCAATGGAGATTTTATGGATAAAAAATTAAAATTGCGCACCCTCTCAGTGAAAGTGGTGTCTTAAAGTAAAAACATGCATCCGGGGGCTTCCCCGGACGTTTGCGGGGGTGGAACACCGGCTAGCCGCGCGGCAATGAGCGCTCGCCAAGGGCGAAAGCCATAGCTGTTTGATGTCACCGCGACAGCGCGCATGGCGGATTGACAGCCTGAAGCTTATATTCAAAGCGAAGCAGGAATAAGCTGAAGCTTATAGTTGGCAACAGCCTTCAATACTTTTTACGGCTCAGTCAGCCACCCCGATGCCTTTACCACATTTACCAGCCAAAAGTTTTTATTCTCCATATCTCCACTTCTAAGCGCCACAAAGGGTAATAAAAATAAGTTACCCAGATTGCTGGTTCATACTTTTCTTCAGAAACTACCTTGAACGAAGTGATTTGAGTTCCGCGTGACGGCCGATCTCGGCTTCCCAAGCCAACACCAAAGTCTATAGCAAGATAATATCCTGAAGGAGGAAGTGCAAACTCATTTTTGGGTCTGGCATCATTCAGTTCCAACCTTCTGATCGTTTTGGCTCGCAAATGCCAGTAGGAACCACAATAAATAATCAGAAGCGTTATAAGTGCAACTCCACAAATCAACAGATGTTTTTTTAAATGAATGCTTTTATTTATTCTTCTTTGAATTTTAGCTACCCTTCCCCTTTAGCGACCAGCGATTCCGCCACTGGATGGCGTCCGGACAGAGTCCGGTTTTTATTCCGACTAAGTCGGTTTTTCTATTTTTCAGAACTTTTGTAAATGTCTAGCGCGCCCGGAAATGGGGACAGGGCTCTTTCGAAAATTCCCAGCGAATAGGCTATGGCCACTCCGTAATTAGTGATTGGTACGCCAGCGCGTTGACACTGCATAAGCCTTGAAAGCAAATGACGCCTGTTGAAAGTGCAGGAGCCGCAATGAATAATGAGCTTGTATCCACTTATATCCTTGGGGAAATCGCAGCCTTGGACGTGCTCAAAGTTAAGTTTGCCGCCGACGTACTGCGTAAGCCAGCGCGGAATTTTGATCCTGCCGATATCTTCGCCGATAGGATGATGGGTGCAGGCTTCAGCAACAAGGATGCGGTCACCGGGCTTAAGTGTTTCTATGGCCATGGCGCCTTTGACAAATGTGTCGAGGTCACCCTTGAAGCGCGCAAAAAGTATGGAAAAAGAAGTCATTGGGATATTAGACGGAGTGTCTG
>CAZYVR010000298.1:0-7489 GCA_964651145.1 uncultured Victivallales bacterium | reverse complement strand
CCTGACCAAGCTTAACGAAAAGGGCTTGGACCTGGCAAGACGCACTGTCTCCGCTGAATCCGGCAAGGCCGCAATCCCTCTGGATCTTTTTGCCAGCAAAAAACCTTCTTTTTGGCTTCAGGAACTAGCAAACGGCGGACGGCGCGTGCTGCTGATAAACTGGACAGACCAGGAAGACGAGCGTGTTTTTGATCTTGAAAAGCATGGCATTTCGAGCTCCAAGGCTGTCGATTTCTGGACTGACGAACCGGTGAACGCATCCAATTGTCAAATAAAAAGAACTCTAAAGCCGCACAGTTGCCTCTTGGCTGAGTTCAAGTAAAGCCCCGCCCCAAGCTGATAGAATCAATGCAAAAGAAAACTGGAAAAGATTTTCTTTTGCATTGAAAAACACGCATACAATGTGTCTTGTTGTATGCGTGGAACAGCAAAAAAATGGGGTGAAGGCTATGGGCAAAAACAAAAAAATATTCCGACGGCTGATAATTGCGGCTATCCTTGCAAGCCCTCTGCTTGTGTTGATTTTATATCTGACTCTTACAAGCTCTTTCTTTTTGAAGGCTGTGGCTCTGCCTCTGGCCGGGAATGCAATGGGAGCGCCGCTCCACGCGGAATCTATTGACCTTTCTTTGCTGAGCTCGCGGCTTCAACTGAAAAACTTCACGGCAGGACAGGCAAAAGCCCCTTTTTTGAAGGGGGACAATCTTAGCGTTTCATTTGCTCTATGGGAAATACTGTCCGGCAACATCAAAATAAACTCCCTCACGGCAGACAACATAAACATCAAAATATCAAAAGGAATCAACGGCAAACTTAACGCCAAGCCGTCCCAAAAGCCCCAAAAGCCTAAAAAGAGCGCGGCGAAAAGCGCACCGTCTAAAGCTCAGCCTGTAATGCTGGATATAAAAGATGTAAAAGTAAACAATTTAAATTTTGAATATCGAATTGCGCGAAAAGACAAAGAAGATTTGACCATTAAAATCTCGGATGCAAATATAGAGCTCCCCGAACTTAAAACAGGAAAAGACGCTGAATTGCGCATAAAAGGGAAATTGACGGCAAAAGACAAAGACCTGCAAATCGAGTCGAACGATCTGTCTCTTCTGGCCAACGCAATATTAAACAAAAATTTTGAGCCTGAAAAATGCGTTCTGGACTTCAAAATAAACAATATCAACGGCACAGCCCTAAACGCCACTCTTAAACAGCGCAAACTGGAGTTGCGAATTGACACAAAACTCACGGACAAAATAAATAAAATAAATGAGTTGTCCCTTAAAGAGCTTACAGCAGATGGCCGAACCGTGTCCTTCCTGAGCGTTTCCGGGACAATATCCCAAGCTCCTTTGAAATTAGAGATGGATGTAAAACTCAAAAAACTGTCCGAAGAATTGTCTTTTGCCATTCAGGAAATGCTGGGCGAATACAGATACGGAGCCCCGACTCTGCGCGTCGCCGCCAAAATCAGCTACGCAAACAACAACCTGACAAGCTCCGGCAAAATACATGCGGAAAATATAAAAATAAGCAATTCCAGTCGAAAAGCGCCATCAACTGCCCCGTTTGACTTTGCATTAATGCATGACTTAACCATAAACATGGCAGAAGAAAAAGCCGACATAAAAGCGTTTGAGGCAAAGATAAAAATAAATAAAAGAGGCGCTATTAAGCTGAAATTTGACAATCCGTCAAGCATTTCATGGAAAGACAAAAAACTGACAAGCACAGGAGCCACTCCAAAGCTAAGTTTGATTATCGCCGATTTGCCGCTTGTAAACGCCAACGCTTTCATCCCTCCCGAATCTGCGTTTAAAATAAATTCAGGCCAGCTTCAGGTATATTTGCAGGCAAAAGTGGAGGAAGCCGGAAATGTCATCGAACTAAGCGGAACTTTGGCGGCAAACAATCTGCGCATAAAAGGTCTGGGAACTGGAGAATCTGAAAGCCTGGAGATAAACAAACGCATTCATTTGCGGCTCAAAAACTTTGCACAATTGTCATTTGCGCCAGTGTCTCTGATCTTAAAAGACAAAAGCGGCGAAATAGCGAAAATATCAACATTTGGAGCATATAATTTAAAATCCCATGAAGGCAAAGCGAAACTGATAATATCACATCTGAACAGCAGTTTTTTTAAACATCTGCCTAAAAAAATACAAAAGAACCGCATAGTTTCGGGCATCTATAACAGCCTGAGCCCTTTTAAATTGACGCTGATAACTGAAAGCAATTTGACGCTCGACAAAAAAGCGGCAAGAATGGACTCCCTCAATCTGGCTTTGCATGAGAAAAAAGGCAAGCTTCTTTCTTTTTCTATAACCAAGCCGTTTCCAATCTCATGGGCTGAAACGTTTGACATAACTAAGCAATCCGTCGCGGCAACTCTGAAACTGAATCGACTGGACATGAAACTGGCAAACTCATTCCTCGCGCCTGATTCCAATTTCAAAATAGATTCCGGCAAAATCGAAGCCGGCTTCAACATAAGCACAAAAAATCAAGCCATTAAATTAAATGGACAAGCATATGCCTCCGGCTTAAACTTCTCCGTGGGCAAAGACAAATACAAAGGAATATTGGCAAAGCAATATCTGGATGTCAAACTGGACAAAGAAATGACCCTCACTCTGAAGCCAGCCGTAACTGAAATATCGGCGCTGAAATTGCCAGCCATAAAAATCACATCGAGCGGAAAACTGAAGCTTAAACAAAATTACGGCGCGCTAAAAGCAAAAATAAACTTTATAAACCAAAACACATTAAAGGCTCTCCCTGAAGAGCTTCAAAAATCCATTCAAATAACAAAGGCAAATTTGACGGGAGACTGCGCTTACTCATTCGGCCCCCCGGAAAAATGGAAGTTGCAAGGAAAACTGCATCTGGCAAAACTGCAGACAAAAGCCTCAAAAATCAATTCACCCGACTCAAAACTCAATGGAGATATTATTCTTAATCTTGACAAAACCAAAGAGAAGCTGAAGTTGAACGAGTTCCAGTTCCAGTTAAAAGACAACAGCAAAACGCACATAGCCGACTTATCAGCAAACGCAGACATTGCTCTATCCGGCGGCAAGAAATCAAACGCATCTGTAATCTCGCAAGAAATAAAGCTTAAGCCCATCGAAAATTTCCTGATGGCAAAAAAAGAGGCGAAAACAGAACAAATGCCTGCGGAAATAAAAAAAGACGCTGTGATAACTGAAAATTTTTTCACGGGCACTTTTAAAAAGACAGAAAACACAATAGGCGACCTGCTGTCTCTTGCGTCGGACAAAAAACAGCCGAAGAAACAGGAAAAAATATCCGAGCCGCCTCCCATGGACTTAAAGTGGCTCAACCTCGCGCTGATGTTAAACTTGAAAAACATATCCTATGGAAAACATATCAAATCGAGTCTATCAGCCAAGACAACAGTTAAAAATAATATTGTAAAAGCAACCCCTGTCAAGCTTCTCATAAACAGCTCCCCTATAGACTGCGCCGGAGCGATAAACCTAGGCAAGAAAAACGGCTACCCTTACGCCTTAAAGGGAAATTTTCGCAAGCTTCAGACTGCCCCTATCTTCAAAGCCTTAATGAACGACTCGTATAATGAGTCGCGCTGCGAAATAAGCGAATTCTCGCTGACCTTAAAAGGCAAAGGCTCGTGCATAGCCAATCTCCGCAAATACTTAAGAGGCAAAATCAAAATAAAACTGAAAGACATCTCTTTATCAAGCGGACTGCGCGAATTCGATCTGTTTAAAAGCCTCTTTTTGCCAATTGAAACCCTCGCCAAGCTTCAAGAGATAATCCCTTCCATGTCGCTGTCCCAAAAGCAAAAAGAAGTGGTGCAAAAGTCAAAAGACATACTCGAATCAGCAACAAACATGAGCTTCAACTCCGGGGACATTGAACTGTCCGCAGACAAGCAAATAAGCATTGACAAATTTATGTTCACAGGCGATTTAATTCGCAAGCTCCAATTAAATGGAAATATAGGCTATGATGGCGAGCTCGAAATAAAATCCGAATTGAATGTCAGCAGAATTATTTTGCCGCTGAACATCAACGGAACAATGAACTTCCCTCTGCCAGATCTAAGAACGCTTATCCCTGCATTCCTTAAAGCAAACGCAATCAATGTCCTCAATCCGGAAAACATTGAGGAGGCAATCAAAACAATCGGCAATCAGTTCAAAAAAAATGAAGACGGATCAGGAGAAACAGAAAAAGACATAGATAAGACTCTGAAAAAAACTCGAAAATTATTGGACTTATTTATAAACAGAGATGATAATAAATAAAACAAATACAAAAAGGGGGAGCAAAGCATGAGAAAGAAACAAACAACCCGCGCCAAAGAAAAAAAGAAAACAAGCGACAAACCCGCCGAAAAAAAAGTGGCCATTCCCCAAAAAGAACAAAGCTCCAAGCACTGCAAAAAAGACAGCAGCCTGAAAAGTAAATTTTACGACAAAGAACTTCGCAAACTTCAAGTTGAGCTTGTAAAATTGCAGGAATGGATAAAGGACGAAGGCTTGAAGGTGGTGGTCATATTTGAAGGACGCGACGCGGCCGGAAAAGGCGGAGTCATAAAACGCATAACCCAAAGCTTGAACCCACGCATCTGCCGCGTAGTGGCCCTTGGAGTTCCGACTGAAAAGGAAAAGACTCAATGGTACTTCCAGCGCTATGTCAACCATCTGCCGGGCGCCGGCGAAATGGCTCTCTTTGACCGCAGCTGGTACAATCGCGCAGGCGTGGAAACCGTAATGGGCTTCTGCAACGAAGACCAGCGGCGCGAATTTTTCAGGACATGCCCGGAATTTGAGCGCATGCTCATCCGTTCAGGAATAGTCTTGCTCAAATACTATTTCTCGGTAAGCGATGAAGAGCAGGAAAAACGCTTTCAAGCAAGAAATGAAGATCCGGTAAAACGCTGGAAGCTCAGTCCCATGGACTTGGAATCCCGTGAAAAATGGGTGGAATTCTCCAAAGCAAAAGATGAAATGTTCGCTTACACTGACTCAAAACAGACGCCATGGTATGTAGTAGGGGCCGATGACAAAAAGAAAGCAAGACTTAACTGCATTCATCACCTGCTCAGCAAAATTCCCTACAAGGACAAAACGCCAAAGCCGCTAAAGCTGTCTCCAAGAAAAAAAGAAGACATAGCTTACGTCCGGCCTCCCATGTCCGACCAGACTTTTGTGCCGGAAATATATTGACAAAAACAGGCTTAAAAAATCCAATACGCTGGAGCTGAGACAACATTTGGTCATATGAGCTGGCTTTATATGCCAACAGCTTTCGTCTTCGGCGACCAGCGATTCCGTGGGACGAAATCCCGTTTATAAAGCCACTTCGTGGCCGCGCCCGAACAAAATCCGGTTTTTAAAATTTTTAAGACTTTTAACGAAGCCGTCTATAAACCCTTATAGCATCAAATATCCAGATCCGACATTATGGTGGAGCCTGGATAAAGGATGACAAGCCTCTGCACGCTATTCTTTTCCTGCATGGCTTTCAGCTTTTCAGATATTTCTCCCCTTTCTTCGGGAACTTTTATATCAAGAGCGGCAACCAGCGTATGGACGCCTTTCAGGTTTTTTCCCAGAAAAAACAAATTCTCAACGGTTTCTGTGAAAATTAGATATTCATCCGTTTTCAAATCTCTGATTCGAGCAATATAGGCGTCGTCTTTTTTAGGATAAGGGATCATCAGGACTTCCAAAGAATTAAACATTATATGCTGAGTTGTTTTGTTCTCTTCCGATGCTGAAACAATGAAAGAAGGCATTTCCCGCCTATAAGAGTTTTGCAGAATAACGCTGAAATAATTTATAGCCTCGGACATGGCTTTCCCGCAGATAACCTCAATGCGCCTGCCGCGTTCAAGCTGATCAAGCAGGTCAATGCAGCTGAAAACTTTTTTGTAACTGCAGTCAGTCATCAACATTGTCGAAAAATCAAATTTGCCGCTGTTCTCCGCGCGTTTATGAAGGGCTGCTCCAAGGCCCATCCCGAGAAGAATGCTGTCGTGTTCTTCATCGTCCTGAACCAAAGCCGGAAATATGGAGTTGCGATAATGCTCAAAATCTTTTTCATGAATAATTTTCGCCTTTGCCGGCCCCAAATCCAATTCGCACAAATCCTGTTCCCATTTTCGGTATTCCGGCTTGGAAGCAGGCAAGCCCAAAAGTATGCCCTCTTTGCCGGGGATAACAGAACTTTTTATTTTATTGTCGGCAAAAATAGAAATCAGCTCTTCCGTTATGTCAACTGAATCGCTGTTCCGGGGTATGGCTGGATATTTGGAAATATTCGCAATTAGCACATCCGCGCCATAAACGAATTCTGGAAACTTTTTCGTCAAATCAACAGCTTCTCCGTAGAAAAGCGAAATGTTAAGCCCTTCAAATGTAAATTTGAGGAGATAATCGAAAAAGCCATTGTCGTCAGGGCAATATTCGATATTTACAGGCGGGCTGCTTGCCAGGCAGGTTTCCTTGCTAGCGTCATATGTAGTGAATGAAAGCTCCTTGAGCCTTTCCGATGAATAATCTGTTTCCATCATCAGGGCTTTCAGCCATCCATCCAGAAGCCGCGGCGCGCAGAGAGCAATATTTTGCCCCGAATCCTTAAGCATATCCGCAAGCTCTTCGATGCCTCCGAGGTTTGCCGGATTAGCGCTGCTTAAAACAAGATAACGAGAAAGCTCCTCGCCTGATGACAAGGAGCTTTTAAAAAGTTCAACAATTCCGGAAGCGCAATTGACGCCGACAACTGTATTCCCAATCTCCAGATAAAGCCCCAGAACCCCATGGAATTCTCTGGATTTTCTGGGTCTGGGAAATACGCTGAATCTCAAATCATGTCCTCCCGAATATGTTTTCCGCTATTCGCAGAGCAATTCCGCAATTTGAACAGCATTTAATGCGGCGCCCTTCAGAAGCTGGTCGCCGCTGATGAATATATCAAGACCGCGTTTGTCGTCGCGGGAAGAGTCCTGGCGAATGCGTCCTGCCAGCACATCATACATTCCTGACGCGTCAATCGGCATCGGATAGTACTTTTCCGCTGGATTGTCACGCACTTCCACACCCGGAGCGGCTTCAAGAATCTTTCTGGCTTCTTCGGGAGTTATATCCTGTTCGAATTCCATGTTAAGGCTTTCCGAATGCGCGCGCATAACCGGAATCCTTACGCAAGTGCAGGAAACCTTCAGATCAGGCGCATGCATAATCTTCCGTGCCTCGTAAAGCATCTTCATTTCTTCCTTGGTGTAATCGTTGTCCTGGAACACGTCGATATGAGGAATAAGGTTGAAGCCTATTCTATGAGCAAAGAAAGTCGGGTTGATTTCTTCGTTATCAAGAAGCTGTCTGGTTTGAACTTCGAGCTCTTCCATGCCTTTCGCGCCTGCGCCGCTTGTGGCCTGATATGTGGACGCGATGAGCCTTTTGAGTTTTTTGGCCTTGTGAAGAGGAGAAGCCACTACGACCAT
>CAZYVR010000297.1:0-7498 GCA_964651145.1 uncultured Victivallales bacterium | reverse complement strand
ACACAGCTATTTGGCCCGGATTTCTTCCGCCGCAAAGACGGCTCCAGCGCGCTTGACATGTATCTGACAGCCACCGCGATAACGCCATCCGGAAGACAAAAAAACAAACAAGACGGACGGCCCGCATTCAGATTTCGCTAATGAGGACGGTCAGAGTCAGGCTCCGGCTGAAAAAATGATGGTTCTGTTGCTTGATATGATGATTCGATGCTCAAGGTGAAGCCGGACAGCTTTTGAAAGAACTTTTCTCTCCACATCCCGGCCAATCAACTTCAAATCCTCCGAGGTGTCTTCATGAGTGACCCTGTCCACATCCTGTTCGATAATCGGACCGCGGTCGAGATCCGCAGTGGCATAATGGGCTGTGGCTCCTATCATTTTCACTCCGCGCTCATAAGCCCTGCCATAGGGATTCCCACCCTCAAAAGCAGGCAAAAAAGCGTGATGTATGTTGATTATTTTTCCAGGATATTCCTCAATGAACCCCCGGCTCAGAATCTGCATATATCTGGCAAGGACTATTAAGCCTACATGGTGTTTTTTCAATAAGGCAAGAGCCTCTTTTTCCTGCTCTGCTTTATTCTCTTTGGACACAGGAAGACAATAAAATGGAATTTTGAACTGCTCAGCCACATACTCCAAGTCAGGATGATTCCCGATCACGAGAGGTATTTCGCAGTTAAACTCGCCCTCTTTCTGCCTGAGAATAAGATCGTACAGGCAATGTGACGTTTTCGACACAAACACAGCCATACGGGGAATATGGTCAGAGTAATGAACAGACCATTCAAGAGACAACTTAGAGCTGAATTCGCCAAACGAGTTTTCAAGCTGCTTTCTGGAAGTATTCAAATCTTTTAAGCTAAGCTCAATTCGCATAAAATACTTTTTGCGAACTACATCAGAATGCTGATGGCAATGCAGAATATTAAAACCGCAATTATAAAAAAACGAAGTTATATTCGAAAGCAAACCTTTATTGTCGTCACACTGTATCAGAAAAACTATGCATCCCATGGCATCCGCCTTAAACTAAAAAATTATTGTCACATTCCACGCAATATAAAAATAAACTCTCTTTGCTGAAAATGCAATGCTTCAAACACAGGGCGCATCTCGCCCATACAGCCTATCCAACAAGGGAAAAAACCGCGAACAACACTTAACAACATCTTACTACAGGCCTATGTTGTGAATTGACTTATGAAGCGCACACTATATAATGATGTTTATTACATTACTAATAATAGAGGACTTGATATTTCCTGTCTTCCCTTGGCTTCGTATTTGTGTGGGGATGCAAATGCAGCGTTTACGGGCTTAAGGCAGTCAATATTGTTATAGCCATGAAGAATATCGATTAGGCCATATCTGGTTAAAGACATTCTGGGCAAGCTATTGCTTTCTCAAAGCGAGCTGGCAAGACTTTGCGATGTTTCTCAGCAAACAGTGTCAAGTTGGAAAAAGGGCAGCCGGACGCCAAGTCTTTACACAAAAAGAAAACTCCTTAAGATAGTGGAAGATTCAGAGCAACAGTCAAGATTGCATCAATTAAGCCCAAAAGAGCTTGATCAATTCGCATCAAAAGAGCTGGATTTAACAGAAGACAAAACCCTTGCGCGTCTCTTTGAATCCATGTCTCAAGATTCCAAACGCGAATTAATTGAAACCATAAAGCGACAGAAAGCGGACGAAGAGCTTCAAGCCGCGCTGAAAGAAAATGACCGCGTAATCTCATCGGCTCCAGACGCTTTATGGAGCGCCGAGTTCGTTGAGGCTCTCGGCTTTAACGTAACATACGCCTCCCCTGTAATTGAAAAAATAACAGGCTATCCGCCTTACTTTTTCAAGCTGGCTTCAAACAACTGGAAAAGCATAATTCACCCAGACGACCTCCACATATGGGAAGACACAATCTCGCAAATTCCTACTTTCTCAAATGAGCAGTCAATAGAAAAAGAATACAGAATACTAACAGCGGACAGCCGCACTATATGGGTAAGAGACTGCGTGTCAGTGCAACGCAGATCAATAAACAAACTTTTCGTCAACGGAATAATATCAGACATAACTGAGCGTAAAAACACTGAAGCCATCATACGGGCAAAGGAAAAGAATCTGCGCTGTTTTTTTAATCAGGCTCCAATAGGATTTTACCGCTCATCATTAGACGGACAAATACTTAAGGCAAACGACTTCCTGATTAAAATGTTCGGATATCCCGACAAGAAAAGCTTTTTGGATTTGAATGCCGAAGCTCTCTTTTCCGAGTCAAAGATTCGCCGCAATATTTTAAAAATAACTAGGGACTCCGAAGCCACGCACAATTTTGAGGCAAAAGCAAGAAGAAGCGACGGCGCTCCTTTCTGGGTCAGCATATCCGCTCGCGCAGTGCGCGACGCCAACAAAAACTTGCTGTATCTGGAAAAATGCCTGATAGACATAAGCGAGTCAAAAAGAACAGAAGCGCTGCTTTGCTCATTGAAAAGCGCCATCCCCCGGGGAGAAACCCAGACCATAAACAAACAAACAGAACCATTGGAATCCGCAGAAACATCAGAAATAATAAGAATAAAAAAGATAAGCTCGGCCATTGCTCTCTATGAATTGGAAAAAGGCACACTGAAATTAAAGCCGGGAGGAATCAACGCGCTGCCTGTTTTGCTTAAAATAAAAAAAGAATTGCGCATGCAGGAAAATGAGAAAAAACTGCAGCTTGAAATAATGCTTAATGGGAAATGCATACAAAAAACAGACACATTCATTATGCGCTCAGAACAAATCCTATTGCATTTGATGCTGGAAAACATTATAAACGCCGCATACCAGTCAACCCCGTCAGGCGGCAAATTAACAGCCTGCCTGAAAGAAGACGAACACAAAAACTCAATATCCATCAAAGCGCAAGGCTTTCAGTCGGACTGCAAGGAACAGAGGAAGATTCCGTTTCCCGCCATTGAAAACGCCACGCGTGCGGCGCAGGCTCACGGCGGCTCAATAAAAGTAAACTCTTCGCCCAAAAGCGGCACGACAATAACTGTGCGCCTGCCCAAATAACCAGCTGCGCCCATTTGCAATATAATCTCATATTCCCACAAATAGTCTCTGCCTCCAATAGATTTTTTGCCAAAAAAAATGTCTTATATAACGCAACAGCCAAGGAGTCGACAAATGGGAAAAAAACCGAATGTTTTATTTATAATGACCGACCAGCAGCGCGCCGACACAATAGCCTCGCTTGGAAACAGTCATATTCACACCCCAAACCTGGATCGCCTGGCAAGGCGCGGAATTTCTTTCTCAAAAGCATATTCGAATTGCCCCGTGTGCGTTCCAGCCAGATATGTGATTAGAACAGGGCGGGAGCCGTCGACAATTGGAATTTATTCAAACAGCGCCCCGCAATTGCGCGAAAGCCAGCCGGAGAAAATGGAAGACAGATGCGGCCCCTATCTTGCGCGAAGCATGAAGAAAATGGGCTACCGAACATTTGGCATAGGCAAATTTCACTCAAGCCCCTGGAATGAAGACTTGGGATATGACGTTCATATTCACAGTGAAGAGATGTACGGCTCCCAAAAGCAAAGAGAGATGGACGGGTTCGCCTCTTTCATAGCAAAAGAACACCCGGAATTTGATTATGTGGAAACTCTCATGGGCGAACGAACGGAAATGTATTACATGCCTCAGATGAGCCCGCAGCCAGCCGAATCAACAGTTGAATCATGGGCCGCTGACCGCGCTGTTGAACAAATAAAAAAAGACGACGAGCAGCCCTACTTTGGCCTGGTGTCATTCATCGGGCCGCATCCCCCCCTTGCGCCTCCGTTGCCCTTCAACCGCATGTACGACCCCGACCGGATGCCCAACCCGGAAAAAGGAACAAAAGAAATAGATGAAATGGACGAACAGATAGGCTGGATGAACCACGCGGTCTTTGCGGAAGAGATAAACAACCCGCACGCAAGAATGCTCAAATCACGGTACTACGGAGAAATATCCTTCATTGATCAATGCCTGGGAAAAATTCTGGACGCGGTCGACGCCAGCGAAGACCCTGACAACACGGTCATATGTTTTTTTGCCGACCATGGCGACCACATGGGCGACCACGGCGGCTGGCAGAAAGAAAGCTTTTTCGACGCCTCCTGCAGGATCCCCTTTCTTGTCAGCTGGCCAAACAAGCTGCCATCGGAAACAATATCCCAGGAGCTGGTCAGCCTTGTCGATCTTTTTGGAATCGCCACAGAGGCGGCTGGCGCCCCCGAAACCCGCGACGGAATAAATGTGTTTAAAATGCTCGAAGGCGGCGAAGCCCCTAGAGAATACCTAAGCGGACTATACGAAGCCCCTGGCTCCAGGCTATTTAAGATCATGGTTCGCGACAAGGACTGGAAATATATATTCATGGCAAATGGCGGACGGGAGCAACTGTTCAACATGACACAGGATCCCAATGAGAAACAGCAACTGATAAATGAAAATCCCGAGGTGGCTAAACTTATGCGCGACCGCGCCGTGTCAATCCTGAAAGAAAGCGGGCTCCAAAAAGCGCTTGATGGGGACAGCTTGAAAAAGTTCCCCTTTTCGCCGAGAAAACTGCAAAGAATATATCAGTTTGACTCATCCCGAGGCGTGACCGGATTTCCGGAAAAGCCGGAAGACGCGCTGGCAAGCCTGTAAGCGCCCGGCGGCTTTCCAAATCTAGCCGCGAACTTTTTTGAAAAATACCCGGCATCGTCAAATCCGCTTTGCCGGGCTATGTCCTTGAGGGGCAAATTGGAGTATAAGACAAGATCATAGGCATTCGACATTCGGATGTCGTCAAGATAGCGGGTAAAGTTGGAGTTCAGCTCTTTCTTCAGCAAATGCGTCAGATGACTTTCGCTTACGCCAAGCTTTTTAGCAGCCTTGCGCCTGTCTGTCTTTTTCGCAAAATCACGCGACATCATCCTTATAAATTCTTCAATCTTAACGTGCCGAGATGAATCATTCTCCCGCGAAGCCTGCTCCGCGCAAAGCTCCATCAAGCCAAGGAACGCGCCCTTGTAATGAAGAGTCTTCGCATTCTTGAAATATTTGAATTCACGGCCAAACTCAATAAATATTTTTTTTGCCTGTTCGTTTATTTCATGGGGAAAATTGAGGACAAAAGGAATTTTAGGAAGAAAATCGGCCTTGACGTATTCGTCTATAAAGCCACGCTCCAAATCTTTCTCAAAATGCACGACGCGATGATAATCATGAGCATCCCTTGACTCATCATAAATCCATGAAAAATGCATGCCCACCATCTCCAGAGGAACAAGCTCCGATGAAATAAAATGGTGCATGTCGCCGGGGCCATACAAAACCAGAACGCCTGGGAAAAGTTTGTGGACGGCATCGTTTATTTGACAGCGCCCCTCGCCTTTCACAATATAAAACATCTGATAGTCATGAATATAACGCGGCCCTATCTGCCTCATTGATTTCATGCAAACGTAATTCGACATCCTGATCTGAGGATTGATCTCATTGGCGCTCAAATATTTCACAAAAGTCTTTCCCATAACCTGCCACTCTATTTTTCAATCGACATCCACCCAAATCGGGCTGGACCATGCGCAATGCGTGTTTTCCTGCGCTACTATAACCTGATAAAATGAATTTTGAGATATTTTCCGCGAAAAAGTCGCGTTAAATTTTTTATTGCCGGGATAAAAACTATTTTCAACCTCTCCATTCTTCAAAAAATCAACGCGCCGGATTGCGTCGCACCCCTCAGCCTCTATGCAAAACTCAACCTTCCCGCATTTCAACTCCGAGCCCATAAGTTCGCCGTTGCCGGAAAAAATCAACTTAATCCTATCCCCGCTCGTCGCGTACACATGCCTGTTGTAAAGAGCGTCGAATATAGAATCTTTCGCAAGATTTTCAGCAACCACACCGCAAAGAGCCGGGCGTCCGCAATGCCCTTTGTGGTCATCGCCGCTGCCAATGAGCCCATATCTTAAGCCGCGCTGAAGCAAGTATTTAGCATTCCTGTCGGAGCGTCTGTTTTTGCAGCTTGGGGGAACGCGAAAGTCGACGTTGTCTTCAAAAAAATTGCCATGGCAGGAATGCATTTCGATCAGCCGCTCGAACTTCTCATCATAAAGCCAGTCGCCTTCGGGCATTCCGCCCGGACTGTGAAAATGGGGGATGCTGATAGCCTTTCTGTTTTTTAAAATTCGCCATACATCTTCCATGCTGTCTTTTTTGTTCTTCTGGAGTTCGTCATATTTTATATCCTCTCCAAACAGAACAACTGTATCCCCGCGCTTTCCTGTAAACTCAATGCCCATGAAGGCGGCAAACTTTCCGGAGGCATCGGCTTTCTTTGCGGCCTCCGCCGTATGCGCCCACTCTTCAGGAGTAAGACTTCTGAAATTTTTATTCCAAGGCTGATGATGATCGGTTATCACGCAAAAATCAAGAAGGGACGAATGGCGCGCAAAATCAAACATTTCAGACGGAACCATCGTCCTCCCGTGCCTGTATTTCACATCATAGGAAAACTCCGTATGGATATGGGTGTCGCCAAAGTATATGTTTTTATTCTGGAACGCCAAATCTGTTTCCGGACAGTTTACGACGCCAAATAATTTCGACGATATTTTTTTGTCGCCGGCCACCGAAATTATGCCATAACGGTTTGAGGAAAACTTGTCATCCTTAAGCTTTTCCAAGACCGACTCCGGCTTGGAGACTACATTCCTGAACTGGTCTTCGCATTGCAGAAGCGTTTTCTTTTCTTTTCCCACTTTGCGAACAATGCGCACACAGCGCTTCATCTTGTCGGGACCGACATGCACGCCAAAAGAGCCGCCATCAACGGCCTTGGTTAATTCAGAATTTTGAAAGACCTTATAATGAAAAGGGTATTCATATTTATGATTTGGCACAACAATGCCCATCATTGCCCCAGGCCCCATGCCGTCGCTGTTGTCGCCAAAACGCACAACAAACTTGTCGCCTTCTTTCATTCTTCCCTTTTCGACGGCTATGATCAATGTCCTGCACTCGCGCCTGAATCTGATGGAATCTTCATCATCCATGGTCTTGCACCGGCGGTCCGCGTAAGAATAAAGAGCCGTTTCGCATTGAACATTTTCAGGAAAGTCAAAAGTAGTGTATCCCGGCTCCTCCTGAAAATGCGTCTGCGGCCTGGTGGTCGCCAATATTCCTGGAAAATCAATCACGACAAACATGCCTGAAGATAGGCCTTTTTCGCCAAGCTTAAAGCAAATCTCAAATGAAGCATACTTCCCGGCCACTGTTTTGTCCGGCGTAATTGTGGCTCTTTTTATATGAAGATTTTTTTTGCCCTCAAAAGAACTTATCACTCTTTCGCGCAACGAATTTTCTTTAGACTCGAAGAATTCAATCATTTTTCTCTCCTATTTTTTGCCAGGGTTGCCTCTGTTCCTGATCAGCCCTGAATGTTTGCCGCTCTATCAATGTTGACTTTACCTTT
>CAZYVR010000296.1:0-7520 GCA_964651145.1 uncultured Victivallales bacterium | reverse complement strand
TCCGCCCCGGCAAACGTCCGGGGAAGCCCCCGGAGGCATGTTTTTACTTTAAAAAACCACTTTCACTGAGAGGTTGCAAGTGGCGGATAAAAATTTTAGCTCAGCCTCTTGACAATCCTTTCTTTTTAACTATAGTACAAAACATGGAATCGGTTCCATATTTATTTTAAATCAAAAGGATAAGACATCGAAATGTCGATAACTATACGGGACATAGCCAAACATTGCGGGGTGGGAGTCGGAACAGTTTCGCGCGCCATAAACGATTCAGGCTATGTGAAGGAGGACACAAAAAAGGAGATCCTTAAGTATTCCAAAGAGCAAGGCTGGCAGGCGTCCAGTCTGGCGAGCTCACTGAAGACCGGCAAGACCAAAACCGTGGCTTTGCTGGCGAACACCATTACGCATCCCAGCAATGCTGAGGCTTTGGAGCAAATTATTGTCAAACTGCGCAACAAAGGCTATCATTCTTTCATGAGCGTAGGGCGTGATCCGCAATTTGCCAAGAGCGAATTGAAATCATATTTGAACCGCAAAATAGAAGCGGCTGTTATAATTGTGCCTAACAAAGAAGTAGCCGATGAAATAAAACAGTTGCGCAAAGCAGGAACCAGAATAATAGCTTTGTGGAGTGGATATAACTGCGCCGATTTTATAAACCTGCGCTCTGACTACAGAATTATGGCTTATAATGCAATAAAGCGCCTGGCAGACAGTGGACACAAGCAAATAGCTTATTTTGGATATCTGGGAAAAAGCTGCAAAGCTAAAACAGTTGACGACTTTCCCACCTCGAGAAGCTACAAAGATTGCCTCAAAGGAGTATTGGACGCGGCAGAAGAATTTGGCATTCATATGGACTTAAACAAGGATGTTGTAAGCGACAACTTTAGAGATTATTCGCAATTTGAGAAACTTCTTCTTTCGCGCAGGCATACCGCTTTTATATGCCAAGGCGCGCCGTTGCAAGTAGAGTTTTACCACTGTTGCGTCAAGCATAAAATAATAATACCCGATGATGTTTCCACTATATGCATGACAAGCGACGCTGCCTTCAAAGGCTTTAATCCTCCTCCAGAACATTTTAAATACAATTTTGACAAAATTACTGATTTGACTATCGAAATGATAGTTGCGAAAACATTCAATCCAGGCTCCGACATTTTAGAGCCCAAAGTGCTTGTTCCAGGGAAAAGCATTAAAAAAATAAACAAAATATTACAATAATAAATACAACAAAAGGCATTGGAATGAAAAAAATTGCTTCTTTTCTGGTAGTGGCATTGACTGTTTGCAGTTTGTCCGGCGCAATAGCGGAAACAAAAAATCTTATAGACGGAGGCTCCTCTGGATTTTGGAAAATTAACTTTTATGGCGGAAACAAAAAAGGCTCCGGCTCTTTTAGCGCTCTTGAGAATGGCAAAGAAATTTCATGCATCAACATCACGGGGTTTGAACAAAAAGTCACCGGGCAGGCCATATCAAAAAAAATAGCTGTAAAGGCAGGCGAAAGGCTGAAATTTAATTTTGAAGTAAAAAGCAATAAAAGCGAAGCCTGCGTTCAACTTAGATTTCTCTCGAAAGATAATAAGCAAACAGGAAAATATGTTTTGCATGTCAAAATGGAGCCCAATATTTGGACAGACGCTGCCATGGCCAAGCGAATTGCGCCTTTCTTCGGAGTTGACGACGAAGGGGTAATTTCAAAGCGCGTGACTCAAACCTTCAGCAATCCCGTTTCTTTTATGACGCCTCCCAAAAGCGCCTTTGTCATAGTTTATCTTTTTAACAGCGGCATTGGCTCGACTTTATACAAAAATATTTTACTGACAAATCTTTCGGCTAAAAATGTGGAGCCTCAAAAAAAACAAGCAGGGAAGAATGTTGACAATGATCTTGAGAAGGAAGCAAAGCGCCTTCTTATGGACACAAAAAACAAGTTTAAGAAAGACATAGAGGAATATCGCGGGAAAAAATTGGAGCTTGCTATCAAAGACGTAAAACTGTCTTTGGATTACAAAATGACAGATGAAAAATTTCCGGAAAGCGCCACCAACATCAGAGTTGAAAACGGCAATTTTTCAAGAAACGGCAAACCCGTGTTCCTTTTAGGCTTCGAATCTTCCGGCGAAGTTTTCCCATGGAAATACCGCGCTTTTGGAATTGACTTTGTGCATATGGGGGATGTCTATGTAATGGCTAGCATGCGTTATAAAAAAGAGGGTGAAAAACTGAATATATGGTGGGAGCCCTATAAATGGATGGAGACTCAAATACGCCTGCTTCTCAAAAACGGACTGGCTGTTTATGTGCAGCCTATTGAAGGCAGCTCTATTTATCATAGGGATAATTTATTTACCAGAGAGCTTAAAAAGTGCGGAGCTATAACAAACACATGTCACTTTGTAGGCTTCAGGCCAGACAGCGCCATTGGAATGCGCCTGCGCAACAATTTCTGGAAAAGCATTCTGAAAATAACACGCAAATATCCTATCTTCATGTACGAGCTTTACAACGAAATGCGCTACAGCGATTACAGTCCGGCAAACGTGGCTGTTTTCCGCGAAGCTATGCGAAACAAGTACAGCACAATTGATTTTGCAAATAAAACATGGGATACCTCATTTGAAACATTTGCGTCTGTAATGCCTCCTATAAAAGGGGCGTCTTATAGCAGCGCTGAATTTCAAATATCCCCAAAAAACTTTTCCAGAATGCTTTGGCGCGACTGGGGCGTTTTTATTGAAAAACAATTGGGAAAGCATCTTCTTGAATTCAGGCATTTTATAAAGAAATATGAAAAATCGCCTTATACATATTTGACGACACAGTCCTTTTTTGACATGCCTCAAAGCTATGTGTCGCTGGGCGGGGGATATCCTGAGGAAGTGATGAAGTCTGAAGATGTCTTTGGCATGGAATTGGGAGGCTCGTATCGAGACCAATTTGACGGCGAAGAAAATCCTTATGAGATCAAACAAATGCTGAAATATTCTTTTATCCGCAATTGCATTGGCAATATCAGCTCAAAAAAACCTATAATGGGCGAAGAATGCGTCATTAATAAGGCGGACAAAATATCTGACCCTTCCAAGTTTCTTATAAAGCTTCACGGCAAGTGGAAATTTAAGGAGGACAACGATAAAAAAGGACTTGAGAAAAAATATGAACAGAAAGATTTTAATGATTTGGACTGGGTGGAAATAAACGTTCCTGGAATGTGGGGTCAGCAGGGATTTGCGGATTGCACAACGGGATGGTGCAGAAAGAAATTTTTTGTCCCGGAAAATCTGAAAGGAAGACAGATTTATCTAAACGGCAAGGAGTTGGCCGATAAGTCTGAGATTTATTTGAATGGCAAATCGCTGAAACAAACAAAACACTGGAAAGAAGCGTTTTCTGTTGATCTTGGGAAATTATTGGAATACGGAAAAAAAAACACTTTGTCAGTAAGAATATCATGCAAATATAAAAGCAGCGGCTTTTACTGGGGAGGAATAAGAAATTTTATTTCAATAAACAAAACAGCTCTGTTTAGTACACCCAGAGTGGCCGAAGGCGAAATGCGTGATTGGTTGTGGAGCCAGATGTTTAATGGCTTCTCCGGCCTGTTTATGTCATATGCCTATTCTTCAGACAGCAGAGGCTTATTTTCTCCAAAGTATAAAGAATATGAAGCCATAAGAGCCATCCCAAAAATTAAAAAAGAAATTAATTCGCTTGGCGAAATTATTCTGCCGCGGCCAAGACTGAAGGCAAAAACAGCGATGCTTTATCCTTTTGAAACAGGACGCGCGCATGTCTACAAAAAACATGGAGAATGGATAAAGGCTCCATTGTTGATGGATATTATGGATTTCTATTGTCCCACGCTTTTCAAGCAACTGGATGTGGATATTATCAACAACGATATTCTTCTTAGAAAAGGCTTGGACAAGTATCAGCTGTTTATTTTGACCGGCTGCAAAAGAGTCCAAAAAGGAACAGTTAAAAAGCTTGAAAAGTTTGTTAAAGACGGCGGCGTTTTGGTAGTAAATCATGATTCAATGAAGATTGAAGACATATTCAACACGTCCATTGTTGATCCTGAATTTTTGGGCATAAAAACTGGAGCTTCTTTGGAAAATGCCGGGATGGTTTCCCTCGAAGAATTTGGATTAAAAGAAAGCAAAACAGTAAAAAGCGAATTTGAAGCTTCATTTGGTGTTGAGCTTGTTCCAAAAGGCGCAAAAGTTCTTGCCTCTTACGCAAACGGCAAGGCTGCTATCACTGTAAACCATTACGGAAAAGGCAGAGTTTACTATATAGGCTGCGAACTTGATTTTGCCACAACCAGCAAGATTGTGGGCAAAATTGTTGATGAAAACAAAATAGAAAAAGCTTTGAAAATATCTTCAGACAAGCCTGTTGAATTTATTGAGGGCCATGTCCTTGGACGCAATGGCAGATATGTTTGGTACATATTCAACTGGGGCGGCGGCGAAAGAAAATTGAATGCTGCAAAGGCGAATATCCCGGATGGAAAATATAGAATAGTTGACGTGGTCAAAAATATTGTTGTTTCAGACTGCGTTTCGGCGGAAGACATTAGAAAAGGAATTTCTGTTTCCATTAAAAGCCATGCTCCGGCAATACTGCTGATAGAGGACATAAAACTCAAGCCAACAAAGCTTGAAGTGTTTACAAAAAAGGAGCAAAAATTTGTAAACATGTGGCGTCCGTCCCCTAAAGGGGAAACCAAAGTTTTGATAGGCTCCGCTGGAGCGATAATGGGCAAGTCAAGAATGCTGACCGGGATAAATATGCTTGAGCAATTCGGCTTTGAATTTAGTATGGGCATGAGCGAATTCAAAAATGAAATGGAAACATTTAACGAGACAGGAAAAGTTGAAAAGATTTCAAATTACCAGATTGTGACTTTTATGGGGAATACTTTGAACACAATTCGGTCTCCTGAAAAAGTGGAAAAATGTCTGGATAAATATGTGAGGGAAGGCGGGAGCCTTTTGCTTGCGGCAAATTATTATGTGGGTCCGCATAGCTGGCAGTCAAACAACCGCATTGCATCACTGCCTAAGGCTTTTGGCATAGGCTACACAAACACAAATATAAGTGATGAGAAAAAACATGGATTTGTTCCTGAATTCCCGACTTTTACAGATATTGCGTCTGATGAAATAAGCAAAGGAGTCAAAGTCTTTCAATCGCGAGGAATGTCCATGCTAAAGGTCAATAACCCTAACGCAAAAGTAATTGTTAAGGCGGGAAAAGGCTCAAGTCAGCCCGGCGCGCCTGTCATGGTCGCGCTTGAGCATGGCAAAGGACGCGTTGTTATAATGGGAAATGCCAGATGGATGAAGCCGGATCAGCTTTGCAAAGGAGACAATGCTCAATTGCTCTTGAATATATTCAACTGGCTTGCAAAAAAACCGATAAAAATATATAATAAAATTGAACTTGAAAAGCTTGCGGACTATAAATTTGAATAGGGGAATTTTATGCTAACAAAGAATAGTAGATTTACACTCATTGAATTGCTCGTTGTAATAGCAATAATAGCAATTTTGGCAAGCATGCTTATGCCAGCGTTAAACAGCGCGCGAGGGAAGGCTCGTCAGATATTATGCGCTGGAAATCTCAAGCAATGGGGCGTGGCTGCTTACAACTATATTTCTGATTACAATGGTTTTTTCCCGTCAGGGGACAAAACTCTTGGCGCAAATGATGGGGGATATGTGTACAATGAATTAAGCCCTTATGTCAACGCCCAATATAATGGCGTTTACCAAGTGTATGTTCCAGGAGATTTGACGTCCACTACAAACCTTCTAATATGCCCGGAATCTAACAGTGACAAATATTATGGCAGTTATGGTTGGAACAGATATATTGTGTCTAAGCCTCATAATGCTGACTACGGTGAGCACGAAAAGATCGCAGGCATGAAAAATCCAAGTTCTCTTTTGCTTATGTCAGACGCTGACTGGCACAGCCTTGGCTACTGGGACTGGAAAGACCCTTTCTGCGACTTTGCATGGATTAGATTGCGGCACAATAACCAAGGCAACACTTTGTTTGCGGACGGACATGTCAACAAAGTAAAAGTGAACGATTTGAAAAACACGTTGTTTTATTGACGCGCACTCAGGATTTGCCGTAAACTTGTTTGCTGATTTTCAGAAACTCCTCGCACATGGCGGCGACGGCTTCTTCGCTGTGTCCTGAGCCGACGGGGTCGCCGTACCATTTGGGGATGAAGCCGCCTTTTTTTGAGCCGAGTTTATCGAACAGCTCATGGCAATACTCGCGGATCTCATCAAGGGTGCGTCCGCACATTACGGACTGTATGTCAACGGGGCACCAGAAAGTTATGCGTCCCTTAAAGCGTTCGCTGAGTAGGTCAAGGCCCATATTGGTTTGCTGATCCATCTGGATAACGTCGAGGCCTATTTCAATAAGGTCGTCCAGAATGTCCACAATATGTCCGCAACTGTGCAGGAACGTGAGCATTCCAGCTTCATGCGCGGCCTTGTAGACTTTCGCGTATGCCGGTTTCCATATTTCGCGCCATTGTTCGGGGGAAATCATTAAGCGGTCTTGAAGGCCCCAGTCATCGCACCACATGTATCCGTCGGCGTTGACTTTTTGGCAGCGTTTGATTGCCTCAAGATTCATGTCCACAAGAATGTCTATAAGCCTTTCAAGCTTGTCTTTGTCTGTGTATATGTCCATCCATGTGTTTTCGAGTCCGCGAATAAAATGCACCCGTTCATAGAGGGATATTCCGCCCGCCATAATGAAAAGGTCGCCTTGTTTTTTTGCTTGTTCTTCCAAGGTTTCCCAGCGCTTGGGATCATTGATGTCGGGTATTTTAAGCTTGTCATAATTGTCCCAGTTTTCCAGTGGAAATTTCTTTACTTCTCCAAGCTTGCAGACGCCGATGTTTTCCCAAACAGCGCCCCATTCATCCGCAAAATCTTCATTGCCGCATTGCCTGGCGTCTGGCGAAGGAGTCATTCCGACGCTGCCGAAATCATTGCCGTATTTTTCGGGAAAGCTTTTTGGCAGGCGATCCGGAGTCTCGAATTTTATTGTTCTTTTAATAACTTCTCTTGGTGTCATATCATATATTCCTTTCTTTCACGCTGCTTTAAGATCTTTTTATTTTACATCATACGCGAAAATAAGAATCCATTAAACGTTTTATAGGATCAGAAGACATAGACGCGTTTTTTATTAAGCGTTTTCTCATCTCATTTTTTACGTCTATCAGGCTTGATTCATCAATAAGATTTAGCATCTCCATCGGATCTTTTTCCAGATCGTATAATTCATCGATATCATATGGCGTAAAAACATATTTATATTTTCCCCACCGAAGCATTCTCTGTGAATGCAGATAATAAGCACCTGAATTCCAACACATAAGATCATCTCTCCAATCAGAATTGCTATCCTCTAGAATAGGAAGAATGCTTTGACTATCGACTTCTTCAGGGACAGTTAAGCCAGACAAATCA
>CAZYVR010000295.1:0-7610 GCA_964651145.1 uncultured Victivallales bacterium | reverse complement strand
CGACAAGCAAGAAAACAGACAACAACAAAAAGGACAACACCTGTCAATTTGGAAAAAAACAGAAAGAAGCGCAAACGCCTTTCTTTTGAACATTGCTCTTTTATCGGCCAGACTGTTTTCCAGAGTATTCCGAGCATGATGAAAGCCAGAAAATTAGTTGGCCAATGAAATAAAACAATACAGAACATGGCTTGTTGCAGTAAAAAGACAAAAGCAAAATAAACCAAGCGGAGCCTGGTTTCTTTTATGCGCTCGTAATTGAATGCAAAAAGCGCCAATGGATAAACGAGTATAAGGAACCAGAATGCAAGCGCTATTATCCCGTAAGAAGCCGCAAAATAAAGAAAATGATTGTGAGGATGGACATGCCTTATTGCCACAATTTGAGTGCGAAGAAAGTATTCGACAGGGATATAGGAGCCAATCTCGCTCTCAAACAAGTCCGGGCCTATCCCCAGAAAGGGATGGTTCCTTATTAGGCTTACAGTCGCATCCCATAAAGGAACTCTGACATCGTCTGCTATTATTTGAGCCAGTTTGCCTTGGAGGGCTGAGGAAAAAAACAATAAAATGACACAAAGCAACAATATGGCAAGGACTCCTCCAGCAAAGAGTTTTTTGTATTTGGACGGAACCGAAAGAAACGCGGCAAATCCACAAGTTGAAAACAGGGACAGCCAAGCGGCTCGGGAATGGCAATAATAGAGCAAAACAAGAGAAATTAACACTACGGCTGAGGACAATAAAAGCATAAATATTTTATCTTTTCCAGCAAGCCAGAATTTGAGCTTATATATGACAAATGGAACAGATATGACAAGCAAGCCCGCATGCCAGTTTGGATTCCCCGGGAGTCCGCTGAATCTCAATGAATTGTTAATATAAGAAGAGATTATAAAAATAAGATTAATAGTCCAAAGCAGAGCAAAAAACATGGGCAGCCATTTCGCAAAAGCGCTTGAATACAAATAAACAAAAAGTGGAATTGAAATCCATATTAGAGAATAAGAGAGGTTCTCAAGAGAATACAGCGGAATTGAGAAAAAGTGAATAAAGCAAACTGTGGCTATGACAGATATGGAAATAAACAAAATTTTATTTCCTCTCAAAGCAACAGAAAGTCTGTTGATGCTAAAAAAAACAAAAGACAATGCCAGTAAGGACATTGCCGCAGATGAGAAAAGCATTATTTGTCGAGTGCGAGAAAATATATTCAATATGCTTAAAAAGAGTATAGGAAACGAGAAGCTTAAAGCAATCAGAAAAAACACGGGCAAAATGAAATCTTTTGAAATATATTTATTCTTATTCAATGTATGCATTCAATCTTTGACTTTTCTGAATTCTCCAAATATAGCAAACTAAGGCAATGGAGAAATTACTGTTTAAACAAAAAAAAAGAGGCCAAAAGGCCTCTTTTCCTTAATACCATGAAATTATTCAACTGTAGGAATTGAAGTACCCCATGATTTCGAGTTCGTGTACCATGTAGCGCCAGGATATCCTGTACATGACCGTCCAAGAACAATACATTGCCATATTTTGTATGGTTGTTAGTTGCGTCAGCAGTTATGCCACTATCAACTTCAGAATTCTCTGACAAACCAACCCAGTAGGCATAAGAGAGATTAGGTGTAGCTGCAAGAAGCGGTTCTGTGCCAGTGCCCGGAGTAACACTAGTTGACGGGCATACATAAATTTTATGAGCTGACAGATAATCTTCACTTCTGAGAAGTTCTAAGGCACCAGTTGAGGTATCAGTAGCAGCACTACGAGCAAACTGGTCACTGTAATCCATCGCATACTGCTTCAACGAAAGACCGATTTGTTTAAGGTTACTTGCGCATGCAATTCTTCTGGCTTTTTCACGAGCCGAGTTCAGCGCTGGCAAAAGCATTCCCGCTAGAATTGCTATAATAGCAATTACAACGAGGAGCTCGATGAGTGTAAAACCCCTACCTTTACGTGTTTTCATTTCTGTTACTCCCTTTTTGTTTTTTGGTTAACTTGGTTATTAGTTTCTCATGGTTCTTTCCATTTCTACTTAAGATTCTAGCAAAAAAATGTATGGAATGCAAATCAAAACAGGCTTTTTTATAAAAAAAAGTCATTTTTTTTGAAAAAAAGTGCAAATTGGCATGGTTTCATAAAAAACCCTTAAGTTTTTGTTACCGCCGCCTCTTCAAAAGTGGCCATGCCGCGCATAACAGCCAGTCCGGCTTTTATCAAGTGAAGAGCCAGAACAGCGCCAGTGCCTTCGCCCAGCCGCAAATCTAAATCAAGCAACGGCTTCATGTGCAGTTCCTCCATAACTCTATTATGTCCGGCATCTGCCGAAAGATGGCTAAAAAAGCAATAGTCAGCCGTATTTTTGTTTAATTTAATGGCCATCACTGCGGCAGAGCCTGAAATAAACCCATCAACAATCACTGGTATTTTATTTGAAGCCGCGCATAATATCGCTCCGCATATGGCAGCTATTTCAAAGCCGCCAAGCGCGGCTAAAGCGCCTAGCGTGTCTGTCAGTTGATTCCTGTTTATTTCTATTGCTTTTTCTATGATTTCAGTTTTGTGCTTCAACCGTGCATCGTCAATTCCTGTGCCGCGTCCGGTTATATCAGCCGGCTTCAGGTTCAGCAAGGCAGCGTACAATGCCGTGGATGGAGTGGTGTTTGCTATGCCCATGTCACCGGTGGCAATAATCGTCGCGCCTTCAGATATCGCCTTTGAAGCCTCGTCTATTCCTGCCATAAGAGCTTTTTTTGTTTGTTCAAGCGTCATTGCCGGACCATGAATGAAATTAGCCGTGCCTTTGGCCACTTTGCGTTGGATTACTCCCGGGAACTTGCAATCAGCCACAACGCCCACGTCAATCACTTTTAAGGACGCTCCTTCAAAATTGGCTAAAACATTAATTGCGGCGCCTCCGTTTGCGAAGTTGGCCACCATTTGCGCAGTCACTTCCTGAGGAAATGCGCTGACTCCCTCAGCCGCCACTCCGTGGTCGCCCGCAAAAGTCAGAACTGCCGGATTTTTCAATTCAGCGTCAATAAAGCCTCTGGCCGCCACATATTTTATTGCGCATTCCTCCAGGCGCCCAAGACTTCCCGGCGGCTTGGTAAGAGAATCCAGTTTTTTTTGAGCTTGAGCTGCAACTTCTTTGTTTGCCGGGATTATTTTCGAAATGATTTCTTGAATATTCATAAAAATTCCATGATTATGTTTGCTAGAGGCAATTGCCCCGTTATTTTATTTTTACAGGGATTCCGCTTACAGCCAGAATCACATTGTCTGCAACCGCCGCTATTTTCTGGTTTGTGATTCCGGCTGCATCTCTGAAGTCTCTGCTCAGCTTGTCGCCAGGCACAATTCCTCCTCCGACCTCATTTGTCACAAACACAAGCGTTGCCGCTATGTTTGGAGTAAGCTTTGCAAGCTCTTCTGTCATTTTGTCGATTTCGCTGGCTTTTTCGTGAAGCATGTTGGATGTCCATAGTGTAAGACAATCCACTAGAATAAAGTCGGCTCCATCCGTTTCAGCTTCTTTTATGGCTTCCGCTATTTCGGTTCTGGATTCTATAGTAGTCCAGCGTTCATCGCGCTCTGCCTTGTGCTTGCTTATTCTTTCCGCCATCTCCTTGTCGCCAGCCCAGCCTGTGGCAATATAAAAAGGACGCTTTGCGTTTTCTCCCAATTTTAGCGCGTAGCGGCTCTTTCCGCTGCGCGCTCCTCCGGTGATTAAATACGACTTGTTTTTCATAAATTACAGCTTGCGCCGTTGCTCCTGTTGATATTTTGATAATGACATTTATTTTTAATATTGCAATTAATATACATTTAAGGAACGGAAAATGAAAAAAGATAAAATAAAAGAACTTGAAAAACTTCCTTTTGAGCAGGCTCTTCAGAAGCTTGAACAGATAGTGGAAGAAATGGAAGAGGGAAATCTGCCTCTGGACAAGATGATCAACTGCTTTGAGGAAGGAGTTGCGCTGTCCCGAGTCTGCGGCGGCAAACTTAAAGAGCTCGAAAAAAAGATACAGATACTTGTCAAAGACAATTCAAGCGAGGGCGATTGGAAGGATTTTGATCCAGAAAACTCGCGCGTCTCAACACTTTCTGAGATTGAAGTCGAGGACGACCCAGATGGCGAAAATCCGGCATCAAGCAATGAAGACCTTCTTTTTTAGAGGCTTATCTTCCTGTTGAACGCTGGCGAAATAAGTTTTTATGATGTAGATTTAGAGTTTGAGGGGAAGTTGCGGATAAAAAACAAAACAACAATTCGATATTATACAGAAAAAGAGTTCGTCCGGATCAAGCCCGTTCTGGAAATTTTTAAGGAAACATAATTAATGGTCCTGAAATACAAGAAACATCGCAAAGACAGCAGAAGGCGCTTTTATGCTTTTCTGGCTTTTTTGCTGATAATAGCGGCGGCAACTGGAGCGAGCATGTATATAAGTTATTTGCTTAAAAGCTCCAGGTATGATGTGCTTATAAAGGACGCGGCTGACAAATATTGCCTTGATCCGCGTCTCCTCAAAGCTGTTGTCTGGAAAGAAAGCAACTTCGTTTCCCAAGCTCGCGGCAATGACGACGAAGTGGGCCTCATGCAGGTAATCCCCTCCAATAAAGGAGCGGCTCAGGACTGGGCCAATTATCACAAAGTTGATTTGCCCTGCCCCGGAATATTGTTCAATCCCAGATTAAACATAGAAATAGGAGCGTGGTATCTTGCCAGAGCCATGAAAAAACACAAAAATGCGGAATGGGCTCTATGCGAATATAATGCCGGACCTCGCATAAAAAGCTGGAAACCGGAAATTCCAGACGGAGAAGTTATCAAAAAAATAAAATTCCGCTCGACAAAAGCCTATGTCACTGCTATTATGAAGAAATATCGCGAATATTGCAACGCAAATGAATTAGACTTGAAGGGACCGAAAAATTAAAAATATACATAAAATTCTGCTTTTTGCTTTGTTGTCAGTCGTTTCTGTTTCCTTAAGCAATCTCATCGCGGATGAAATATCCCCAACAAAAAAAACTTTTTTCTGGAAGGAAGACTTTAATTCATCAATAAAGCATGGAAAACATAATCTCCCGGAAAACTGGACTATAAAGGGCACAACATGGGGAGTCCCCAACACTCAATTTTATGTAATAAATAAAAACGGCAACAATATACTTAAATTAAAGTCCGACAAAAGCACCGGATCATTTGTATACAACCTGTCCGGCAAAGTGGATTTGAAGAAAACCCCTATTCTGAGATGGCGCTGGAGAGCCACAAAGCTCCCCAAAGGCGGAGATGGACGCGGGAAAATAAAAGACGACCAGGCAATTGCCATATATGTAGGAACTGGCTTGTTCAAGCACGACGCAATTGCCTATAGATGGGAAACCGAAACGCCTAAAGGCGTAAAAGAAGAAACGTCCTACGTAATGGGAACCCTTCAAGTGACCTGGCGTTGCATTCGAAACAAAACAGATAAACTTGGCAAATGGCACATTGAGCAAAAAAATGTAGCCAAAGACTTCAAGCAGGCTTTCGGCTATATCCCTCAACAATTCGTCATAAGCATAAGCGGGAATTCTCACTACTCGGCTACTGAATGCGAAGCTGAAGTTGACTGGCTGGAATTCGTGCCTGAAGAAAGTGATAAAAAAAAGAAATCTCAATCTTTGGCCCTGCTTCAAAATTAATTCAGCATGAACCCCACACATTTGTGATAATTTTAATCACAACAACACTGTACATATTTCAAATTTAATATATATTTGTAAACTTTAGACTTTTTTAATCAGGAAAGAGGAAATCAGATTAATGACAAGTATAGCGCGCGACATGCTCGATGAGATACAAAAAAAGGTTGCAACTCCGTCTATTTTGGCGGAAAAAGACCAGTTTATTATGAAGTTGGCTGAAACAGAAGAAGAAATTGAAGCGGCTTTGCGATTGCGCTATAAGATTTTTAATATTGAACAAGGCAAAGGCCTTGAGCAGGCCAATCAAAACGGCATGGACCGAGATGAATTTGACGATTACTGCCTGCACTTGATTGTGATGGACAAGGAAACGGACTGCCCCGTAGGCACCTATCGAATCCATATTGGAGCAGTGGCAAATTCAGCGCTTGGATTCTATTCATCACGGGAATATGCGATATCAGGGCTCGATGAAATAGCGGACAAATCAATTGAAGTGGGCCGATCATGCGTAGCCCCCGAATACCGCAACGGCACTGTGGTCGCCCTGCTTTGGCGAGGGATAAGCGAATTGCTTTACAGGGCAAACTTAACATATCTCATAGGATGCGTCAGCCTTGAGACTACCGATCCAGCCATGGGCTGGGCATTGTTCAGGCATTTCGAGAACACCGGAAAAGTTTGCAATAGCCTGACAGCCACTCCTGTGGACAAATTCGCCCTTCCCATTCCGGCTGAAGATGAAATAATGAAAGAACTAAATGACACGCGCAAACTGTTGAAATCAATACCGCCCCTTTTAAAAGGCTATTTGCGACTGGGCACTAAAATTTGCGGACCGCCTGCGCTTGATCACGAATTTGGAACCATTGACTACTTGATCTTTCTTAACGCAGACAAACTTCCGCAGAGATACCACAAGCATTTCAGAGAATAAAAAAGGATTAATAAGCATGGGATATTTGAGGCGCATATTACGCTTTTCCGCTTTGGGTGTCTGGTTTGTGATCCCAGGCTGTGTGGCGCTTGTTTGCGTGATCGGGGGATGGGGCGCAGTCAAAAGAGTTTCCTACATTACGCGCATATGGGGAAAAGGCATAGCTAAAATCCTTAGCCTGAAAATTAATATCATTGGCGATCTCTCAAAATTTAACAGCGGCCTGATAGTTTCCAATCATACAGGCTATTTCGACATCATTGCGCACGCGTCCGTGTTCTCTATACGATTTGCGCCCAAGGTTGAAATATTACACTGGCCTGTTCTAGGCTGGTATCTTGCATTGAGCCGACCAATATGGATAGACCGCAGATCCAAGCAGAAAACAAAAAGAACAATGAAAAAATTTAAGGAAACAATGGAACACGGAATCCCGTTGATTGTTTACCCGGAAGGAACCAGCACAGACGGAAAGCACGGCATTCTCCCTTTTAAGTCCACCCCGTTCGAGGCGGCCGCTTCCACAAACAGCCAGATACACCCGATCCTCACAATATACAGGGAGCCGAAAGACCGAAAAATCTCAGTGTGCTGGTGGGAAGAAATGACATTATTCGGCCATGCATGGATAGTTCTGGGCTACCCTTGCATTCAAGTGGAGATCCACGTTTTGCCGACAGTCCTTCCTGAAGGCAGAAACAGAAAGGAAATAGCAAAAGAAGTTCACGACATTATGGAAAAAGAATATTTGCGCATAATGGAAAACAACGCACAGGAAACGTCGATTGAGAATTCTTCTGAGTCCTCGTCCAATCCTGAGCAGAAAGCAATGGCCACTTCGTAATGAGCGACAAGAGCATATTGATGATCAAAGAATGGATCGCCGCGTTTTTTCAAGCATGGGAAATGCTGCTGGATACGCCAGCTCCAAAGAATCTGGCTGAGGCATTCGCCACAAAAA
>CAZYVR010000294.1:0-7644 GCA_964651145.1 uncultured Victivallales bacterium | reverse complement strand
TTATATATAGAAATTCGCTTTGCTTTTCTGTTAGCTCGGTTTGTTCCAGAAGCTGGGCCATTCCAAGAACTCCGTTCAAAGGAGTCCTTAGGTCATGGCTCATGTTGGCGAGAAATTCGGATTTGGCTTTGGTGGCGCTCTCCGCTCTTTGTTTTGCGCTGGCCAGATTCTGTTCCGCGCGCTCTCTGAGTATTGCGTTGCCTATTGCGTTCCCGACTGTTTCAAGAATTGCGCTTTCATTCTCTGTCCATTCGCGTTCGGAATGGCAGTCGTTAAAGCATATAAAGCCCCAAAGTTCGGCATGAAGAACAACAGGGGAAACAAGCGTGGAAATAACATTGCAGTCCTCAAGAAAAGCTCTTTCAACAGGCGGAAAATCTTTTACCAGCCCTTTTACTGAATAGTTGTTTGCAAGTTCTTTTTTCCATCGCTTAAAATCTTTTTCAAAAGAAATGGATTGTTCCTCTGCATTGTCCAATTGACGATAAATCTTATTGTTTAAAATCCATTCGTAGCGCAAAATTGCTATCCCTTCGCCTTTGTCGTTATAGGCCCGCTCGAATATATGGATCATGTCAATGTCAAGAGTGGGCCCTATCAAGGCCAATGATTCGGATACGGCGTCTGTGATGTTTGGCGCCGACAGCAACAGCGTGCCTATTCTGGATGTTGCTTCGAGAAGAAGGTCGCGTTGCCACAGAGTCTCTTCGGTTTTTTTTCGGTAAGTCACGTCCATGCCGATTATCCATGACGTCCAGCCGCTGACTTTTGCCTTCGACGACACTTTGGACCACTTTATCGTGCACGGCTCGCCGTCTTTTCGCAAAAGGTCAAATTCCACATCAAGAAAATCTTCCGAGTCATTGCTGAAAAGCTCTCTGGTATGCTCATAGTCGTCCGGGTACATTTTTTTAAGAACATCGCTGTTTCCGACCGCTTCGTCATGCAAATAGCCGGTGGTGTTTTCGCACTCCTTGTTCCAGACTATTATTTTGCCGTCTTCATCAAAAGCCACCAGCAATATGGGCATGCTCTCAAGCACCATCCTTAAGCGCTCTTCATTTTCCTGCAGTTTTTCCAGGCTTTCTTTTTGATCCGTTATATTTATGATTATTCCGTCAAAAACGACCTCATTATCGTTGACAACAGCCAGCTTGGAGACAACGCGCCACCATGAGGAGCTGTCGCTCTGCAGCATTAACCGTCCCTCAAATGACCATTCTTTTCTCTTGCTTATGGCTTCGCGTTGACTTTCTTTCCAGGCGGGCAAGTCTTCGGGATGGATTTTCAGCAAAGTCCAGTCCTTCATCAATTTATCGGCGTCAATGCCGAACAAGTCTTTGCATCTCGGGCTTATATATGAATAGCCGCGCGTTCCGTCTTTTTTTTGAAACCATCTAAAAATAACGCCAGGGACATTAGCCGCCATTGACTCAAACATTTCCCGGCTTTTTTCAAGCTGGCTTTTGTTTTCGCCAATGCTTCTTCTGCTTTTGCTGTTGCAATATATCAAAATAACAAACAGGAATATCAAGAGCGCCAAGATGCCGAACTTTTCATAAAGATCATACATGGATTCGCTTGTCACGTTGCCTTCGGAGCAAGAAAAAATGCAGGCTTCGTGCTTTTTCTTATGGGCATATAGGAAATAAATCGCTATTGCGTTTAAAAAAACAAAAGCCAGCAAACAACACTTAATGCTTTTTATTTTATTTTTCATGAAGTTTTCCCCCGGAGCTTGAAAGAGCTTTTCAACTCCAATAAAATTGTGTCCAGAACTCCCATATTGAAGTAATCTATCATGTTCAGAGGCAAACTGCAATGAAGACTGACATGTTGCCGGGAAAAAAGAATTGACGCACAATTTTTTATGCGCCTAATGCTTTCGGCTTTGCCGACCAGTGAACTCGCCACTGGACTGCGCCCGGACACAGTCCGGTTTCTATCCCGACTCCGTCGGTTTTTTTAAAAAACAGTTTTCAATTTGCTGTTCAGCGACAATACATGAAGTATCTCAGGACAATATAAATAGATGCGGCCACAAGGCTTGCAAGCGTGACGGGAAAGCCGTAAATCAAAAAATTCTTGAAAGTTATCTTTTCTCCGGCTTTTTCTGCTATTCCCACTGTGACAAGATTCGCGGCTGCTCCGACAATTGTCCCGTTGCCGCCGAGGCAAACCGCCAAGGAAAGCCCCCACCACATCAGATGCTGGTTGCACAGGCTGTCTTTGAAAACAGGGGCCGAGTTTAAAAAGGCGGCAATGATAGTGACCATTGCGGCAGTGAAAGAAACATTGTTCATCAGGGCTGCGGCTACTCCGCTGAACCACATTACCAGAAGAACGATAACAAGCACATTCCAATCTTTTGTAAAAGCCAGCAGGCTTCCGAATTTTTCCATCAGGCCGGCATGGTCCGCGCCGCTCACAAGAATGAACAGGCCCATGAAAAAGAAGAGCGTGGACCATTCTATTTTTTCGAGGGAATGATCTACATCAACCTTGCAAACCGCAAGTCCCAAAGCCGCCCCGCCCATTGCCACTGCGCACGGCTGAATGCCCACTGCGCCATGCGCAAGAAAGCCAAAAATGGTGAGAAGCATCACAACGCCGCCGCGCTTCATGTTGGCCGTATCGGTTATGGCGGCTTTTTCGTCCAATTCCATGATTCTCGCTCTGCGCTCGACTGTTACCGACATTCGCTTACCGTAATATAACTTCAGACACACGCAGTAAATTGTCAGAATCACAATAATAAACGGAGCCAGATTAACCATGAAAGCCATAAAATCAAGATTGGCCACAGAACCGATTATCAGGTTGGGAGGATCTCCGATGAGCGTGGCTGACCCGCCGATATTCGATGCCATAGTCTCTGCCATCAAAAACGGAATGGCAGGCACCCCAAGCTCAGCGGCCACTAAAAGGGTGACAGGAGCTATGAGCAAAATGGTGGTCACATTGTCCAGAAAAGCCGAAAGCACGGCAGTTGCCACCACCAACAGGATCATCGTCCGCAATGGGAGGCCTTTTGCAAATTTTGCGCACTTGATGGCTACGTACTGAAAAATGCCGGTGCCGCTTAAAATATTCACAAGCAACATCATTCCGGCCAGCGTAAAGATGACGTCAAAATTCACATAGCGCGCAAATATATCGAGCTTTGCATATTTTTGAGATGAATGAGAAACACTTTTTTGAACATGCGCTTCAGCGTCATGTTCTCTTTCCTGTGTTGACTCTCCAGCCACGGCTCCTATATTTTGCATAATGGACGACTCGCGCTCCGCGCCCCCATGGGACGGGCCTTCCAGCACAAAGAAAAGCATCAGCGACGAGCCTACGAGGGCGGCGGTGGTTTTATTGACTTTTTCCGTGGCAATAAGTATATAAGTGCCAAAAAACACAACAGTGGCAAACCAAAACAACATCTTACTTAAGCCCTCAAAACATTTTGTATTATTTCGTTCAGTGTGACTGTCCCGATGAAACGGCCAGTTTCATCAACGACAAACATATTTTTGGCTTCCTCTTTTGCCAGAGTCAGAGTGAGCTGAATCAAAGGAGTGTCCGGGGATATTTTAGAGCTCGGCTCGCGCAGAAATTCATCGATTATAACGTTTTCCTCTTGATTCAATATCTTTTCAAAGAGCTCAAAGCCGGAAAGAAATTTGACATTGTCAAGCATCATGTAATGCTTCGGCATGCTCTTTCTAATGATGACGGCGGCGTCCAGGACTCCAATCAGTTTCTTGTTGGCGTCAAGCACGGGAAGCTGCACCTTGGAATGCTTAAAGAAAAGGTCAAGAGCCTCGCTTACAGACGCGCCCTGAAGCAAATACGGAAAGTTGCTGTCCATTACGTCTTCCGCTGTAATGTTCTTCTTCAGAGTCACATTGTCGCGATCAAGAAGCTCAAGCAGTTCCCGCGCGTTCTCGCAGGCAATAAATTTATCCGCGCTTTCCGGCTTTATCAGATATTTGGAGAATGCCGAAAGAGCCTTCAGATAAACATCTGAAGTCTTCTCGGATATTAACGACATTATCACAATGCGGACAGGCTCCTTGTCAATATCCTTGAGCTTGACAGGCTTGTTCAGCATTCCTATTATGACATAAAGATCCTCAAGCTCAGAACTTCTCAAGTGAGGAAGGGCCACTCCTTTTTCATAAGGAATCATAATGGCGTCTTCTCGCGCAATCATGTCGCTGGAAAACTTTTCGACATCAATATCGAGGGACTTTTTATGAACGGCTTCCGAGAGCATGCGTTGATAAATAGACGCCCGGTCGTCGCCTGACAGATCAAACAAAATCAAACTCGAGTCTAAAATAGAAGACAACTTCATAACACTCCTCCTCTCACTTTGTTAATTCTATGATAAACTTACATATTGCCGACAACTGCTTTTGCAAATTCAGAGCATGAAACTTCATTGGCCCCGTCCATCAATCTGGCAAAGTCGTAAGTTACAGTTTTCTCTTCTATGGCTTTCTCAATGCCGTTGACTATGAGATCGGCAGCCTCATCCCAGCCGATATGACGCAAAAGCATCTCGCCGGAAAGCGTGAGCGAAGACGGATTGACTTTATCGAGCCCGGTGTACTTTGGAGCCGTGCCATGAGTGGCCTCGAAAAGAGCAAGGCCGCTTTCATAATTGATGTTGGCGCCCGGCGCAATGCCAATTCCGCCCACACAGGCGGCAAGAGCGTCAGACACATAATCGCCGTTCAGGTTCATAGTGGCGATTACGTCGTATTCGGACGGCCTAGTCAGTATTTGCTGAAGAAAGGCGTCGCAGATGCAGTCTTTCACAAGCATCTTGCCTTCCGGAGCCTGCCAGTCGCAATCGGGAGCGGGCACGGCCACATCGGAAAACTCTTTTCTCACAAGGTCATAGCCCCAATCCTTGAAGCCGCCTTCTGTGAATTTCATTATGTTGCCCTTGTGAACAAGCGTCACACTGCTGCGTTTTTGCTCAATCGCGTAGTTCATTGCCGCGCGAACAAGGCGCTCTGACCCTTCTTTCGATATCGGCTTGACTCCTATGCTCGAAGTTTCGGGAAATCTTATTTTGTCAACGCCCATTTCATTTTGAAGGAAATTTATTACCTTTTTAGCTTCGTCCGAGCCTGCGCGCCATTCAATGCCAGCATAGATGTCCTCAGTGTTTTCGCGAAAGACGACCATGTCTGTATTCTCAGGCGACTTGACAGGGGAAGGCACGCCCTTAAAATAGCGCACAGGGCGCAGACAGACATACAAGTCAAGCTTCTGGCGCAAAGCCACATTCAAGGAGCGGATTCCGCCGCCGACCGGAGTAGTCAAAGGCCCTTTAATTGCAATATGATATTCATTGATTGCCTGAAGCGTTTCCTCGGGCAGGCAAGTATTGTTTCCATAAACTTCCACGGCTTTTTCGCCTGCAAAAATCTCCATCCACGAAATCTTGCGCTTGCCGCCATAGGCCTTTTCCACTGCACTGTTCCATATGTGCATGCTGGCTTTTGTAATGTCAGGGCCGATCCCATCGCCTTCAATAAAAGCTATAACCGGATTGTCCGGCACGTTCAGTTTTCCATGCGAATCCACGCTGATCTTTTCGCCAGCGGGAACCTGAATTTTCTCAAATCCGCTCATTGGGTTGCCCTTGCTTTTCTTTATATTATATAGTAAAATTTATTCGCAATAAATCATCTTCACAAAAGGCATTAAACTACACGTCTTTGAGCTTTTTCCAAACATCATTAAAGACATTCAGGGATAATAATTTTGCGCCGCAAAATGAAAATAAGGCTCGACTCAGTCGGAATAACATCTAATTTCACCAACTTCGCGGGCGGAGCAGCAGCGGTGGGGTTATTCTGCTTTGGCGTCGCTTTTTCCTGAAAGCCTGTCCAGCTCTTTTATTCCTTCCGAGAGAGTTTTTTCGCAATTTGATATGAGGTTCAAAGACTCTTCCTCGGAAATATTTGATGTCTCCCGCAGCAACTCCATATATTTCTTGAGCATTGAAAACTTGTTCCTTATTGCAGAAACAGAGCCGGCTTCTTCACACTTAGGCAAGCTGGGAGTCTGGCTTCTACACATGCTGATGTGCAATCCAAGCCTGCCGCCGCAAAGTTCAAGGAGCGGAGACGCCAGCGGAGAAGGCTCATTGTCGCCATATGAAGCCGCAATAATAAGTCCAAGAATCTTTTTGTTGTCATGGATTGGCGCATAGCCTATGCGGCTCACTCTTTCGCTGACAATCCAATGTCCAAGGGCATTGTTTCTGTCTTCCGCTATTGACAAAAGCGCGCTCCAGTCAATGCATAAAGACTCAGGGATGACACACGCTTCCAGAAGGACGCTTATTTCAAGTGGCGGCGGATTGTTGAATCCCCGGCTCACTACGGGCTGGAATTTTCCTGGATTATCAAAATCCAAAGCCAATATGCTTACGGAGCTGTAATTTAAAGACCTTGCCATTGTATGCAAAGGGCCTATCAATTGAGTCAAGGCTGGAAATTTGTCTGATATCTTGTCGAATATTTCAGAATAATTGTGAAGCTGTGTCTTCAGGTTTTCAACATCAGCCTCAATTAATCTTTTTATATTGACTGATTTTGCTTTTTTAAGGGGTTGTGAAATAGGGAGCACAGGAACATTAGAGGCAACTGCGCCCTTTATCATTTGGTCAATGGGCAGTTTGTCTGTTCTTTTTGTGACATGGCCTGTTTTTCCCAAATTATGCGCCGGCCTTGCTATAGGCAATGGCTTGTCATGAATAGTGGGAGCGTCGGAGCCAACGGGGGGGGCTTCGCCATTTTTTCTCAGTTTTGAATGCATTGTCAATCACCTTGTTCAAAGTTAAAGCACAGGACTATCTTTTGTTCTTTTTCCTTTTCTTTTTTTTCTGAGTCCTGTTAGAGCCTTGAGGCAAGCCCGACGGCATAGCCGCCATACTTCCCCCCGCGTCAAGGCCAAGGCCGCCAGACATTAATCTGTTGATAAGTCCGGTTTTTTTCATCATTTTTTTCATCATATTAAACTGCTTTATCAACTGTCCGACCTGGTCAAGCGAAGAGCCGCTTCCTTTGGCGATGCGCTTGCGGCGGGAGAAATTGATAATGTCAGAGTGTTCGCGTTCATAGTTTGTCATGGAGCAGATAATAGCTTCCATTGCTTTAAACTGCCCGCTGTCAACATCGGTCGCGGAGGCAAGCTGCTTCCCACCGGGAAGCATTTTAAGAATGGACTCAACGCCGCCCAGTTTTTTCATTTGCCTTAACTGACCAAGGAAGTCATTGAAGTCAAAAGAGTTCTTTTTCAGTTTTGCGTGAAGTTTTTCAGCTTCCTCGCGGTCTATTTCTTCGGTCGCCTTCTCAACCAGCGAGACAATGTCGCCCATGCCGAGAATCCTTGAAGCCATGCGATCCGGGTAAAAAGCTTCCAAATCGCCAGTCTTTTCGCCAACTCCTATAAATTTAATCGGGCATCCTGTAACTTTGCGCATTGAAAGCGCGGCCCCGCCCCTTGCGTCTCCATCCAATTTGGTAAGCACAAGCCCGGTAAGCCCCAATGCCTTGTGAAAGTGGTCCGCCACGGAAACAGCTTCCTGTCCCAACGCGGAGTCTGCCACAAGAAGTATTTCATCGGCGA
>CAZYVR010000293.1:0-7683 GCA_964651145.1 uncultured Victivallales bacterium | reverse complement strand
CCGGCTGATTGAAGCGAGCAAGTTACTCCTTTTTGTTTCAGGCGCAGAAAGTAGTCGTGCAGGGATTCGAGATTACTTTGGTATATCTCGCGGTCAGGGCCGAACACTGAATCCATTGATGATGGATGCACTTGCATGTAGACATCTATATATTCGTCGGAGTTTCTCATGGCGATTCTTGTCACATTTCCGAGCGGAACGCCTTTGTACTTTACGGGAGAACCCACTTTGAGCCCCTCCACTGAATCGCGGAAGACTGTAATGATTTCCAGTTTTGGCTGAAAAATCTGTGAAAGTCCCACGGCAAAGAAACTTGTTATTATAAGAACAAGGGCAACTGCTATAAAAAGTCCCAATTTATATCTGTTAGCTTCTACCATAAAAAACCGCCTGTTTTGTTTAATATTATGTTTGTCATTTCAAGCTGAACAGCGCAGTTATAAGCGCGTCCGCGATGATAATAAGAAAAATTCCGCTTACCACGGCTGATGTGGAAGCGCGTCCAACTCCTTTTGCGTCTTTTTTTGCCTGCAATCCTCTCATGCAGCCGATGCACGAAATCAAAAGCGCAAATATAAGGCTTTTCACAAGTCCCTGCGTCAATCCTATGGGATCGACTGCGTCAAGTGTTGCGTTGTAAGCCTCGTTTATAGAAACGCCCACGCGCCAGTAAGCTATTGTTATTCCGCCTGCGACTCCGGCTATGTCGGCGAATATTGTGAGCAAGGGCATCACCAGAAACAGGGCCAGAACTTTTGGCACTATAATAAAGCGGCTGGTCGTAAAGCCCATTGTCACCATGGCGTCAAGTTCTTCGGACACTTTCATTGTGGCTATTTCTGAGGCGAAGGCGGAGCCCGATCTCCCGGCAACGACTATAGCCACCATCAATGGGCCAAGCTCGCGCACTATTGTTACGCTTACTAGGTTTACCACAAAATTGCCCACGCCAAAGCGTTGGAGCTGAACCACTGCCTGGAAGGCTAGAATAATGCCCACCAGAAAGCCGAGAAGGGATACTATGGGCAATGCGTCGCTGCCGCATGTGTCCATGTAGTAGAACGTGTCCCGCCATTTGATTTTTCGCGGATGTTTGACCGCTTCTATAAACGCGCGCGGAAGCTCTTCCAGAAAAGAAATAATAGCAAGTGTGTCAGTTATTAATTTCCAGCCGCCATCGCCAAGCGCTTGAAAAATTGTTCTTGAAGAATTGCCCATAATTTATTTAGAAGCTTTCGCTTGTTTTTCCTGTTCGTTTTTTGCCGCTTGCGCCAAGCGGTCTTTTTTCTGAATTTCGGCAAAGGCCATAAGGTCTTTTTTTATTTTCGGAGCAAGCTTTTCAAGAGCGGCTTTGATGGCTTTGGCAAATTCATCAGGCGTCTGCTTGTTGAACTTTTCGGTGAAAACTGCAAAGTTTTGAAATTTCTTTGTTCGGTCAAGCTGGGACTTTATTTCGTATTCCACGGATATTATGGCATGATTTTTTTCAAGGTTTATTTCAAAGCAAATCACTTTGCCGTTTAGGATATAGCGGTCGTCCGCCGGGTTTTCCGGACTGTCTGGAGTTCGGAAGGCTGATTGCATATATTGGGACACCAGCATGCTGGGAGACTTTGTCCATCTGTTGTAGTCGTCGTTTTTCAGGGTGAAAGTCCCTGTGCGATACATAAATTTATTTCTGCTGGAAGATTCATTTATAAACGATTCAACATTTAATATTGTTCCTTCCGGGGCGATATTTTTTGCGAATCCCATATCATAGAGATTTACTTGTTTGTAAGGCTTCGAGGAAAGCAGGCATCCGGCCGTGGCAAGCAAGGCAAAAGCAGCTCCAGCCAAGGCGAAGCATGCGCATTTAAATCTGATAAGGCTCATAATTGTAATTACCCCAATTAAACGTTATTTTTTTGTTGTCGCAATCCGGGGGGCGTCAAACTAAGAAATCCCCGAATCAAGTAAAATATTCTAATATGGCGAAAAATCAAAGGCTTGAGGCGAATAATTTAGACTGGAAATAAATTGGGGACAGAGTAAGGTATCTGCAATAAGCAATATATGGAGTGTCATGCCTGGCTTTAGAATATACACAAGCAACAGCGCTGAAAAATTGGTCGAATGCCTTGCTGAGCGTTTGCGTTTGAGCGCACAGCCGCCTTTTCAACGCGAGGTTGTCGTTGTCCAGAGCGGCGGGATGCAGCGTTGGCTGAACTTGACAATTGCCGAAATAAACGGCATTAGCGCCAATGTCGATTTTCCTTTTCCGAAGCGCTTTGCCAAAAAAATTTTTCGGGATGTCATTGGATTGCCGGAAAAATATCCCTTTTCTCCTGAAATAATGACTTGGGATATCATGAATGCGTTGCCGCGTTTTAAAGGACTTCCTGAATTTGAATGCGTCGAAAATTATATTGCCAGTGGAAATTCCGAGATGAAATCTTATCAGTTGGCGCGGAAAATAGCGGAGATTTTTGACCAGTACCTGATATGCCGCCCTGATATAATTATGGAATGGGACAGAGGCGAAAACAGCCTGGCGCGCTTTCCGCATTCCCAATGGCAGGCTGAGCTTTGGAGAGTCCTGTCGCTTGAAATAGGCAAGGGCTCGGAACATCTGGCTTCCATGAAATATGCTTTTCTGAATAAAATGCGGGCAAATGTCGGACTTCAGAGCCTGCCAGGCAGAGTGTCTGTCTTTGGCATATCTTCGCTCCCTGCTTTTTATATGGACATATTTGATGCCTTGTCCAGCAAAATAGACGTGGACTTTTACTATCTGAATCCATGCCGCGAATATTGGGCCTGCGCTTATTCTCAAAAAGAAATAGCCCGGTTTGTCAGGGACGAGATTTCCGAGGAATTCCAGTATTTTGACAGCGGAAACAACATTTTGGCGTCCGCTGGAAAAACCGGGAGGGAATTTTTCAGCCTTATAGGAAACCTCTCGGGAGCCCAGGAATACGCGAACTTTGTGGACCCTGGAGAGCAGACAATGCTGCGCTGTGTACAGTCCGATATACTGAATCTCCAGAATCGCGGGAGCGACATTCCGGCAAAAAAAATAGCCATGGGCGACCGCAGCTTTATAGTCAACTCATGTCACAGCCCTGTGCGGGAACTCGAAGTCCTGCATGACAATCTTTTGGATATTTTTGACAAAGACAAAACTCTTGCGCCAAGAGACATAGTGGTGATGGCTCCGGATGTTTCTATTTATTCTCCTTTTATAGACGCAGTCTTTGGCAGCGCGGAGCCGGGGTTTGAAAACAGAAAGATGCCGTACTCCATTGCTGACAGAAGCATTATGAACAATAACAAAGTGGCTGAAACTTTTCTGGCTATTTTTGCATTGCCCAATGGGCGTTTTCCCGCATCAGACGTTCTGGATATTTTTGGAACTCCGGCTGTGTCGGCTAAATTCGGCGTTGAGGAAAGCGCCCTCCCGCTGCTAAGGCAGTGGGTTATAGATTCCGGCATTCGATGGGGAGTCGACGGAGAATTCAAGGAAAGCCTGGGGTTGCCGGGGCACAACGAGAATTCATGGCGCTTTGGCCTGGACAGAATGCTGCTCGGATACGCTCTCCCGCCGAGCGCTGAACATGGGCTTTTTGCCGGTTCTTTTCCTTTTGACGGCATTGAAGGCGAGCAGGCAAAGGCAATGGGTGCGCTTGTTCATTTTGTCGACTTGCTTTTTGAGATGGCCGAATCGATAAAAAAGGATATGACTCTCAAGGAATGGCGCGAGAGGCTCTCATGGATGCTTGACACTTTTTTTGAATCGGACAAGCAGACCGAAAAGCACATTCAGGAAATAAGAGGCGTTTTGGATGAGTGCGGAATCGGAAAGATTTCTGAAGTGTCTTCTTTTAAACGGAAAGTCTCATCTGAAATAATTCACGACTTGCTGTGCCGTTCGCTTCAAGGCGCGCCGTCACGCTCCGGCTTTTTCAACGGAGGAATAACTTTTTGCTCACTGCTGCCTATGCGCAGCATCCCTTTCAGAGTGGTGTGTTTTCTGGGAATGAACGATGGAGATTATCCGAGGGCTCCAAGCCGCGCAGGATTCAATTTGCTGGAAAAGCACAAGCGCCTTTGCGACCCTTCGAAGCGGCATGAAGACCGGTATTTGTTTCTTGAGGCGCTTCTTTCTGCAAGGGATTGCATCATTGCAAGCTATGTGGGGCAGGACTCAAAAGACAACAGCGAACTGCCGCCTTCGGTCGCGCTCAGCGAGTTTCTCGACTACCTTGAGGACGCTTTCGAAGTTGAAGGCTCAGTCAGTGTTTTGGAGCATATTTTTGTGAAGCATCCATTGCAGGCGTTCAGTCACAGATACTTCCAGGGCTCCAGCGAAAAGCTTTTCAGTTATTCCGCTGAAAATTGCAAAGCGGCGGGAGAAATTCAGAACAGGAAACACAAGGAACCTCTGTTCTTTAACGGCGAACTTCCGCCTCTTAAAGAAATGCCAGCCAGGCTTCCATTGAATGAACTTTCGTTTTTTTTCCACAACCCGTCCAGGCATTTGCTAGAAAAAAGATTGAAGACGCGTCTGGCTCTTGACCATTATGCCCAAGTTGAGAATTGCGAAAGTTTTGCCCTTGACGGTTTGAGTGAGTATCAGATAAAACAGGAGCTCCTGACGGCGGCTATAGCCGGAGGCAACCTGGAATCATGGCGCGAGATAATAAACGCGTCCGGAGCTCTTCCGCATGGCTGTTCCGGGCAAATCAAATTTGACGGGCTTCGAGGGCAGGTCGAGCAGTTCGCTAAGAATGTTCAAATCGAAACAGACGGCGGGCTTTTGCCTACGATAAGCTCCGAGATAGAATTGAATGAGGCAACTCTGAGCGCCCTGTTCAAAAACATATACCCGAAAGGGCAAATATTTTTCAGATGCGCCAAATTAAAGCCTAAAGACCGCCTTAACTCATGGATATTGCACCTCGCCCTGAATAGCGCGTCTGTTGACATGCATCCAAGATGGACCATATTGTTCGGCCAGGATGCCGCTGTATGCTATCCCGAAATAGACTCAGCTTTGGCTAAAGATTTCTTGAGCCGTCTCGTCAAACTTTATCTTGTTGGCCTTAAGCGTCCGTTGCCATTTTTTATAGACACTTCTTTTGCTTACGCAGAAAAAATGAAGAGCGGCGGAGAACATTGGGACGCAGTCAATGCCGCGCGCGCCAAATGGGAGCCGTCATTCATCGGATCGGGCGAGTCGGAAGACGTTTATATAAATGCCTGCTTTGGCGCGGAGTTCCCGGATGGAGATGAATTTGCGGAAACCGCCAGCGAGGTCTTGAAGCCCTTGCTGGACTATGAAGAGGAGTATGAGAGCCAGGATGCCTGATTATAAAACTCTTGACATTGAAAATATAAAACTTGAAGGCTCAAACCTGATAGAGGCCAGCGCCGGGACAGGCAAAACTTTTGCAATTGCCAACCTTTATTTAAGGCTGGTTCTGGAGAAGAAGCTTGAGCCGAGAAATATTCTGGTCGTAACATTCACCGAAGCCGCGACCGAGGAGCTAAGGGACAGAGTCAGGAAAAGCCTGACGCTTGCCGGAAAAGCTTTGGACAACCCTGAATTGTGCGACAGCCCTCAGATGGCGAATATCCTTGAAAACAGCAAGGCTGATGAAAATGGTACGCAGCCCGGAACTCTTATTCGGAGGGCGCTCGTTAATTTTGACGAGGCCGCAATTTTTACCATTCACGGTTTTTGCAACAGGGCGCTAAAAGAACATTCGTTCGAGAGCTCCGCGCTTTTTGACACTGAGCTTACCGCGGAGCAGGACAAGATTATTGAAGAAGTCCTCTATGATTTCTGGAGAATTAATTTTGACGACGAGTTCCAGTTGGGCATGGCAAGCATATGCGGAATCAGCGTTGGCGCCCTAAAGCGTTTTGCCATGGATTTGGAAAGACAGCCGCTTGCCGCGCTTATTCCTGAAAGCGTTGAGTCATCCAATGGCAGGGAGCTTTGCCGCCAATTGCGCGATATGTGGAAATCTGACGGAGCTTATATCAAAGACTTGCTGTTGGGCACGGACGGCTTTAAAATGCCGTTCTATAAAAAATTGGAGGCAACGCTGGAAATAATTGATGCTTTTGGCGAGGGAGTTTTGGACAAAAATGTGTCTGATGCGTTTGAGCGATTGAGCTCCGATTCCATTTTCAAGGCTATGAAAAAGGGCGCGCTGCCGCCAAGGCATCAGCTTTTTGACATTTGCGGGAGCTTCTGCAAATATGCCAATAGCTTTGGCAAAATGGTCAAGATCGATTTTAAAAAATATTTGCTCAAAGAATTTTCCAGTAGAAAATCGGACAGAAATATTCAGTCCTACAGCGACCTGCTTCTGGATTTGAGAAAAGCCCTGCTTTCGGAGAAAGCCGATGCCCTCGCGGAAGCTGTCCGCGACAAATACAAGGCTGTTCTAATCGATGAATTTCAAGACACCGACCCAGTGCAATATTTTATCTTTGACAAGCTTTTCAACAAAGAAGGCTTCGCTTTGTTTTTTATCGGAGACCCTAAGCAATCCATTTACGGGTTCAGGGGAGCCGATATATTTTCTTACATGCAGGCTGCGAAAGGCGCTCAAAATAAATTTACTCTCGACACTAACTGGCGCTCTGAAACTGGGTTTGTCGAAGCTATGAATTCTTTCTTCGAGCATATTGAAAATCCTTTCCTTCTTGGCGACAATATTTCATATCTTCCGGTCAACAGCTCAGAAAAGAGCGTCGGCAGCAAAAACAAATTGATTATTGACGGCGAAGCCCCAGCGTTTATAGATTTTTCTTTTGTGCGCATGAAGCCTGAAGATGGTGGAAAACCCATAAAAAAAACGGAAGCTGTCAGGAGGATCATAAACGCTCTTGGCGCAGAGGCGCTGCGTGTTTTGACGCATGGCAGGCTTGGTGACAGACCGGTCACGCCGGGAGACATTGCCGTATTGGTCTTTAACCATGCCGCGGCGGAGCTTGTTCAGAGCGAGTTCCGTGAACGCGGAATTCCGGCGGTTCTTCAAAAAACAGGACTGGTTTTTCACTCGAGGGAGGCGCTGGAACTGGAGCGCTTTTTGCTTGCCGTCGCATCGCCGGGAAACATCAGAGCCTTGAACGCCGCGTTGGCTTCGGAATTTATCGGACTCGGCGGAAATGACATTTGTGGATTTAACGAGGACGAAAGCAAGCTGGTTGAATATGAAAAACATTTGGAGCTGTTCAGGGAATATTTTGACCTCTGGCAGAACAAAGGCTTTTTTAAGATGTTCAGGCGTTTTGTCACTGATTATTCAGTGAAGAAAAAACTGCTGTCGCTTCCCGCTGGCGAAAGAAGACTCGCAAATCTTTTGCAACTCTCAGAACTCTTGCATGCTGTTGCCGCAAAAAATGGCATGGGAGTCAGCTCGCTGCTTGAATGGCTTTCCGAAAAGCGCGAGGCCGCGGAGAAAAACGAGGAGCATGAGCTGCGCCTTGAGCGCGACGACGAGGCCGCGCAGATTATTACTGTTTTCAAAAGCAAAGGCTTGCAGTATCCTGTTGTTTTTTGCCCCTTTATGTGGCAGCGAAATGCTTCAGTTTCAAAGAGCGAAGATTTTTTCTTTCATAAAGAGGACAGGCTTTTTATGGACATAGGCTCCGAAAGCAGGACGGAAAACAGCTTGGAATGCCGCA
>CAZYVR010000292.1:0-7749 GCA_964651145.1 uncultured Victivallales bacterium | reverse complement strand
CCCCGACGGATTCTCGCCGCCCTGGCTTTTTTCCTGTTCCCGCATCAGGAAGTCATGAATTACCTTGCGCCCGAAACGCACAGGGATGTTTTCAAGACAGCGGCGCTGCTGTTTTCCAGCGGCTCCACCGGCGCGCCGAAAGGAGTGATGCTCTCGCATCACAACATAAACAGCAATGTTTATTCATGCCTTCGCATCATGGGCTGGTCAAACGCCGACAAAATAGTCGGGAATCTTCCGCTGTTCCACTCCTTTGGAATAACCACCAATTTCTGGATTCCGCTTATGGCGGGCGGAAAGGTTGTATATTTGCCGAACCCCCTTGATTGCGCGGCGATCGGCAAGGCCATTCATGAGCACAAGATGACAATACTGCTGGCTACGCCCACATTTCTCCAGGCTTACATGAGAAAATGCACAAAGGAACAGTTCGCCTCCCTGCGTCTGGTGGTTACCGGAGCTGAAAAGCTAAGAGTCGATATTTCCAAAAAGTTTAAAAAAATGACCGGACTTTCTCCCGTTGAAGGATACGGATGCACAGAGCTTTCGCCAATTGTTTCAATCAATGTGGCGTTCTCTATAATGCAAATCGGAACCAGTCCCGGCAAACCGGAAAGCGTTGGCCCGCCAATGCCGGGGATATGCGTTAAAATAGCGAACCCTGAAACAAGAGAAGAGCAAAAGCCCGGCGAGGAAGGACTTCTTCTTGTGAAAGGCCCGAATGTCATGCAGGGCTACTTGAACGACCCCGAAAAAACAGCCGAGGTAATTGTGGATGGATGGTACAACACTGGCGACATAGCCAAAATGGACACAGACGGATATTTGAATATAACAGGACGCTTGTCGCGCTTCAGCAAAATCGGCGGAGAGATGGTTCCGCATGAGCTTGTCGAAAAAACCATTTATGAAATAATTCAATCCGAGGAACGTTCCGTGGCAGTTTGCGGAGCCCCGGACAACGCCAAGGGCGAGAAGCTGATAGTCCTCTATACGAAGCTTGAAAAAAGCCCGGAAGAGATAATCGAAGAGATGAGAGGCACAACACTGCCCAACCTCTGGATTCCAAAAGCTTCGAATTTCCGGGAAATCGCAAATATGCCGCTTTTGGGAACAGGCAAGCTGGACCTGGCAAAATTAAATGAACTGGCAAAGGAAATAAATTCCCTTGGATGATAAACCCAAAAAAGCGATTGTCATCTACAACCCAAACGCAGGAATGGGCATGAAACTGCCGCGCCCACTGAAAAAGCTTTTCGGGTTCAAACACAGAAGCTCTGAAAACTGCGGGATCGAAGAGAATATCCGCAAAGCGCTCGAAAGTCTAAAAAAATACAACGTGCACGCGAAAGCGCGTCCAACCGCAGGCCCTGGCGACGCCACTCAAATAGCCAGAGAAAGCGCAAAGAACGGCTGTGACCTGATTATAGCCGCAGGAGGCGATGGAACGATAAACGAAGTGGCAAACGGCATGGCTTTCTCCGACGCTGTTTTAGGCGTCCTGCCTATGGGAACCGCAAATGTGTTTGCCTTGCAAATGAACTTGCCGATGGAAATAGATGGCGCATGCAGAGTAATAGCGTCGGGGAATGTGGCTCATATCGACATGGGGAAAGTGGAAGACAGATATTTCTTATGCATGGCTGGAATTGGATTTGACGCCTTGACGTTGAAGCTCGCCGACAAAAAGCTGAAAAAAACCTATGGAGCCCTTGCCTACGCCGCTGTGGCTTTCAAAAATTATTTCACCTACAGCTTTCCCAAAATAACGCTTGAGGCCGACGACCGCCCGGAGCCTCGTGAAGGCTGCCTGGCCATTGTGTGCAACGGCAAATATTACGGCGGACAACTCGTCGCCGCGCCTGACGCAAAATTTGACGACGGGATGTTGGATGTATGCCTGCTCAAAAAGGGAAATATTTTTGCGATGCTCTTGTTCCTTTTCGGGCTCTGGAAAGGCAATGTCGACAAATTGAGCTTTGTGGAGTGCTTCAAAGCCCGGAAAATTCGGGTAGCCGGAGCCGGGAAGCATCCGATTCATGTTGACGCCGAATATTTGCTGGAGAGTCCGGCTAATATAGAAGTCTGCGAGAATACACTGAAAGTTGCAGCGCATGCGGGGAGGAAAAATGTTTAGGAAATTGCATCATTTGAGGCCCGCCAAGGATAATGCCAGAAATGAAATAGCAGTTTTGATCCATGGTTTGTTTTTGCGCGGGATAAATATGTATTCTATGGGGCGCTTTCTGCGTAAAAATGGCTATGAGGTTTATATTTACGACTATTGGTCAACTAGAAAAAAAATTGTCGGGCACGGGGTCGATTTCAAAAATTATCTCAAGAAAATTTTTCACTTGCACCCTGACGCAAAAGTAAACATCGTAACCCATAGCATGGGGGGAATAGTGACCAGAGAGGCAGTGTCCTCCCTCGAGAATGAGGGCTGCTCGGAAAATCTGAAGCGCATCGTAATGCTTGCTCCGCCCAACAAGGGCTCTGACGTCGCCAGGGACGTGGTGCGCGCTCTGCCTTTCGCAAGAATACTTGCAAAGCCTTTGCCGGAATTAAGCAGCGCGCCTTATTCCTACATCCATGACTCGCCTATTCCCGACACAATTGAAATCGGCATTGTTGCCGGGAAATATGACGGAAAAGTCTTTGAAAAATACACACACTTAAATGGCCAGAAAGATCATATTGTGGTTCCATCCAGGCACACCTTTATTATGCACAAAACAGAAGTTCAGCAACAAACGCTACACTTTTTGGAAAACGGATCTTTCTTTTAAAAAAACATAACTGAGACAAAACCTAATTTCTTATGCGCCAATAGCTTTCGCATTTGGCTGCCAGCTGATCCGCCGCTGGAGCGCGTCCGAACAAAGTCCGCGTTCTGCTCCGGCTGCGCCGTCTGACTGCAAACGAATTGTCATAAACTTTTGCATTTGTCTGAATTTGGACAATATTAATGCGTTCAACAAACAAGTATATTCTGTTGTGAATAATTAATTAAACCAGGACGAAACAATGATAAAAAAAATCTTTCTGACAGCCCTTCTCATGTCAGCTTTCACAACGATGAAAGCTGAACAGAAAATTGCAGTCATCGACATGGACAAAGTCTTCTCTGGCTATTACAAAACTAAAATAACCGAGGGAAATCTAAAAAAACAAGCGGAAATATACAGAGTATACGCCGAAAAACTTAAAGAATCCCTGATAAAGCTTCAGGAAGAATACAAAGCGGTCAGAGACGACGCGCTCAGCGTGGCCTTAAGCGACAGCGAAAGAGAAAACAAACGCATCGAGGCTCAGGACAAATACCGCCAGCTAAAAGCCAAAGAAGCGGAAATGAAACAATACGAGCGCGAAAAACGGGTTCATCTTAAAGAAGAATTTGAAAAGATGCGCATAACGCTGATAGGCGAGATAAAAAAAGAAATAAAAAAGAAATGCGCTCTCGAAGGCTATTCGCTGGCGCTTGACAGATCAGGAAAATCTTTGAATAACATTCCTATTGTTATTGAATTTAACAGCTCTATAGATATCTCGGAAGACATCATAAAAGAGCTGAACAGAGGGCACAAAACAAAAAAAGAAACAAAAAAAGACAAAAAATAAGGAATATCCCATGAGCAAGCAAATCACAGCCAAAGAAATATCGGAAATAATAGGCGGAGAACTCAAAGGCAACCCGGAAATAGCCATCGTTGCCGTGGCGTCTCTGAAAGACGCTGGCCCTGACAGCATATCTTTTCTGGGCAACAGAAAATATAAATCACAAGTTGCCGGCTCCCAGGCTGGCATTGTAATTGTCGGCAAAGATTATGACGAAGAGCCCAAAGATGGCCGCGCCCTGATATTCTGCGACAATCCTGACGTGGCTTTTTCCAAGGCTATTATGTGCTTTGCTCCCGAGCCTATAAAATTCGAGCCGGGAATCCATCCGGCCGCAGTCGTGCATGAAACAGCCACAATCGGCGAAGGCGCGCATATCGGAGCCAATGCTGTTATTGACGAAGGCGCTTCGATAGGAAAAAATTCTGTCATTGGCGCTGGCGTGTACATCGGACACTTCAGCAAAGTTGGAGACGACTGCCTCTTTTATGCAAATGTTTCAGTAAGAGAACGCTGCGTGATCGGCAACAGAGTTATCATACATTCTGGGACCACCATCGGCAGCGATGGCTACGGCTTTGCGCCCGGCCCTCAGGGAATCATCAAACTGCCTCAGGTAGGCATTGTCCAGTTAGACGACGATGTGGAGATTGGGGCAAACTGCTCAATCGACCGCGCGCGCTTCGGCAAAACCTGGCTTAAGCAAGGAGTGAAGCTCGACAATATTGTTCATATAGCCCACAATGTCGTGGTTGGAGAATTTTCCATGCTGATAGGACAGTGCGGAATTGCCGGCAGCACGACAATAGGCCGCGGCGTCATTGTCGCCGCTCAGGCCGGGATCAACGGACATATCACGCTTGGCGATGGCTGCAAAGTGGCTGGAACTTCAGGAGTAGTAAAGAGCGTGCCTCCAGGAGCCGAAGTGGTTGGAACTCCCGCAGAATCGCCTAAAAATTTCATCAAGCGCATATCGATGCCTAAAAAAGTCCAAAGGATGACGGACAAAATCAAAAATCTTGAACTGGCAATAGAAGAGCTTAAGGCAAAAATAAACGCATAGCGCGGCCTTGTCGACGCGTTAAGCAAAGCGTCTTTTATCTGAAAAATCCCGGTAGAGACGGAATAAAAACCGGACTTTGTCCGGGCCTGCCGGAGCGGAATCAGACTAGCCAAAAACGGCGGCAAAGCCACTTTTAAGGCGTTTTCCGTTATCCACTCTTTCAAGCGCTGATTGACAATTGCTCCAATCAACTTAAATTGTATCAATCTAACAAAACGCCAGAGGATTTGGATGAACAAAAATATTTATGTTAATTTTGCAATTACCGCTTTGATTATTGTGGCAATAGGCTTTGCCTGCATGATGATTTCCGCAATTGACCGCATTGTTTCGCGAACAGAAAAAGTGTCAGAACAACTGACCGACATGAAAAGAGAATTAAAAGAACTGAAGCGCGATATTGCCAGGCATCAGATAACAGGAGTAGCCAGCCAGGGAAAGCATAGCGGCAATCAGACGCCTTCGTCTGTTCCGGCTGTCGGAAAAATAGCGAACCTCGAATTTTACAACAAAAACGCCCAGAGCGGCGGAAGAATGATATTTGCGGTTTCTGCCGACACAAAAAATATGAACAACATGGTAAACAACGACGCCACTGTTTCGACTCTATGGGGATATGCGAATGAAAGCCTTGCCGCGCTGAACTATAAAAATCTTGAGGAGCATCAGCCTGAGCTTGCCGAAAGCTGGGAGATATCTGCCGACAAGATGACTTACACTGTTAAATTGAAAAAGGGCGTTTTATGGCATGACTTCAAAGACCCTGTAACCGGCAAGGAATGGAAAAATGTTGAAGTGACAGCTCATGACTTTAAATTTTATGTCGATGTAATTAAAAACACAGACACCGATTGCGCTCCGCTTCGGGTATATTTTAAGGATTTGGATAAAATTGAAGTCGTAAATGACCACGAATTTAAAATTTGTTGGAAAAAAAAGTATTTTAAATCTGTTGAAATAACATTGGGCCTTTCTCCTTTGCCCCGGCATCTTTATCATGCCTACGACGGGCCTTTTAACGGCAAAAAATTTAATGACGACCATCAAAGAAACCGTTTGATTGTAGGCTGCGGCCCCTATCGCTTTGTTAAGTGGGACAAAGGCCAAAAGCTTATAATGAAAAGATTCGAGAAGTATTATGGGCGCAACTATGGCGTCATGCCAGCCTTGGAGCATTTGGTGTTTGAAGTGATAAATCACCCTCATACGCGTTTCCAGGCGCTGCTTTCCAAAAAACTCGACAGCCTCGGCCTTACGCCCGACCAGTGGGTGCATAAAACCGCAACAAGCGAGTTCGGAGACAAAGGCTTCCTTGGCAAATATAAATATCCAAAAAGAGCTTACTACTATCTCGGCTACAACCAGAAAAATCCCTTGTTCAAAGACAAAAGAGTTCGTCAGGCGTTTGCGCATTTGATTGACAGAAAAAGGATTCTTAAAGATGTTTATTATGGCCTGGGGCGAATCATCACCGGCCCGTTTTTTGTGGACAGCGTTTATTATGACAAAAATGTGCAGCCCTATGAATTTTCAGTCAAAAAAGCCAGCCAGCTCTTAAAGGAAGCCGGTTGGTCCGACACTGACGGCGACGGCATTCTTGACAAAGATGGAAAGAATTTTGAATTCTCGATCCTTCAAGTCTCAAACAGCTCCATACAGCAAAAGATGCTTCCCATCATCAAGGAAGGCATGGCGAAAGGTGGGATTGTCATGAAAATACAATCTGTTGAATGGTCAGTCCTTTTGGAAAGGCTTGAAAACAGAAATTTTGACGCTTGCACTCTTGGCTGGACAGCCGCCCTTTCTCCAGACCCGTATCAGCTATGGCATTCCAGTCAGGCAGATGTAAAATCTTCCAGCAATCATATCGGGTTCAAAAACAAAAAAGCCGACAAGCTTATCGAAGAAATAAGGGTGACTTTTGACTTGAAAAAAAGAACAGAACTCTGCCATAAATTTCACAGACTTCTTCATGATTTGCAGCCATATACATTTTTGTTTTCGCCGGATAATCTTCGCGTCCTCAACAAGCGCTACAAAAATGTCCGCGTGTTTCCCCTTGGAGTTCCTGAAAGAATAATGTGGGTTCCCGATGCGCAACAGCAGGCCATCGCGGAATAACTGGACAGTGGCGAAGCCACCTTTAAAGCCGCTTCGTGGAGGCAACAGCACGCATGACAATGCCAGAGCTGTTGGCTCCTCGCCCATGCATTAGACTTTTGGCGGCTCCATCCTAAAATCACTTAAACATGAGGTCAGCCCCAAATAGACCTCCAAGGCTGAATCATTGATTTTGTCTAAATTGTCCTCTTCTATCGTTTTGATATTATTCTCATTTTGCTGTTTTAGGCTCTGATGGTTTTAAGTGGTTCCTCTTTAGCAACCATTTCGCCTGGCTGTCATTTGATTTATAAATATAATCAACAATCTCTTGTGGACATTTAGGATTCCTCGCAAAACAAGTCAAGAGGTATCGATATTTTTTTTTATTAGATTTAAATATAGCCAAAAGTTTTTCTTTGGGGACGGAAGGATTACCTACGAGAGCAAAGATCACTGTACTATCACCATAACCTTCTTTTTCTAACTTTTTGATCATTTCCTCGTCAATTGATTTATTTAAGGCGACCCCTTGCCTGACATATGAAAGCTTATCCATAGCTAGCTCATTAAGGAACTTTTTAAGTGTGTATGGATTTTGGGCTATTAAAAGTCTAACGTGTGAGTCTTCGCATTTGCTATATTTCTCAAAATTAGCAAGTCCTATATCCTCATATTTAACTATGGCAGTGACTAATTGGGGAGGAACTTTTTTTGATTCTAAATATCGGCGACCTCTTATGTCAGGTCGAGCCGGACCAAACATGTCCACGGCACAAGAAGTCGTCAAACCCAAGATTAAAGTAAGCAGCAAAAATGTTATCGTGCAATTTTTAATTTTCATTATCTTTTCCTTATTTTTAACTTTCATTATAATAGACAACCCTCCATTGGGGGCAGATCCGAATGGAGGGTTATAATGCGCCCAAAAATCTGCACAGTTGAATAAGGTGTGAAATTTCCTTAAA
>CAZYVR010000291.1:0-7752 GCA_964651145.1 uncultured Victivallales bacterium | reverse complement strand
ATAAAGACGCAGAGAAAGCTATGATTCCTCGGAACAAAGCGCAGAAGAGGCGAAATTATAGCAAATCCTTTTGCTATTGCATCAATAAATTTAACATCTATAACTCGGGAGAATTATTATGCTGAAGAAGTTTGCCAACCTTTTTGCGTCAAAAAAGGCAATAGCTCTGTCAATCGCGCTGTGCGCGATCCAAGGCAGCGGATTAGACAAAGACAATATAACTTTTTATGAATCATTTGACAATGGGATAAAAGCGGATATTTCTCAAGGCTCTCCTAATCCAATCAAAGAAAAAGGCAAAAATACTCTTGAGCCCGGAAAAAAAGGAAAAGCTTTAAAATTAGTAAATCGGCGAAATTGGATAGCATTCCAGACTAAGGGTAATCTGAATCAAAAGCAGGGAACAATTGCATTCTGGATATCTCCCGAAAACTGGGATGGCGCAATGCAGGACGTACTTCAGGTTCTATTTCATACGAGCAAAGGAGTCGAGCAACTTGCCATACAAAATTTATGGCCAAGAAACAGCCTTTTTATGGCTGCATTCAGGCACGGAAAGCTAATGTCCAACTTTCCCACGGGATTACAGCCAGCTGTGGATCTTAATCCTGAGCGCGGAGGCGGCACCAACTTCCTTAAGAAAGGAATATGGTATCATGTGATATTTACATGGAAAAGCGGAAAAATAACAGCCTATCTAAACGGAGAAAAACAAGGCGAACTAGACTCTCACAAGGTCAAATTCAACGCTATTGGAAAAAAGTTTTACTTGGGTTGGAATCCTGACGAAGGAAAAGTATTTATCGATCCAGGCTGCGCCCCAAAAGCAATGGGAATTGCAAAAAAACCATGGACGACCCTAATTGATGAATTTGCCATATTCAATCGCTTTATATATCAAGCACAAGCCAAAGGCATATACAAAATGGGAGCCCTTAAATATGCAGATCTCGGAAAAATGGATCCTATGCTTCTTAGTGCAAAATTTTACCCCTCAAGCGGCAAACTAAAACTTCAAACAATATTGCCTAGCAAAAGCAAAGGCAAACTGTTTTTAACCGTGACAGACGCTAAAGGCAACAAGATAAAAGAAAAAATATTGCAAGTATCCTATGCGCAAGAAGAAATAAAAACAATTTTTGTTTTCAATAACTTGAAAGACGGAAAATACAAGATAACAGCAAAATTGACGCACAATGAGAAAATAAACGCAAACTCTAATCCTGTTGAATTTGAAAAGAAAACATATCCTTGGAAAGACAATAAATTAGGGATCAAAGATATTGTGCTCCCGCCTTTCACTCCAATAAAAATAATCAACGCGGCCAAGTCGGAAAAAATAGCTGTTTGGAATCGCGTATATGAGTTCAATTCCTCGCCTTTTCCTGTTCAGATAACAAGCAATATGCACAAACTTCTTCCCTCTCCTGTAAATTTATTCATGAGTAAAAATGGGAAAAATATATCCCCAATTTGGAATAAGATGGAATTCACAAAAATCACTCCAACTAAGGCTCATTTTGAAGGAGTTGGAAGCTTAGGGGCCTATACTCTAAATGCGACAGGACGCTTGGAATACGATGGAATGCTTTGGTTTGACATAAAATTCATAGGCAAGCATGATATAAATATATCCAAACTATGGCTTGATATTCCTCTTAATCGTGAACGCTGCGTTCTTTTTAATGCATCTTGCTTGCGCGATTACTGGTTTCCTAAAAAGTCATGGAGCAGCAATTTTAAACTTAATCCATATCTCTGGATCGGCGATGAAGTTGGTGGCATTTCTTTCTTTGCCGAATCTGATCAATACTGGCATTCCAAAGATCCTGAAAAAGTTTATGAAGTAATCAGAACTAAAAAATGTGGAAAGATAAAGGTTAACTTTGTAAACGATCCGACTGCTATGCCGCAAAGCTTTAAGCTTTCTTTTGGCATTATGGCAACACCAATCAAGCCTCGTCCTAAAAACTGGCGTTCACAATCTATGGAAGCTCCAGTTTTGCCATGGCGTCTTGCAGAGCCAGAAAAATTTCATAACATAGAGTTCCATTATAATCAATGGAGTTTGTCTCCGGGATGGCTTATCCCAAGAGAGGCAAAATATGCTCCTAAAAACAAAAACACTTTCGCTGGATGGGAAGTTGAATCAAAAAAATATAACCAAAATTCTCCCTTGGGACATATTCCATTTTCTTCATTGCATTTTTTTGGTATGAGGCACTATGACACGAAAGACGAAAATAATCTCCTAAAAGAATGGCGCCTTTTTCAGCATGAATGGACTAAATTGCCACGCGACGGCTTCGAGAAGACTCCCGGCTGGAACCAAACCAATATAAATCCGTCAAAAAGCTTCTGTGACTTCTTTATTTACCATCTTGACTGGTATCTGAAAAACAGCAATGAAATGGGCATATACTTTGATGGCGGCGTAAAATCCTCCAGTTCAAATCTTGATGCGGGCTTTGGGTATATCGATAAAAATGGAAATATAAAACCTACTTTTCCTATTCTAAAAGGACGCGAACTAATGAGAAGAATATATGCGCTAGTTCATAAACAAAGACCCCAGAAAGGTTTAGTGCTTGTCTATCCCGGAGTGACAGCCATACCGCCCATAATGTCATTCGTTGACGGGCACTTTGAAGGGGAATCTATTGTTTGGACAGAAAATGCCGAAAAGTTAAAAAAGGGAAATGGGTTTTATTCTGCAGTGTATACAGAAGATTTCTGGCGTTCCATGTTCAACCAAAAAACACTTGGGCTTGTGCCTCATTTGGACCTAAGACTCCTGCAAGCATTCAAATCAAGAAAAAAATGGACATATCCTCAACAAATAGCAAGAGAAGCATATGGCTTAATGATAGGGCACGATATTCATTCATGGAACCTATGCCAGGGCGATGGTGGAATGTGTCAATTTCTATTCAGAATGCTGGACTGGTGGGGAATAACCGATCTTAATGTAAAGTTTCTGCCTTACTGGGACAAACCATCCGCAATCCAAGCGACAACAACCCCGACTGGTGGAAAAATGAAAGGGCTTTTTGCCAGCGCTTATATAAACAGAGAAAAGAAAAAAATGCTAATTGTTGCCCTGAACACATCAAATTACAGCTTGACTCAAAAACGTTTTAAAAAAGAGCATAAGCTTGGTTCCTTTTTAGCAATCAATTTAAAAACGCTAGGATTAGAAGGTGAAAAATTAAAGATAACGGACGCAGAATCATTCGGTTCTCTGAAAATTCCAATAGAGAAAAACATAATACCGATAAGCCTCAGCGCGCATCAAGTCAAATATATAAATGTTGAATGGTAATTGGCAGGCGCGCTAGCCGGAAAATACGCATAGAGGGCTTGTTAAATATCGCTGGGATCAAGCTTGCCAACACGGGCTTTCAGAGCCCGCCCAGAGCGAAATTTGACCATTGACCTCGCGGGTATAACAACTTCTTTTTCGGGGCGCCTGGGATTGCGGCCTATGCGGCTTTTGCGGGTCACAACTTCAAATACGCCGAAGTTTCGCAGTTCCAGTGTTTCGCCATTGGCGAGAGCGTCTGAAAATCCGTCCAGAGTCATCTGCACAACTTTCGCAACGTCCTTCTGTATAAGTCCGGTGTCTTCTGAAATTTTCATAACCAGATCGCGTTTTGTCATTGCCATAATCAGTCAGTCTCCTTTTTGAGTGAAGTATTGTTCAATTTACAGAAAAATCACCAAGACCAACGCAACAGCAATAATAATGCCTATGCAAACAGCCCAAAACGCAATGCCTCTTTTGGAAGAAACTCCTCTGGGTTTTGGAGGCATCCGCATCCCCTTAACCATAAGATGCACGTTCTTGAGCTTCTGTGAGTCTGTAATTTTGGTATGCTTGTCCATTGTAATCCGTTTTTATCAATATTTCATATCTTTGACAATATACATGACTTTCAATTCTATAAAAGCTAAAAATCCGCAAAACAAGATGCATATAAAGAGAAAACAACCTTGAAAAACTCTATCATTGCATTTATGATTTCTTAGTAGTTATTTGAGGGTGATAATGTATAATAGAAAATATCTACAAAAAGAGAATCTATCTTAAGATTATGCATGGAGAAGATTTATGGCGATACTTGTATTGATGAATAAAAATGAGGAAACGGTTTTCACTCTTGACAACGAAACTTCTGTTGTCGGGAGAAAAGCCGACTGTGATATAGCTCTGCGCGACAAGCAAGTTTCCAAGCAGCACGCAAAAATTATCAAGGATGGAGCGATACACAGAATTGAGGACTTGGACAGCAGAAATGGAACATGTGTAAACGGCAAAGAAGTAAAAAGAGTTCTCCTCAAAGACGGTGACAGAATAAAGTTGGCGGAAACGGTCTTAGTGTACCATTTAAATGAAATGCAATGCACAGCCAAGCACATAAAGCGCGACAGTTTAAAATAAACTAAAGGAAGAGATTGTGATATACAAAAAGAGATGGCATGACAATATGATTATAGATCACATATTGTCACGTCAGGGGCGGGAGCCATTGAACGCGCATTTACAATATGCTTAAGTCTGCCGGAAAATGTGATGAGAGTATTGATGAAAGCATTAAAGAAGAAAATAATAAATTAATAAAAGGGAGGATAAAAGAGCTTGAATCGTTTAATTCATTTAATCAAGAATTAGTTTCAATATTAAAAAAAGAACTCACAGGCAGCCTGTGAAGAAACTGGATATTCATATCACTCTGAAATTGGATGCCAATTTCAGAATGATATGTAGAAACTTTATAATAACTTGTTATGTGCAGAACAGGAAATGAAATAAATCATGAAAATTACATTTGACTCAAATGTCTGGAGAATAATTGCTTCACCAGAGATCTTTCCGAATGAACCTTCTATTGAAAGTTTTAAGATAATTAGAAAAGCTATTGACGAAAAGCGAATTACACCATTCTTGTGTGAAACTATATTTACACTTGAAGCAATACAAAGAAAAGACCGCAAAGAATTTTTTTCTGAATACAAACCCAAGATTGATGTATCAGAGCAAGAAGAAGAAAATGAAATTAAATTATCTTTTTCGATTGGTCCAGACAAATCAGCGCACCCTGGAAACAACAGTTACTTAGAAAAGCATTTGAAAGATGCAATCGCTATCGGATTTCAGATAATTAAGCTGCCAAGAATTGCAGGGATAGTAAACCCGGATATCAAAGCTCATTTTTTTAAGCACGATGACTTAAGTGCATATCACGACAAAGTATTTGCAATCGATAGAGAAATTGAATCAAAGGAAGCAGGAGTGTTTCATATTAAAGTATTGGGTAAAAAATATGATACTCACTGGATGAATGGAATTGAGCAAGCTCCAAAGAATGAAGCGGGTAATATAGCTAAAGCGATTGCTGAGTGGGCTGACGGAGATTCTGTTGCTTGCCACATAGCTGTTGGTGGGGATTACTTCTGCACTAGAGATACAGCGCAAAAGGCTGGCAATAAATCTATTTTTAGTGAGGATAATGTAAATTGGCTAAAGAATGACTATGATTTTCAGATAATTTCACCTGAAGAACTAGCACAGAAATGAAAGATACACACGACGCATACCGTGACTTCATGAGCCACCTCCACGAGGTTGCGCTCGACCTCATCACTCGCTTTCGCTTCAACAAGAAACACCCTTGGCATCTCGGTCTCGTCTCGCTGTACGGCACGATGCTTGAACTGCTCGGGTCAATTTGCGTCCTCATTCGTGAGGACATAGCGGTTGGCATACCGATTCTACTGAGATCCGTGGTTGAGGCGAACCTTGACTTCACCAACCTCGCCAACGACCGGAAGTACGGCTACTACCTCCGTGCAGCGGAGAAGAGGGAATGGATCAAGATCCTTCGGGAGGCGAAGAAAGGAGAGAACCCTTTCCTTGCCGGAATTGCGTTGGCACCCAATCTTGACGAGACCCTTTCGGAGTGGGAATCCGAGCTCGCGGAGCTCAAGCAGGACGGCTATCGCCCTCTCAGGCAAAACGAGAAGTTCGACAAGGTGAATCTGAGCCCCGTGTACAAATCCGTGTACAACTTCCTGTGTTGCCATTCCCACAACAACCTGCGTGCGCTTGTATCGCGTCACGTCAACATCTCGCCGGACGAGACGGACTTCAACGTCGAGTACTATGCCCCGCTTGATATGAATCTACTACTCCCTTACATCGACAGCCTCTGTGGGATCATCGTGTCCTCTACCGAAACAATCCATCGGGTACTCGGGACGGATGCCGAGGAGGATCTCCAGAAGCTCAGGAAGGAATTCGACGAAATGAGGAAACGGATTCAGATCGAACAACCACCTGAACGCGACAAGTGAAGCGTTAGCCTAAAAAAAATGAATTGCAAAGATTGATGTTTTAAGCAAAAAAAGACTGGCGATATACCGAGATTTTGTCCTGTAGTTTGTGCTTTTAAGGGGGGCGTGTATGGTTAACTGAAGCATTAAATTCACTATCATCCTTCCAGTAATTTAATTGCTTTCTGGATTTTCTTTATATCGGCAACTTGCACCAGTTCAGCCAATTTATCTCGTTCCGGCTCTTTTGAAGCAGGCAATTGTTTTTCTGTCGGCTGCGAGAAATTTAAAAGGTTCGGCATATTGCGGAACGATTCTTTAATCTCTTTGTGTGTCGCGTGCATGCTGTAATGTTTGGTCATTTCAGGCGACATATGCCCGACTACAGCTTGGACTATTACCAAAGGAATATTGTACAACCCGGCATAATAACAGAATGTATGACGCAAGCTGTGCACATCTTTTACACTAGAAAGTTTTTAACCCGCCAAAATATGCCGCTACGGTTGCTCTGATACATCTCTGCGTGTGCAGGAAGCACATATTCATTTTGTTCTTGTATCAGTTGTTGTTCTTCTATAAATATTCGAAGCGGCGGTATTATAGGGATGGTGACTTCTTTTTGAGTTTCACGTGTTATCCGTTTTATCAGACCATTCTTTAAGTCTATCTCGCTCCATTTTAGAAGGCAGATATCAGCTTCGCGCAACCCTGTGCGTAGACCAACAGTAAAGAGCGGCAATATGAAAACATCGGCATGTTCTGAAATCAATTTCAGCTCTTCAAGGGTGAAAGCCTCTCGTTCTTCTTGAACTAATTTGACCTTGGGGATTTTAGCAAAAGGAGAACTGGCATATTTAATTAACAGCCTAAACTTCTCATGTTTAGATAAGTTATTTTAAGGCACCTTTTTTGCCTGTGCTTAAGGATAAACGTCCTGATATTAGACAACTCGACCGTAATGCTAGTGATTACGTCAAGCAACGTCCGAATATGGCAAGGCTGTAGGTGTCCAGCGATTTGCCCTATTGCCACAATAAACCATTTATAGATAATAAGTTAACTGTTGACAACTGCATTTCAAGGCTATATTTGACGGAAAGATGACGAATGACTTTCGTTTGCCGCGTTCTCAGCATATTGCCAGTTCAGGCGAGGTATTGAAGCTTAGAATCCACCATGTATTTTAAGTTTCAATTATTGAAAGACAATTCTGGTTCCTTCTTTTTGAGGAACAGGATCATTCTGTTCAGACTCTCAAAAAAATGCAATTTGAAGTGAGCCCTTTTGTCTGAACAGTTTTTTCTTTCTTTAAGGTGTGAAACACCTGCGGCGTAGCCGCTCTTCTCTTATCTTAAATGCGCAGTAAGCGTCATTACTGACACATCTGTTTTTTTTGTTTGAATGATGATATTTTTC
>CAZYVR010000290.1:0-7884 GCA_964651145.1 uncultured Victivallales bacterium | reverse complement strand
TTATTTTAATATCTATAATTGACATATTCAAGTAGCAGCGCTATATTAAATTATAAAAATAAAAGAAATTACTTAAAACATGGAAGATAAAATCACAAAAGTAAGAAACAGTATTCTTAGAATGCTTTTGGATGGCAAATTGAAAGAAGGGGAAAAATTACCGAGCGCAAGAATTCTTTCCCGAAAATGGAATATTTCTTTTGTGAAAGTTCAGCAAGGACTAGAGGAATTATCAAAAGATGGAATCCTCTATATCGCCCCACGGAGTGGAGCATATATTTTGAAAGGCTGGAATAACAGAATCCTTCAAAATAATCTAAGTTTCTATAATCCCAAAAGGTATCTCGGGCTGCTTTTGCCAATAATTGACATAATAAGAGAAGAATTGCCAGAGCTTCGCCCTTCTCCGGATTTCCCTGAAAGCGTTTTTGAGATAAGGACAATCTGGGCTCTTCAACGGGCGCGAAATGAATATATGGATCTGGGAGAATTCTTCTCGGATCTGCCAGAGAAAGATTCAATGTTTTTCAACGCGCCCTTTCAGGCTTACTCTGAAACAGGAAAATTGCCGGGCATCCCAATCCTATTTTCTCCAAGAGTTATATTTTACAATTCAGAGATTTTAAAGAAAAATGGATGTTCTCCTCCTCATTCAATGTGGAGTTTTGATGATTTTTTAAAATCAATAGAGATACTAAGAAAAAAACTGCCTGCTGAAAATATATTCCACTTGAGCAACCAGCCTACATGTTGGATGAACTTTGTTTTCAGAGCGGGCGGAGGACTTATTTCCGGCAAGCTATGTGATGATGACATTGTAAAGATCGACTCGCCCCAGACAATCCGCGGTTTTTCTGTTTACAGGAAAATAAAAGATGCTCTAGGGAATGTTTCAGTAAACTCGGACAATACGGAATTTTTCAAAGGCAACATGGCTTTTATGATGGGAGCCAGGCAGGCAGTCGCGGAGTTAACTCTCAGCGGAGGCGTTGATTGGGGAGTTGTTCCTTTTCCGGCTCTCAGTGACGGCAAGGATTTTAACACAATGGCCGCAGACTTGTTGTGCGTAAGAAAAAATTGCACAAATCCTGTTCTTATTAAGAAGTTTATTAATGTTATGCTTTCTGAAAAAGTGCAGGACAAAATAGGCGCATTGAAATTTGGGATTCCTATCAGGAAATCATCGGCTTATAAAAGCCTGAATCTGGAGGATTTTAGAGATTCCGTATTTATAGCTGAAAGTTCAAAGCTTATTTCTGAGTACAACTTGGATTCGACTGAGATTGCAGGAATGATTGCAAACCACATCAATAACATGTTTAACTTAAATGAAAATATCGAGCATTCGACTCGAAAGTTGGCGGATGCTGTTAGAGTCTTAATCAAAGCAAGGGAGACACCACAATGTACTGTTGCGCTTTAAAAAACAGGAAGATTTTCACGCTCATCGAACTGCTTGTTGTAATTGCTATAATTGCCATCCTCGCCAGCATGCTTCTTCCAGCGCTTCAGAACGCCAGAAAAATGGCGCGCAGAATAAAATGCACAAATACGGAAAAGGCTTTTTCGCATGCAACCGCCATGTATCTTGGAGATTACAATGGCTGGCTCCCAAGATCCTCTGGAGGCGGAGCTTCACGGGTGCAATGGTTCAGGGATATCCAGCCTTATATCGGTAGATTTCCAAATCAAGAATGGAGTTATATTCTAAAACAGAACCTTATGGCTTGCCCGGAAACCCCCCAGAAAATATTGTCTGCTGCATGGGCGCATTCGGGGTATGGATGGAACAGCGAATTTGGTTATGAGAATAAATTTATAAGGCTGTCTGAAGTAAAAAACCCTTCATCAAAAATACTCTTCGGTGACACCAATGATGACACGTCTGATCCAGATGTATGGACCAACGATTATCTAAGATCAAATCTTATCGGTTTCCGTCATCAGAAGGGGGTGAATATGACGTTTCTTGATGGACACAGCGCCTGGTTCGCCAAGCTCTATTTGTCGAATCACACTAGCATGTTCAGTCACAATTAAAAAATTCAGGAAGGAATCAAATTAGATGAAATCATTAAGGCCTTTTTTGGTTATCGCAGTTTTGGCATGCTCAGTTTCTGCATGGGCAAAATCTGCAAATGTTTCAGGCAGGGTCTTTCTGGATTCGAATAGAAATGGAATTTTGGACAAAGATGAAAGAGGTTTGAGCGGAATCTACGTTTCCGATGGAGAAAGAATAGTAAAAACTAAAAAAAAAGGAAACTATACCTTTGATGACATCACCATTGAAAATCCTGTTTGTGTTTTTGCCATAAAGCCTGAAGGCTTGAAATTCACAAAAGATTTCTTCATTTTTATTGATGATGACAAAGAAAATGCCAACATCGGATTATCTGAGGATCCTGAAAGTAAAAACAAAAAATTCTCTTTCATTCATAGCTCCGACATACAATTCCTTATAGCTAAATCAAACAGGGAATGGGTTGAAAGATTCAAGAAGCTTGAAGAAATATCCAAAGCCAAAAATTCAAGTTTTTACATATGCGTCGGCGACCTCACCCCACATGGAAAGCTTGAAAATCTTATGGCAATAAGAAAGGAAACCGACAAAAGCGCGCGCCAGTTCTGGCCGTGTTTCGGGGGGCACGACGCTCTGGAAAAAGAAATGAAGCATCCCCGGACAGGCAATTACCAAAAAGTATTTGGCCCCCTTGCGTATTCATGGAATTATGGGGGAGTCCATTTTATTGCAACCATTTCCGAGAAGTCATTTCTCTCGCCATTCGAGCGCGAGCGAATCTGGAAATGGCTTTTGAGCGACTTGAAATATGTTCCAGCGAATAAACCTGTGATTCTTATAGGTCATATAACAAAAATGCTAAGAAAGGAAATTGCTGAACTGAAAAAGGATCACAAGATTATTGCATTGTTACAAGGACACATGCACGCGCATCATGTGTATAATATGCCAGAAGAGCCTGTAATTTGCAGCGCTCCGTGGCGAACAATAGATTGGGGAGCGGGAACAATAAGGGCTAGAGTTGTAAATATTGACAATGGCAAAATCTCCACAGAAACAATTCCGATAATAAAGAAGAATCCTTCTCCAAGCGTTGACAAGAATGCTCAGCTGGTAAAAATACTTAAAAATGAAAATTGGAATTCCCATACAGGAAGCAATAAGACGCGCTCTGTCCAAATAGCGATGAAGCCGCCATTGAAACTGCGCTGGAAAATGAATCTCGGCAAATTTCAACCATATTCAGGATCCCCCGTTCTTTATAAAGGCAAAGTGTATTTCGGAACTTCAGATCCTGATATTCCAGTGAAAAATTCCGGAGTCGTTTGCATTGACGCTGTTACTGGAAAGATTCTTTGGAAAAAAAGGTTGCCTGAATCAATATACTCATCTATCCTTGCTTCGGACAATAAGATTTTCGCGCTGGGAGCGGAGGGAACGCTTTGGGCTTTGGATTTTAAAAATGGAGAACCTTTGTGGTCGGCATATTTATATCAGAATACTCACTATTCAAAAAAGAAAACCAATAAATATGAATGGCGCTTGGCTATTGCCCCTCTGGCTTTTGATAGCGGGAAAACCCTTGCGACAATGTCGCATCAGAATGTTGCGGTAGACTCTGGAACAGGGAAAATCCTGTGGCGACAACGCATTGCGTCTGAAGTCTTCTACCCAATGGGCGGATGCGCCTCTTCAAGCCATAACGTGTTTGCTGAAAGTAATAAAGAAGTAGCTGCGCTCAACCTTGATGACGGCAAGGTTGTCTGGAAAAAGAACATTACAGAGTTAGGGGCGAAAAGAAAAAAAGACAGGGGGCTTGCCTGTCCGCTTTACAGCGATGGCTCAATATATTTTGCGCACCGCTCAAACATTTCTAAAATTGAAGCATCCACTGGGAAATTGATTTGGAACTTTCCAGTAAAAGACTCCGGGATGAATTATCTTTCGAGTTTTGCACTGTCAGGCAACAAACTTGTTTTTGCTTCAGGAAGCTCAGTCTCTTGCCTGAACGCATCCAATGGCAAAATGTTGTGGAATTTCAAAACGCGCAATAGAAAAGAAGCTGACCTTGGAGAATTTATTTATCTCAACAATAACTCAAGCCCGGCTATAATAGGCAAGACTGTTTGCGTGGGAGCTGATGATGGTTATTTTTATGTGCTTTCTCTTAATGATGGCTCAGCTCTCCAGGAAATTCGAATTGGTTCGCCTGTTAAATCCAGTCCGGCTTGCGCTGGCAATCTTGTCTGTTTTAGCGACTTTGCCGGAAATTTATATGGATACACTTTTAAACAATAAACGGAGAATATAATCGATGAAAAAATTATGCATTTTCATTTTTTTAGCAGCCGTGACTCAGGCATGCTCCGCTCAAATAGAAACGTTTCCCGCATTTGAGTCATGCAGCATCTACCTGAAAATTGAGAATCCAGACTCAAAATGGAGCTCTGCTTTTAAAGAAAAAAAAAACGAGGCCTGGAATAGAGCCTATCCCCCTGTAATAGACAAAGAAAAAAAGGAAGTAAGATTCAGCATTGTAAATTTAAAAGAGAACACTGAATACGAATTAAAACTTGAGAATAAAAATACTGGAGAAATTAAAAAAACTGAATTTAAGACATTGACCCTGAATGTCCCGATAGCTAAAACAGTGCTCCTTGATGAACACTCGTTAAAAAATGGCCTGGTCATAAAAGAAAAAGGAACTCCTGAAGGCTGGATCAGATATATGGGCAAACCTGCTTCTCTTCTGAAATGCGAACAAGGCGCCCAGGGAGCGATAACACTTAAAAACGCTGAATATATCATTCTTGAAAACCTGACTATACAGGGAGGCGACAGATCTGCAATCGACCTGCAATATTCACAAAACATAAGAATTATCAACTGCGATATTTCAAGATGGGGACGAATCGGAGTTCAGGACATGCAGAGAGATGGCAATTATTATGTAGGCAAAAAAAGGGTTAATTACGACCCGGGCATCAACATCTTCAAGAGCGGCAACATCCTTATCGAAAGGTGCTATATTCACGATCCACGTGGACGATCTAACTCCTGGGCTTACGAGCATCCTGCGGGGCCGGAGGCCATTTATGTGCTCTCAACCGGAGGGGTTGTTATAAGATACAACGATTTTATAGGAAGCGATCAGCATCGTTGGAACGATGTGATTGAAGGAAACAATAATCGCGTAGGCGGTTTTTACAGGGACGCTGATATTTACGGAAACATGTTGGCGTTTGCAAATGATGATGGGGTAGAGTTAGAAGGCGGAGAAATGAACGTAAGATTTCATCACAATAGAATAGAAGGCGCGCTTTGTGGCATAAGCACTGGCCGATGCAATTTCGGCCCTGCCTACATATATAGGAACCTCATTGAAAACCTTTCCGATGAGGATGGCATAATCGGAGCTCCGTTTAAAAATGGACATGGCATTTATGGCAAAGGGCGACTGTTCTTTTTTAACAATACTTCTTTTTCCCCAAATGCCGCATATGGCGGATACAATCGGAATCCACCTGAAGACGGAATAATAAAAGCAGTAACAAGAAATAATATTTTTGTAGCTAGAAAAATCTTTGATAAGCTGGTTTTCAAATCAAAGAATGATTTCGACTTCGACCTTCTTTATTCAAAAAAAACAAACTACCTCGAAGGTCTCAAAAAGGAAATGAAGACTTTGGGGCAGGAAGCTAACGGTATTTTTGCAAACCCGGACTTTGTTAATCCTGAATCAGGTTTTTTCAATTTAAAAAAGACAAGCCCAGCTATCGACAACGGAACATTTATTCCAAACTTCACAGAAAAATGTAAAGGAAATAAGCCGGACATCGGAGCGTTTGAATATGCTTCTGGAATGGTTCTGCCTTTGCGTCCTATTCCGCTTTTCATGGACAAATTCAGATTGCATTTTAAGGCGGCTCAAAATAAAAAAGCTCCGCCTGCGCAAATCGTGACAATAGAAAACAAGGGAAGTTCTCCTTTAAGTTTCGAAATAAAAAAGAATTTTGTTTTTGACTGGTTCGAAGTTTCTCCCAAAAAAGCGACTTTGAATCCCGGGCAAAAATTAAAGTTAAGCGTTTCAATGAAACCTGAAAACTTCAAGAGACCCGGCGTCTATCGTGGAGCTTTCCTTACAAGGCTTGGAAACGGTTTTTCACGCATCGCAATGGTTTATGCCATCGTCGATGGGAACAAAAACATCAAGCCTAAAAAAGAAAAAGGGTTTGCCTGCTATATCGAAGCCGAAAACTTCATTAATGACTCGGAATTCAAAATTATTGAGAATTCTGGAGCATCAGGAGGCAAAGCGCTTGAAATTGGCAAAGAAAGAAAGAACAAGCCCGAAGGCCCATCTGCAAAGTATGAATTTAAGATCCCTAAAGATGGCCTTTATCGATTTAGACTAAGAGTAACAGCTCAGGAAAAACCTGCCGCTACGCATGATTCCTGCTTTCTCAGCATTGATGGATCAGAACCCGAAAGATGTTCCTTGAGAAATTCGTCAGATTGCTGGATATGGTCAAATGCGGCTAGGGTTCCTAAAAGATTCTTTGAGCTTATAAAGCTAAAAAAAGGAACGCATACTATAGAAATCTATACTAGAGAAACCTTTCTATTAGACATGATTGCAGTCTACGATGAAGAGCCTGATTCATGGCATTAAACCAGGGGAAAAAATGAAAATATCATTAAGCACTTCCATATTCAAAAGAGAGGAAGAATCAGGAATAACCTTCTCCAGAGCTGTAGAAATGGCATCTGAAGCTGGTTTTTCCATGATAGAAATATCTCGTCGACACAAAATATCGCCCAATGGAATAGAAGCGTTGAAAAAAACAGGTGTAGATATTTGGGCTGTACATGGGACACTAGGCTACAATGCCGTTTCTTTACTCGACGGCGAAAGACGCGACTCTATTGGAAAAGAAATTGTCAGAATGGAAAATGCCGCCTGCTTCGCTCCTTGTCCTTATGTTGTTCATTATCTTCATCGCTTCAACGATTCTTCGGTTGGAGATAGATGGGAAAAAAGCATTGAGGAGCTTCACCGCAAAGCGGTTGAATTAAATTTGACCCTTGCCGTGGAAACCGTTCCCCACAAACCAAAAATAAATGAACGTTATCCAGATAGTTTTGAGATTGCCTCTTTTGTCAGATCCTTTGATTCAGACAATCTTAAAATCTGTATTGACATTAATCATTCTAATTTGAACGAGAATTTGGAAGATGTGATTAAAAACTGCGTCAATCAGATAGCAACTTGTCATATATCCGACAATAATGGAGAATGGGAGGACCATTTACCCCCTGGTGAAGGCATAATTGACATTCCCCAAACCTTCTATTTACTCAAAAAAAATGGCTACGCTGGCCCTTTCAATATTGAGTGCCGTATGCCCTGCACTCCCACTGTCGATAAATTAAAAGAACTAAGAGAAGAAGCAAAAAAAATATTTATTCATTTACGCAGTATTTAAAAACTCACCCATAGATACTGACTGATATTTTTTGTCAGGCTTAAGTTTGCCGGATAGATTCTCAGAGGTAGTTTTAGCCTAAAACGGTGAAGGTTCAGCGGACTCCCAATGCTGGAACCTATCATAATTCATTGAGTTCGAAAAAACCGGTTTTTGAGCACAAAGACTAATCTGCATTGCTTGAAAGCAGATTAGTTGTATATTTAATTCCTGGAACCTATCATAATTCATTGAGCTCGAAAAAACCACTACTTTGTGCGTAGCGAGTAATCTGCACTGCTTGGGTTAAATAATTTTTCAATGCCATGTGGCCTCGGTTCAGTTTTTGAATCTAGAAAAGCAAAAAAATAGTGCGAGTTCGAAAGTTGCGCATCCTCA
>CAZYVR010000289.1:0-7909 GCA_964651145.1 uncultured Victivallales bacterium | reverse complement strand
TGCAAAATTTGGCTCCAAACAAAAGGCATAATCAGAAACTCCGGATGCACCCAATATGAATTAACTTGGCGGTGGGTGACAACTATTCTGACTCAGGGGATTTCTGCCTTTATAGAGACCTTTGCATAACCTGCCAAAAATTGTCAACGGAGGCTATACCCTAAAAACTCTAAGTTCGTGCTATATAAGACTTATTCAGACATAGCGAAAGAATGTTAAAGGCAATTAAGATCAATAATTATGTTGACATGCCAGGTGATGCATGATATAAATCCTCTCTAAAAGCTTTAGACAACAGAGATAGAGGAGAGGGTCATGGGCTACAAGCAGATAGGTAAAAAGTTAAGTTTTGTCAACGATCCGTAGCGTCTTTTGCGGAGTGGCCGATTTAGCGGTTTCCAAGTCTTTGGAGAACAATCGTAGCCTCAAAATGATGGAGAAGATAAACAAGGTAGTTAAATGGAGGAACATCGGGGCGGTGTTGCTGGAACACTATGAGGTTGGTACGAGCAAAGAAGGCGCAGACGCCTACCCTCCATTAATGTTATTGAAATGTATGCTACTCCAGAAATGTTTATGACCTGGAGGACGTAGTCCGGAATGGGTTTCCCTCCGGCCTGGAGGCCTACGGACCGGCAGGCATATTCGCTCAGATCCCGAACTTGAGAACCAGATTAATGACCGTATTTCTTTCAAAAAGTTTTTAAGTCTCACCCTGGATAAACCCTCCCCCCTCCGGGGCTTAGGTCCCCTTCCGGGCCGGAGGCCGATCATTCAACCTGCCGGACCTTTGGTCCTCTAGGCCATAAGCATTTTCAAGATTCCGTAGCAGAATATCCAAAGCCTCCAGGCCGGAGGGAAGCAATGATAGAGTTGAACAACGTAGTCTTACAGGAGTTTGCCAAGAGAGGATTTAGCATAAACGAGGGGATTCCTGTCGCCTCTATTGACGCTATAGGCTGGCGGGCCGTAGTTGCAAGGTCACTCTCTTTCCAATTTCAAAAATCTTCACCAGATGTACGTGACATATGCCATTGAGAGCCTTTCGAAAGGCCGTATATATGTTGGGCAAACGAAAGATCTGAGCAGACGACTGAAGCTTCACAATGCAGGTAAGGTTAGATCAACAAAAATTGATGGCCCATGGCAGGTTGTTGCAACTGAGACGTTTCCGTCTAGATCAGAGGCAATGTGGACGGAACGAAGGCTAAAGAGATCACATGACTTCCAGGATAGATGGCTCACAAATCGAGTGGCAACCAACAGGTGTGCTGATGAAAAGTAAGCCAGGTTCAGTCAAGGGCAGATCAAAAATGGCCTCCGGCCCAGAGGGGGTCTTTTCCCTGGCGGGGATAATGCGGAAGGATACGATGACCGCAAAATTAACTGAAATTGAAATACAAAGGAACAAAAAGATATCGAAGAAGAGATACATTCGCTTCCAGGCCGGCGGGTTGAACAGTACTTTGGTCTGAGTCATTTACATGACGGTGCCCACCGGGCCCGGTTCACCACGATTCTCAAAAATATATGGGATACGATGTGCAGGCAGATGGCGTTCAATATAAATAGAGGGGCTAAATTGGTAACCGCCTGAAAACAGGGGGGAGACGTGTGCCCGCAGGTAGAAAAAGGGCATACTGAGGTTCCTGGAGCACTGGATCACGGTGGAAATTGAGCATGTGGCTCGCAATGCACGCCTGCGGCGGGTCCGAAACCTAAAATTTGGTGACAATTTTTGTCAAATTTTATCACCAGCGACTACCTTTACGCTTTTTCTGGAAAATTCAAAGGTCTCTCCTTCTGACCGGGACAACAAGAGAAATATAAGCGGCAATGGTCCAAAAAAAGCATCGAGCTTTACTCAAGCGAGGTCACGGTTCCAGGCGCACTCCATAGCCTGCTGAGGAAATCGCAAGCTTTGCTGAGAGGTACAGCTAAGCTGTTTGGAAGAGCGCAGTAAATAATGACAAAAAATGACTAGCGTTGTAATCGCAATACCCGTCCTTCATATAGGCGGCACGGAAATTCAGACCTTAAATCTTGTGCGGGTCCTGATATCCGGCCGACATGAAGTCACGGTATGCTGCTATTATGAGTATGATGTGTCTGTAGTTGAGTGGTTCAAGACGGCAGGCGCTCGGGTTATTCTGTTGGGACTGGACCGCTCCGATGGGCACTTTGGGGTAAGCCGGATTTTTGAATTGGTTCGAAGGCTTATTGCCATATTTAACGAACTCGGACCGGATATTATCGATATCCAATATGTTGCTCCAGGGCTTGTCCCCATAATTGCCGCCAGGATAGCAAGGATAAAAACAGTTTTTGCGACAGTCCATCAACCGGGTCGTCCCTATGGGAGAAAAGCAAGGCTCCTTTTGAGGTTTGGGGCAAGGTTGTGCACCTCATTTTTCTGTATTTCAAAGGCGGTTGAAGAATCATGGTTTGGAAGTAGTGCGCTCTTCGATCCGAAATTGCAAAAAAACCGTAAACGAAAGCATTATACAATTTATAATGCGGGAGATTTATCAGCTATTGCTGCTACTATATCTTGTCCTGATCGGGGGAACCTCAGAAGAGCATTGGGGCTCGATGCGCACCCTGTAGTCGCTATAGTCGGTAGGCTTAGTGGCGAGAAAGGCCACTGGATATTGCTGGATGCCATGGTAGCGGTCGCAACAGCGTTTCCTGACGTAAGGCTCCTTGTGATCGGCGATGGGCCTGAACGTGAAAGCTTAAAGCTCAAAGCAGAGGCGCTGGGAATCGCCTCAAACATTTTTTGGATGGGACAAAAAGAGCCGGATGAAGTCTTCAAGCTGCTCGCCATTTCAGATATTGCGGTAGTGCCTTCACTATTTGAGGGATTCGGACTTGCGGCTGCAGAGGCAATGGCTGTAGGATTGCCGGTTGTTGGGTCTAATGTTGATGGATTGAGGGAAGTCGTTGAGCAAGAAGTAACCGGCCTCCTTGTGCCTCCCGGTGACAGTACGGCACTGGCCAAAGCGCTGATCGATCTGCTCAAGAACCCTGAGAGAGCAAGAGAAATGGGTGCGAAGGGGCGGAAGAGGGTGCGAAGGCTTTTTTCGATGGAAAGGTTTGCGGAGGCTACAATTGGGGCTTACGGTTTGCTTGCGAAGGATTAGGAACTCCTTACAAATTGGATAATAGATCTTCAAAAAACAAAGTGCCCTTAGTATCTGTGGTCATGCCTCTTTACAATAAAGAGGCGGAGGTGAGAAAATCTGTTGAATCGGTCCTCACCCAGACTGTTTCGGATTTTGAGCTTATTGTCGTTAATGATGGCTCAACAGATAATGGCCCTGAAGTTGTGCGCAGTATAAAGGATAATAGAATTAGGATCATTGATCACGAAAACGCTGGAGTTTCAGCAGCGAGAAATAGAGGTATAAAAGTAGCCCGATCAGAGCTAATTGCCTTTTTAGATGCTGGAGATGTATGGTTAAGTGGATTCTTGGCAGAAATAGAGCGTCTAACTGAAAAATACCCTAAAGGGAAAGTATTTGTAACTCGCTACTTTTTCCAGAGGGCTTCCGGGACTAGGCTAAAGCCTATTTTTAAAGGAATCAGCGATGATTTTGAGGGAGTAGTTGATAATTATTTCAAAATTGCATATCAATCAGACCCACCTGTATGGTCTTCTTCTATTTGCGTTCGGAAACAAGCCTTGCTGGAGATTGGTGGATTTCCTGTAGGGGTGGCAGCGGGTGAAGACCTATTGATGTGGGCGAGACTAGCGGTAAGAAACCAAATTGTTTTTTCCCCCCAGTATTTATCTATCTATATTTTAGATTGTGAAGAACGTACTCAGTTTAAGCCTTTACGTACGTCTCCCTCAGAAAACTATGTTGGACGGGAACTTGAGAAACTTTGCGATGCATATCCTGAAAAACTATACATTAGAAGGTACTGTGCTTTTTGGTATAGGATTAGGGCCTCAACTTTTCTTGCCTATAGGAAAAAAGTTTGCGCAAGGAAATATTCTGTCCGGGGTCTGCGATGCTACCTTTTTGACTACAAACTATTAATTTATTTCTTTTTAACATTAACTCCTGGTAATTTTGCAAGCGTAATGCATAGATATCTAAGAAAAAAATAAAATATTTTGAGGCTATATGAATTTATTCTTCCGTGATGTTTTAAGAAAAATAGTTGAGTATAGTTTCCTAAATCAAGAACGTAAAAGAGCTGAGAGGGTTTATAAACTCCTACTGACATCTTTTGATGTTGAGGATGTTGCGGGTAGACATATAACATTTCAATCAAAAAATTGGAATAGGATATTTCAACAATCCAAGCGCAACTCACGGTACTATAGAAGATTATTCAAAGATCATAAGATTGCAACGGCAAAGGACTTTTATAGAATTCCATTTCTTGATAAAAATACTATTAAATTAAATACGAAATTATTTGCCAATAATACCGGCAGCAAATTCCAATCATTCAAATTCAATACAGGAGGGAGCACCGGCATCCCTTTAGAGTTTGTCGCTTCTCGCGAGGCTGGTTTGGTGGATAGAGTACATCAGCGGTTTTTATTCAAAAGCAACGGATTCAAGGCGGGTGACCGAATTGTAGCTTTTGATGGTACTGTAATCCCGCGAAAATTAAGGGAAAACAACGTTTTTTGGATAAAAAAGGCTATTCATCAAATTCCTTATGGAAGCATTCATTTCTCCTCACATTATTACAACACAAAAAATAGGGGTCAATACGTCAGAAGATTCATGCAGGTTAAACCTGAATTTATCCGGGGGTACCCATCATTCATTTCCATATTTGTTGACCACCTGAGCACAAGAAACATAAAAGTTAACTTTGTAAAAGGTGTTCACCTGACCGCTGAAAATATCTATGATTGGCAGGTATCAAAAATTGAAAGGGTTCTTAATTGTAAAGTAGTGAGGCAATATGGGCATTCTGAAATGGCAGTATATGGATTTTCGAGACCGGGAGAGAATAGCTACTATTGCTCGCCTTATTACGGGATTACTGAAGTTATTAATGAATCCGGGCGCCATGTTGAAGTCGGTGAGATTGGAGAGGTTGCTGTCACTGGGCTACATAACATCTTTATGCCTTTAATCAGATATAAAACAGGCGATATGGCGGTTTATGGTGGGGAGAAAAATGGTTTTGTCATCCTAGAGAAACTTCTGGGCAGAACCCAGGACTTCATAATCAATAAAAGAAATGAGGCTATTCCTGTCACGGGCATTGTATTTGGACAACACTTTAAATCTTTTTCAAATATTAGGAAATGGCAAATACAACAAAAAATACCAGGTGTGATTGATGTATTTATTATTCCCGGAGAACTGTTTTCTGAGTCTGATCAAGAAGACATAAAAAGTCGTTTCTCGGAAGTTGAAGGTATAAAGGCGAATATCATTTTAACCAAAGAATTACAACTGACAGACAGAGGGAAGCATCAATTTGTTGTTAACGAACTGATGCCGAAATCATGAGTCGATTAATCAAGTTACTGGTTACTTACTGGTACTCTCAAATGATAAAAATTTTCATTGCCTACACAGGCTGAGACCTTTAAAATTTTCATAAATCGAGAGAAATCCCCTTAAAATAACATTTTGCTCATTACATGGAAAATTCAAAGGTCTCGTTTAGACATTCGGCTTCAACAACAGCCATTCCTACACGTATTTCTGCCAAGGAAGGCTTCGTTGGCAAATCACTTGGGGCTTTGTTAGCGGATTCGCTTATTGCCAACGAGAAAAGTTTAAGGGAATATATAGGTTTGTGGTATCGAATGAGGGCCTCAATGTTTTTCAGACTGGAAAAACACCAGGAAGCTATTGCAGAAGTCAAAAAAATGCGGTGCTTCGCTAATAGAGATCTAAGATTATACACCTATATCACAATGGCATATCTGCCGGAATTAATTTCAAACAGGATTATACTGTGCTTAAACTATCTGAAAGCTTTGAGCCGTTGAACCATCAGAATCCTTTCAGCCCTAAGGATCTTAATTGCTATGCCAGCATTTTCAGGAAAATCTGATCTAAGCGAACAAAAAATCGCAATTATATGGCAACGTCATTTACCTTATCACGTGGCGCGTATAAGGCACCTCCGGAATAGGTCGGAAGGGATGGGTTTGCCCCTAATTGCCATAGAAGTAGCTTCCCAGGATGAAACCTATGGATTTCCCGAGGACGTCAAAAGCTCTGAGAGTATTTGCTGCTTTCCAGGGTCAAGTTATCATGGTCATACAGCAAGGGAAATTTATGATAAGGTTAGTGAAGTCCTCAACAGGACGGAGCCTGATATTGTACTTTGTCCTGCAACGCCCTTCCCTGAGGGCATGGCTGCTATTACCTATGGGAGGCGAAGAGGGAAGAAAGTAGTTATGATGGACACCTCATGGGAGCATACAGACAATAGAGGATTCCTTACCAGACAGGTGAAACGGTTAATCCATCGTAATGTTGATGCGGCCTTCATTCCCGCTCCTTCGCATAAACAATATTATCAAAAATTGAATTTTCCTGAAGATAGGATTATTTATGGAGTTGACGCTGTTGACAATGAATATTTTTCCGGCATGGCAGATGAGGTGCGGCATAGACCTTTGGATTTTCCCTTAACCAATAAATTGCCGGTAAACTACTTTCTTTTTGTGGGCAGATTTTTACAGAGAAAGGGGATTGATAATCTCATTAACGCATATAATCGATACAGGATGAATTGTGTTGAGGAAGCGTGGAGTCTTGTGCTTGTTGGCAAAGGGCCTGCCTTTGGCTCTATGTCGAGATTGGCCATAAATAATCCCCATATTATTTTTGCCGGTCCCCAATATGGCGATGACTTGTGCGTCTATTATTCAATGGCCTCTGTGTTTGTGTGTCCGAGTGTTAGCGAACCCTGGGGTTTGGTAATAAATGAGGCCTTAGCATCGGGTCTGCCCGTGCTTGTGAGCACGGGCTGCGGCGCTGCAAGGAGTCTTGTGAAGGACGGCAACAACGGATGGACGTTCCCGCCAGGCAATGAGGATGCTTTAGCCAGTTTAATGCTGAGGATTAGTGCGCTGCTCCCTGGGGAATTGCAGGAGATGGGGGATAGATCAAGGAACATTATCGGTAATTGGTCTTTAGACAGGTTTGCTGATGGCGCCCTTAGTGCGCTAACCTTGCCTAAACACCAGCCGGCTGGGCCCATTTCCGACGCACTGACATTTCTATGGAAAGGACATGTCAGGATAACATGAAATCAAATGGGCTAAACAAGGCAGACTCAATGAAAACCAATATGAGTCATTACGACGCTATCGATAGCAGTGCATCTTCTGCAGAGGCTGTAATTCCCTTCACTAGGGACAACGAGAGAGAAACAGCCGCCCTGCCCGGGATTGTATGGGTAATCATCATCGCCACGGGTCTTGCATGCTTGGGCGGCAAAGGTGTGCTTGGTTTCAGAGTGTCAGGCCTTACATGGTTTATCCCGATGTTTCTTGCCATAGTGACCATTATCAGGAACCCTGGGAAGAACAAATTTCCATTATGGATATGGCTCCCGTGGGTGTTGTTACTTGTGGTATACTATTTTGCTTCCAGATACCCCTCTCTTCAAAGAACCGTTCAACTGATATGCCCGATTGTCGTGGGCGTTGCTGTGTCAACTTCGACTATCAGCGCCGCTCAGGTAGCTCGATTTTTGAAGGTCATGAAGGGCTTTGCTATCGCAGTTGTAATAATTGCCGCTTTTAAGACAGGACTGCTTTTAACAGGCAAGATTCCTTCCGTAACCGGCCTGGCCGCAGAGTCAATGACTGCACTTCTCCTCTGCTGCATCTTTGCTGCTCAGTATGCAGAAGGTAAACGCCTGAGTCTTTACTGGTGGGCGCTGATGGCGATATTGCCAGTGTATG
>CAZYVR010000288.1:0-7947 GCA_964651145.1 uncultured Victivallales bacterium | reverse complement strand
CACATTGTAGGCGTAGTGGTATGTTTTGTAAAGTTCGCCTTCGGGGTGATCGCCCGAGCTTGGACAGACCCAGACCATTGCCTCGGGTTTGTAAAGATAAGTTCCGGAGGTCAAAGGCGGGTTGGGCACATTCATGTAGTCGCAAAGTTCGCACATGAAATTTGTGCCTGAGTTATAGTCAAATCCTCCGTCGGACTTGGGATAGGGGTATGGGTAGACGTACCCGCCGTTGTCTGTGGCATACATGATTCCGGCCACGCCTATTTGCTTAATGTTGCTCACGCAGGCGATTTTTTTCACAGTGTCGCGAGCTTTATTCAGGGCCGGCAGGAGCATTGAGGCCAGGATTGATATGATTGCAATCACTACCAGCAATTCTATGAGTGTGAACTTTCTAGTTTTCATATTAACCGCTTTCCTTTTTGTCTTTCTTGAGTTGGGGGGTGGTTTGCCCGCCCGCCCATTCGCCTTTTATATGCAGAGACTTGCATTTGTCCTCGTTTCCTTCCAAATAATTCACCATCATTTCAGCGGCAATGCGCCCTATTTTGCCGCGGTCAAAGCTGACTTTGGACAGCTCGGGCCATGAAAAATTCAAGCCGTATTCGTCGTCAATGCAGGCCAGTCCAAAATTCTTGCCAGGGCAGAGCGGCATTTGTGACAAAACGGAATGTAGCCGGTAAAGCCTGAAATTTTGCGACGCCACAATGACGGTTTGTTGGTCAATCTCTTCGTAGCGCTCCAGCAGATTTTTCTTTACGTTTTCCCCTGTGGTGCGCACGCGCATGATGCTTTGCCCGGGCGCCGAGAATCCATTTTCAAAGCCGAAAAATCTGTCGTCAACGCTATAGTGCTGCTCTTTGGGGTCCATGCCCGCCGCTTGTTTTGTGTCAAAATACAGCGCCCTTTTATATCCGAGCGAGGCGAGCTCTTTGCCTGCTGCAAAGCCCGCGGCGTATTCATCTCTGCGGACGCATAATTTATCTTCCCATTTGTTGTTGTTGACAAGAACGCATGGGGAAATTGTCGAGCGTATTCGTTCCACTTGTTTCTCGCGTATATTATCTATAAGAATTATTCCGTCAAGCAGTTTTTCCTTGAACACCCGTGAATTCAGCGAGTTTTCGCTGATGTCGGGCAGAGTGGTGAAAGTTGTTATGTAGCCGCGCTCTTCCAGGGCAAGGTTTATCCCCTTCAAGATTTCAGTTATTGCGGTGTGGGATATAAGGGTGTGTTCATCAATGATTACTCCCACCAAGCCGTTCTTTTTTGTGCGCATGGCGCGAGCGCCAGTGTGCGGCTTGTAGTTTTCTTCCCTAGCTATCCTTTCGACTTCCTCTTTGCGACGAATGCTCTTCTGTGTTTTGCCTTTGTATCTGCCGCTGAGTATGCGCGAAACCGTCTCTATTGAAACTCCAGCTTTTTCCGCTATTTCCTTCAGGCCGGGCATTCGAGGGTCTCCATTATTTTAGCTTTTGGGAACGTTCACAAAATAATTATAGTGGCTGAAGCATGCCTTTGCAAGAGTTCGGGGAAAACTTTTCAAAAAAAAGCGCATGGAAAATTCCATCCGCTTAGAATGAGTTTTTTTTACGGGCCTTAAGCCGGAGACTCGATCCCTTCAGCTTTTACCTAGAGCATATCATTCAAAGTGACAACTTTTCTCTGCTTCATTGGCAGCGCGTAACATGTTTATCATCAAGATGTTTCATGTGCAAAATCTGATGGGAAAGTTTCGTTAACTGCATTTTTTGGGTGAAGTCGGTTTTAAAAACATTTCCTAATGACACCTTTAAGTTGTCCGATTTTCTGGCCCCAAGCAACAAACCTGATTTCTGCTCTCATGGGAAAGTGTCATAATTCTGTCCCTGCTCAAGCAGCCTGTTTCACGCGGCGGTAGGAACTCAGCAATCCACCAAGATGATTGAACTCGACAATCTCGCCGTCCTTGTCTTGGGTCAGGGCGAAAAATCTGTCGAAGGTTTCTTTTATCATATGAAAAGGCTCCAAGTCTTAGTTAAATTTCAATATACAGAATGAAATGCCTTTAAACAATATAGATCATTGCTCAGATTAAGAAAGCAACTTTCAGAAGGAACAATATCATTCTGTTCTGCTTCCTCCCCAAATGGAAATATTCCCTTTTAACGAACCCGTTTTCCTGATATTTTATTTTTCAGTTGTCAATGAGCACGCTAAAGTTGGCGAATTTTGACTGCGATCTTGCTATTTTAACCTTATCGGGAAATCGCTGGACCTCTACTGTGCTTATGCTAAAGCCCTTATTTTTTTGCATAGCTTATAAAGTTTGAGTATTGATTCTGCGGCGCATTGAATTCAATTTAAAATTCGATAAGACATGGCAGCCTCAAGGTCGCGACAAATCGCGCCACCTTCTAAAGTGAACTTGAAATCATATTACTTGAGTTTAAATTAGAGTAAGTCTAAAAACTCTAAAACAGAATGTTTTTATCCATTCGGGAATTGAGGAAATATTTATGCTCCGAAGAGGAATAGTTATAAATACGCATTGGATTTCTTTGCTGATTATATTTCAGGGAATAATTTTTGCTGAAGCATTTGCAGATTCAGCGCTAAAAAATATTGTTTGTTTAGGACAGATTGTCCCTGGCGAACGGGTGATGCATGTGGCAGTTCCCGCGGGGTCAATTATAGATAAAATTAACGTGCGTCGAGGAGAACAGGTCAAAAGTGGCGCTGTTTTGGCAAGATTGCGCGGTTGGGAAATATACGAGGCAAAAGTTGCTCACGCTGAGCAATCAGTAAAACTGGCCAAAGCTGATTTGCAGGAAGAACGCAAAGGGGAACGCAAAGAGGTCATAGTGGCTCAAAAAGCTTTTATAGCAGCCCAGAAACTGGAAGTTGATTTGTTCCAGCAGCGTGAAAAACGCTATGGGGTATTGCGCAAAACCAATTCCATTTCTTTGGCTGAGTACGAAAAGGCGAATGCGGAACTTGGCATGGCCAAGGCGCGTTTGCAGCGGCAAACAAGCATATTGAACGGTTTTCTTTCCGGGCGTCTGGAAGACATTGCCCAGTTTGAAATTAAGGTAAAACTTGCAGAGGCGAAACTGAAAGAGGCACAAGCTTCGCTGAAGTTACAATATATCAGAGCTCCATTAAGTGGCGAGATTTTGGATGTGCTTGTCTATCCCGGCGAGCTGGTAAAAGATTTCGACGCTGTTGTTACCATGGGAGACACAAAAAACATGATGGTTCTGGCCGAAGTTTATGAAACTGACATTATGGATGTACAGGTCGGAGACAAAGCTCAGATTTCCAGCAGGGGATTGGATAAAAAATTCGAGGGCAAAGTGGTGGAAATTCAGCATTGCCTGGAAGGTGGACGGATTTTCGCGCTGAATCCATCAGCTTATGTTGACCGCCGAATAGTGCTGGTTCATATTCGCCCTGATAATTCTGCGGCGTTTGCCTCTTTTAGCAACGCGCAGGTTTCCGTTACAATTTCAGTCACTGGGAAAAAATGACAAAAATGAAGATTCCTCTGGCCTGGCGACAACTCGCCTTAGAAAAAAAAAGATTCGCCGTTGCCTTATTGGGAGTGACCTTTGCGCTTATATTAATACTTTTTCAGTTGGGGATTTACAGGGCTTTTTTGAATATGGTTATTCGTCCTGTTGTGTCAATGAAAGGCGAACTGGCCATGCTCAGTCGGGACACCATTTATTTAATGAAAACAGTGCCTTTCCCGGAGCGGCGTCTATTCCAGGCTCTGGCTTTGCCGGAAGTGCGGGCTGTTTATCCGGTCATGGTGGGCTTTGCGCTTTGGCGCAATCCTCAAACAGGATATCATCATGATATAGCGTTGTTTGGCGCGCAACGCGGACGCAATCCATTTTTTCAGCCGGCAGTGACTGAAAACGAATATATTCTTGGCTTGCCGGATGGTGTTTTTTATGACAGTGAATCCGTTGCGTATTGTGGAGATGTAAAGAGCATACTGGCTAAAAAAGGCGTTTTGAATGGAGAGATAAGCGGGCATCGCGTGCGAGTGCTGGGCATGTTTGAAATGGGGCGAACGCTCGCCTCTTCGGGGACGGCGCTGGTCGGGCTTGAAACATTTTGCCGCCTAGTAAATCGTGACGCTGACCAGATAAATATCGGAATGATTGAGCTTGCCGAGGGCGCGGATCCGCAAGAGTTAGCTCGGCAACTCAATCAAATACTGCCTGAAGATGTGGAGGTCATTACTCGAAGCGAGTTTATCCATCGCGAAAGAAAGTTCTGGAAAGACGCCACGCCCGTTGGCTATATCATTACAGGCGGGATGATTATTGCCATGTTGGTCGGAGCAGTTATCGTGTATCAAATTCTATACACAGATATAAATGATCATCTGAAAGAATATGCGACTCTCAAAGCTCTTGGTATGAATGACCGTTTTTTTCTCAGCCTTATCTTTCAACAGTCATTCATCCTGCTGGGCATCAGCTTTCTGCCGGGCTTGGGAATCAGCTTTCTGTTATTTAGATTCACCAGATGGCGTGTGGGAATTCCCACGTATTTATCGTATGCGGACAGCTTTCTCGCTTTGGGGCTTACCGCCTTAATGTGTGCTTGCGCGGGCTATTTTGCCACTCGCTGCTTGCGTTCTGCCGATCCTGCGGATATTTTTTAACTATGAAAAATAAATCACTTATAAGCATTAGCAATCTTACTCATTCATTTGAAAAAAACGATACAAAGCACACTGTTTTGCATGACGTTAGCCTGGATTTTTATTCAGGAGAGACAGTTATAGTAATGGGGCCTTCCGGCGCTGGAAAAACAACACTGCTCACACTTCTGGGGGCTTTGCGCACTCCACAAGCGGGCAGCATAGTGGTTCAAGGCATTGAGCTTCGCAATGCAACGACGAGACAGCAGCTGGAAGTGCGACAGCGCATCGGCTTTATTTTTCAGGCGCACAATTTGCTTGAGTCGCTTACAGCATTCGAAAATGTTCAAATGGGGTTGGCGCATCTTTGCCTGCCTCACACGGAATCACAGGACAGAGCCAGAACCATGCTGCAGCGTGTCGGGCTTGAAATGCATATGCATAAACGCCCGCGACACCTGTCTGTCGGCCAGCGGCAGCGTGTGGCCATTGCCCGCGGCCTGGTGCGCGCCCCTTTGATAATCATTGCCGATGAGCCTACGGCTTCGCTTGACAGTCATACAGGGCGGGAGATTGTTGAGTTGCTCTATTCCCTAAGCCAGCAAGACGGATGCGCTGTGCTGATGGTTACTCACGACACGCGCATTCTCGATCTTGCCGACCGCATTCTTACCCTGGAAGATGGGCGCATCGACGAAAGCAATCAGATCATAGACAGGATACGAAGCGGGCTGTTCCTCATAATGGAACAAATATCCCAATATCCAGCTCTTTTCGCGATGGAGAAAAATAAAGAGCAAATGGACGCATTGATGCAAAAGACCCGCAAAAGCCTAGGCAAAGCGCGCATTGACATTTCAACTTTTGTGCCTCGAAAAATGAACGAGTCGCTCACTAAAAAAACAACCTTGCTCCATTCGGCAGTCGAGAATATCTTTCAAATCGAAAACGCAATCACTCGCTTCTGCGAGCAAATTAGCGAACCGCCAAGCGCAAGCTCGGCCGCCCGAACCGATGCTATATTTCAAAGCTTGGAGTTTCTCCTCTTTGCCACAGCAGAAATGCTCGGCTCGAACTCTGAAGACGACATAAAGCAGCTCCTTAAGCTTACAAGCGACAAAAACGACCTAATGGAAGAACTTCGCAAAAAATATATAAACGCCGAACAAACCGCCACAGCAAAGGAGCAGTCATTTGTGTTCGATTTGACACAATCATTTGCTATAGCGGTGCATTTTCTTCACTCTTTGGCTGAAAACTGGGCTATTGAATAAAACCTGAAATGCTGCGCCAAGCCCTTAATTATACTAGCCTGCCCGCAAATGTCCGTTGTTGCTCGTGAGTAATTGAAGGGAATATTTCCATTTTTTTGCAAACTTAGGCAAAGCAATCCTGTTCTTTCAAAAAGAAAAAATCAGATGGAAATGAATTTGACGGTTTCATTCAGGCGTACCACGGCCAGTTAATTCTCCAGAGGCGTCATCATAGAATTTAGCGGCGTCATGGAGAGGAATTTTAATAATTTTTCCAGTATGAAAAACGGCCTTTTTCATGGGGTACATCCACAACCGGGGGGATTTGTAGGTCGCTACAAAATAACGGAGATTTTTCAAGTCCGAAATAGCTTGCCACTGAGTGTAATCATCCGGGCCATGAGATTTTGTGGCCCTGACATCGCCTTTTGTAATAAAAAATGTGTTGAGTAGTTGCCAGGCCTGTTTTACTCCTGCGTCAGCGCCTTTTACTTTTTCAGCGCTGTGTCCCAATAAAACAGCCTTCACAAACCTTGACGGAGGGGAATAATCTCCAGGCAACCCCTTCATCCCAGCTCCTTGACCGATAGGGGCGATTTTTAGTCCAGAAAAATCTTTTGAGGCCGGGTTTGCCGGAGTTAGGTTAATGTAATTGCGCAGGTTCGTGAGATGCCAGTCGAACGTCGGTGAATTGGTTATCACTCCCAAAGGGTTATCGTGTAAGTGCAGTTGACCGTTTACATATTCAACTACCGCGGAGTTTCCTGATGCATCGGATATCATAATGTGGATTGGAAGAATTTGGCGCTGAGGTTTGAAAATAGCCTTGCCGATTTTTATCCGGAGTAAGCCCTCTTTTGCTTCCCTTAAGCTGGCGAAACTGGTCAGCAGCCATGTAGTCAGCTCCCAACTGCCGAGAGTCCTGGAATATTCTTCGGGAGAGACCTTCTGGTAGCCAGCAAATTCCGGGAAAAGAAATATTCCGCTGTAAAGCCCTTTCTCATTGATGCCGTCCATCACTAGATCCATACCATACATATTGAGCCCCATAACGCGATATTTAGACTGCCACTTCATACCTGTGTTTCCGTCAGGCGCAGTTCCAGTAAATTGATATCCGCGGGGAATAAGAGTAATATGCGAATCAAGAAAATAGGCGTATTCAAGCGAACGGGTAAAAATGCAGTAACTATCCTGAGTTTTGACTGTTAATCCTGTGCAGGCACATAAATTAACCTTCATTCCTGTTATCCCAAATAGAATTACTCCGCAAATCCAAACCGACAACAATGATTTATTTCTCATCTTATTTTCCTTTAAGTATATGACGCTTATTATTTGCTTTATGATTCTAAATATAATAAAGGTTTATCTTATGTGTTTCAATTACCGAAAGACAAAAGATAATGAAGTTTAAAGATATTCGCTTGTCTGACAGGCGATGATTGTTGATCCTTATCCCATATGACATCAATGAAATGCGCCAGGAATTAAAGCTTTATATTTTGCGTCTCAATTATTTTCATGGATAAAAGTGCAATAATATAATCGTAACATCTTATATTTTAACGATTTATTTATACTGGCACCGAGTTTTTCATTTTCATGGATAAAATTGCAATAATATAATCGTAACATCTTATATTTTAACGATTTATTTATACTGGCACCGAGTTTTTCTTTCCGAGTTTTTGCTGGCACCGAGTTTTTGTATCCAAGCGCTGTTTATACCCCGATTAAATACGTGATATACTCCTTTGCCCATTCGCCAACGAGGAACTCTACCCATGTTACACCTCAATTATCTCTACTTGTAAAATGCAATAATATAATCATAACATCTTATATTTCAAGGAGTAATTTGTACTGGCACCAGTATTCATTTGTACTGGCACCAGTATTCGTCCAGATTTTTGGGCGCATTATAAGAAGCCTTGAAAACATGTAAATAGACTTGTATATTTATATTGAATAAAAGTTGTTATACTTTTATTATGTAAAAAATCGCCTCTTCTGCGCTTTGTTCCGAGGAATCATAGCTTTCTCTGCGTCTTT
>CAZYVR010000287.1:0-7984 GCA_964651145.1 uncultured Victivallales bacterium | reverse complement strand
AACCATCACCTTAAAGCCTGAATTTTTATTAGGCCATGTAACACGACCAAGCTTGCGCCAAAAACTTAACTCAACTTCTCCGTCAGCGACAGAAATAAAACCAGAAACAATGCCTGATCGTCCCCAGTTTTCTGTCAGCTTTTCTTTGATTATTTGTATAGACTGCCCCCCGCTGTTTCTGGCTATGTTGCTTGTCCAGCTCACAGAGCCGCGCCCTGCGCAAATATCTTTCATGAATGACTCAGGGAAAGCTTCTGATTGATCTTTATATTTGCCTTGCCCCATTACATATGAGATACAAACAACAAGTAAAAGTATGCTAATTCCTTTTTTTAGATTCATCTTATCTCCTTTTTTATTTCTAAAATAAATCAAATAATGCCTCTTGCTGTCTATTTCAAGCTCAATAAGGCATGCGTTTCTGTTATCTATAATATATCAATATCTATTTTTGTCAAGCATTTTAACATGTTGATAAAAAGACAAACAGCAGGCTAGTTTCTGCGAAAATCATAAACTTGACGAATAGATTGAGCTCAAAATTATCCATCACTTGATCCAGGCGAGTTTCGGGACACTACGGCTATTGCGAATAAATAGCATTAATAACAAAGTTCACTGGGAGCCTTGCTTGTTTTTACTTTTAGAGAGTTGACATGTCCATCAGCAAATAAGACCTCATTGCTTTTGTTGTGCCTTGCAGCATTGCTCCAGCAATACCATTCATCGTTTACAGCGCTGCTGAACATCCAGCAATGGTAATCATAAGAGGCTCCATAGCGCCCAAATTGATCGGCAAAGAACATTACCTCTGAAGGAGCTTGACGGAATCTGCTTAATGACCCGACAACATCTCCCAGCCCATAGGAGTTGTAAGCGTAATTATTGTATATGTGCTTATCTGATGAAGCCGGACAAACCCAGACATAACTGTGAGGCTTATAATTGTAGTCGACAGTGTCCCAGAGAGGCAGCCCAACGTTTAGATAATCAGAAAGCCTTTCCTGAAAAGAGTATCCAGAATTAACTTCTTTGGGATAAAACCTGCCGGAATAATCATCCAAATACAAGTGTCCAGCAACTCCAATTTGTTTAAGATTGGCATCGCAAGCAGAACGTGTTGCAAGATCCCTGGCCTTTTTCATTGCGGGGAGCAGCATCGAGGCCAAAATCGATATTATCGAAATCACGACGAGCAATTCAATGAGCGTAAATGCAGTTTTTCTTTTTATTGACATTGTAAATATTCTCCTGTTTTAAACTTACTCCAACATATCCACTATAGGGTCTCCGCCTGGTATGCCTTTTAATTTTCCGCCTTTGCCCAAAGAACTTTTCTCCGTTGAAAAAGGCTTGAATTCAAATTCCCCTTCCCTCTCTGCTTTTTCCGCATCCTCAAGTTTCTTTGCTGTAATATACAGCGCGTCTTCTCGCATTTTAGCTCCGATCTTTGTCGGCGGCCTGTCAGCCAGCCAATTTACGATATTAAGAAAAAGTTGCGCATTATCCCCTTTTCCCAGATTAAGCGGACGCATCCACCAGTAGTCGCTGATATAGACAACTCTTCCTTTTCCATATGAAAAAGCAACCATTACAGGGGCGTCTGGAATATTTGAATCCTTTGGAGCCTTTATAAGAGTTTGTGCGCCCTTGGCCCTGCAGATTATTTTCCCGGCGCAAGCGGCCCTGAATTCCTTGACATACTTTGTGAGCGGATGAGGAGATATGTCTTTGCATGAAACATTCAATATGTCATCTCCTTCTGCCGGCTTGTCGGTTTTTAGCCATTCAAAAAAATGCTGGGTTGTTTTCAATGCCTTGAGCAAGGGCTTGATAGGGGAAACTTTCATGTGATAGTTTGTCATTCCATTGCCGCATATAAGCATGCCGCCGCCATTTTTTATAAAGTTCAAATATGGCTCGGGATTTTTGATGGGGTGCCTCGCATTTGTCCATATCAGAACTTTTGCTTTCTTGAGGTCTGTCTGCCCTTTCATATAGCTCAATGTCTTGTAGCCGGAGAGATTCAGCAATTTGTCAGCTGTGGGCTGGTCGCCGTAATTGCTGGACATGGTTTCTTCAGGAGCAAAAGCAACAACCGGAGCATTTGGGAAGCTGTCTCTTTCAGCCCACAGTTGATTAAGAATCTTATACCGTTCCGGTGAAATATTTTTTATAGGCAAAGGCTTCTGAGCTGTTTTTTCAATAAGCAAGACAACCGGATCTAGGTTGGTCATTTTAAGCGCAAGCTTGTTTTTTAATTCTTCAGAGCTCCATGTTTTTTTACTGCCAGGCCCAGCCAGCCTGTTACCTGTGGCAATATTTCTGACCTTGTATTCTCCTTCGGGAAGCGAGTTTACGCGTACTTTTGCCGCTCCAGTTTTGCCCCAGTTAAGCGCCACCAAAACATATCTGCCGTCTTTCTCAAATAAATTTGTTTCTACAAAAAACAGTGGTTCTTTGCCGGAAAGTGTGCCAAGTTCGATCTGAGACTTCAAGCCGTTTTCATTCCAGACATATTTTAAAATTTTTTCGGTCGCTTTGTAAGGAAGCTTTCCTGCAATGTAATAGACTCTGCCTTTGCCAATTTTATTGACTGTCACGGCAGGATTGCCGTTTGAAAACTTTTCCAATACTTCAGCGCTTAAAGGCTTAACTTTTGCCGCGCTTTTCTGGTCGGCAAAGCGCATTTCTGTCTTTACTTTTTTATCTCCGGCAATTCCCGGCTCAAAAGTTTCAATGGCGCTGCTTAACATCTCAACCTTAATCCCCAGGAGCTTCTCTGGGTTAATCGCCTCATGAGTGTTGTCGTTTATAGCCAGAGAGCCAAAGTCAATGACAAGCACGCCTCCTTCCGACGCATATTTATAAAGCGCGTCCAGCTCTTTGGGAAGAACTCTTATGTTCCCTGCCATGACAATAGCTTTATACTTTGAAGCTTTTCCCGAAAGAATATCTTTGTTTCTTATCACGTCCACGCCAAGCCCTGAAAAAAGCATAGGAGCATAACTGTCGGCTAAGTTGTCAGTGGCTGGCCCTGAAAGCTTTTGAATGTAGCCTGAATGAGTCACTCCGCGATTGGTCTCAAAAGGATAGACCATGGCGATTTGGGACTTTATTCTGGGGCGCTGAAGGACAATATCGGAAACAGACTCTATTTCCTTTTTTATTCTAGGAAGAGATCGAGCGGCAAACTTATAGAGATTATTGTCATAACACACCATCACGCCGCTCATGCCGTGAACAAGCTGTGACCACAAATAAGCACGAAAATGCTTGGGCTGCAAAGATGGAGCTTCTTTAAATTTTGACGGAGAATCGTTGATTGTCACATAGCCACGGATCCCGCCATAGAACATTCCATTTCTAAAATAGTTGTTGACTATTTTTACCGCGAGAATATTCTCTTGTTTTAAAAGCCTGGATATGTCAAAGGAGAATGAGCTTTGAAACCCTTTTGTTTTGCCGATGAGATTCCCGTTTAGATATATTTCAGCCTTGTCGGCAAAAGCCTTGCCATTTAAATATATCTCCTGCTTTTTAAGCATCTTTGCGTCCATAGCGAAATGCTTCCGGTAGAGTCCGGTGCTGCAAAGATTGTAGCCTTGTTTCCCCCACATTCCGGGAACGGAAATGCGACCCCAGCCTGAGTCGTTAAAATTCGCTGCAAACCATTTATCGGGAAGCGCTGCCGTTGCGTCATAAAATTTCCAGGAGCTACGCAATCCGGCTATGTCGCTAGACTCCAATTCCACTTGACTGGCGGCCCTTCCGCTCACATGAATTGGAGCTTCGGCATTGAATATGGGCTTTCCGCAAATATTTCTCACAATGTCATTTGTCAAAAGAGAGCGGATCATATCCTTTATGTTCTTGCGGCTGTCTTTATTTCTCTCCACAAAGAATTTTTGCCCGACTTCATGAGAATAAAAGTCGGAATGTTTCTCTATTTCTTCCGGATTTACGCCAGCGTCGCCATAGTCAGTGAACAGTTGGCAGTGCGATTGGACTGTTGACAATTTTTTGGGATCTTTGTCATATTGACGCATAATCTTCATCAGTGTTTCAATAGCTTCTTCACTGTCTGCTTCTTGAAATTTCAGCCAGTCAATATAAAGATTGTGGTATTTTCTTGACTCTTCAAGAATTATGACTTCTCTTGATTTCTTGCTTAGCTTGTTGTTATTCCCTATAAAGCCCGGCGGATTGACTTCTTCAAAAGATTTAAATGATGTGGCCCAGACATTGTTTGCAGCCTCAAGATTCTTGTATTTTTTCTCCATCTTTGCCCTGAACTTTTTGCAGGCTGTCTCTTTGTTATTTGAATAGAGCATCTCATTGAAAAGTTCATAGCAGAACATCGGATACTTGCGTGTGTACTGCATCCATGACTTGTACATTTCCTTATAGAACTTAATCCCCCATGGATTATTGTGGTCGTATGTTACAAAGTGCCCGCTGTCAACGACTTCAGGCATATGTTTTTTAATAGCATTGTAGCGTGGATGAGACTTGTGTTCATGCCAGAACATAATCCCATTTTTGAGCGTTCGCTGAATTATGGCTTCATACCATGGATTGCCCGTCCAAGAAATCTCAAGCTTGCCATTCTTCTTTTTGGGCGGGTATAAGGTGTAGGTTTCGGTGGCGTTGTATGGATAAACATCGATCGACAGCGTCCTGAAAAGCCATGGCGGCCCCTCATTGTCGTTTTGCCAACCGCCCAAAAGAAACACTGGCTTTCCATCCCTTTCGAAATTTCCATTTTTCACTTTTACATTTTGAACTTTGTCTGGATAATTTGAGTCATATTTAGGATATTTTTCAGAGAGCTTTATTTCTTTTATCACAGGCTGCAAAGGCCGGCTATCTTTTGCCTTTTGGGCAGGGGAGTCTGTGTTCGTAAGGATTTTTATGTCATCAATGCAAAAAAGAGCTCCCTTGGGATAAGAGTAAAATCTTATATTGATTATGTCATCAGTGTCCAGTTTTTCGTCTACTATCTTGGCGCTGCCATAGCGATAAATTTTCAAGTCTGAAAAGTTGATTACTTTTTTTTCCCATTCCTGTGGAAGTTTAACAATGGCGTAATATCTTTCTTTTCCATTTTTTTCTTCCAGAATTATTCCGATTTGTTCTTTTTGATTCCCCTCTGCGGCTTTTAACCAAAAGTTAATCGCATACGGCTTTCTTCCTTTGAGAGTATCGCAATAAATTGTTTTTACCACAACTCCTGCCTGTTCCCGCATGTCGACAAGCAATGCTTTTTTGCCGTTCTTCGATTGTTCCGTCAAGTCCAGGCTGATCTTGCTTCTAGGCCAGGAATACCAATTGGAAAGTTTTGCGTCTTCAAAGCTGTCAATCGCCACCTCTCCTGCGTTCAGCAAAGTAAAAAGCAGGCTGACAATGAAAGTCAATGTTATTTTAAACTTGTTCTTTTTTAGATATTTTGACATTAATTTGACTCCGTGTTGATTTTTGTTGATTCTCTTATTTCAAGAACAGGCTTTAAAATTGTGATGGGTATTTCATTGTTTTCATTCATGCATAGATTGGTCAGCATATGAACAGCTTTCTCCGCCATCTCTGCAAAAGGTTGCCGAATCGATGTCAGCTTGGGTTTTATCCCTGAAATCAGCCAATGAAATGAATCGTAAGTGATTACCGACACGTCCTCAGGTATTCTTATTTTCTTCTTTTTTAGCACATTAATTACTCCAATAGTAGCCCAGTCCCCCACTATTATGATGGAGTCAAAAGCAATTTTTTGTTTTATCAGTTTGTTCAATTGCTCCTCTACTGCTTTTTGCTCTCTCACAGTTATGTATTGCTTCAGTTCATCAACTGGCTCCAAGCCGTTATCTTTTATTGCCGCATCATAGCCAGCAAAACGACGAATGGCAAACACTGTTTTGGAGCATAATAACAAAGGCTGTTTTTTCCCAGTTTCAACAAGATGACAAACAGCTTGGTAGATGCCTGAAAAATTGTCCACGTCGACCATTGGAACCCTTCTCTGTGATTTATTTTCGCCAAGTTCAACATACTTAACGGCCAGATCGTCCAGATATTTTATTTCAGAATCTTGAAGCGAATAGTTTATGAAAATAAATCCGTCGTATTTGGAGCTTTTTATTATGTCAGAACTGATTTTTTTTCCTTCAGGAATTTGAAGCGTTTCAAATTTACAGCCGTTCTTTGCTGCGGCTCGATAAAAACCCAAAAAAATCTGGCTGTAATAAGGATCCACTTCTATTGCGCAATTGCTTTCAAGACATACGCAGCATATAAAAAGATTTTCTGTTTTTTGAGGCTCTGATTTTGAAGCGAAATCAACCCGCAAATTCTTTACGAAGGTGCCGCTTCCCTGAGTCTGCTCAATAAGCCCTTCTTCCTTTAGCTGTTTAAGCGCGGAGCGGATTGTTATTCTTGAAAATCCAAAAATTTCTGCCAGCTTCCGCTCAGTGGGGAGTTTTCCATTTTTTTCAAAATCGCCAGAAAATATCTTCCTCCTTAATTCAGCTATAAGAACATTATACTTGTATGACTCTGTATCCCGGTAACCTTGCATGCTTCAACTCCTATTTAGTCAACAAAGTAATACCAATTTGGCCATTTGTCAAGCTTTTTGGCGTTATTAGTATTACTATTCATATAATAACAGAGCCTTGCAACGGCTCCGTGTAGCCCTCCAGCGACTTGTGTGATCGGTGAAAATAACCAAAACTGTCAAATTTTATAATTTCAAGCGGCGGAAGGCGCCCAAAAAATTTAGTGTAAACCGCTGGCATTGAAGGGCAATATCGGGGATTTTTCATTCGAATTTATAAAAAAAGGACAGTGTCTCGTCAAAAATGGCAGTGCTTTACGCTAAATTCTTAGTGGCACCTTCCGCCGTTTTGAAGTTTGGGATAAGATAGAATTTCTCGCCAACAAAAAGGGCTCTTAATTGAAAAATTCATAAGGTTAATTTGCCCGTCCTTCAAATATCCGGGCAGATGTGACGCCCTCCAAATAATAACAACAAAGCACGTCGCTTTATCTCAAGGATTGCAGACAATGCGTAGAGAATCTTTGATTATTCCCTGTTTTGAATAATTAAGCAAACGCTGCTTGACCACCGCGTTCATCTCATATCCTTTGGCCACCATCAGATATCCGTTTTTCATCTTTATGTCTTGCGCCAACAGCATTCCTTCTTGGATATCCGCCATTTTTATAAGCTTGGAGGACGCATTTTCAAGGCGCGGCACGTCGACTTGAGCAAGAAGATCCAAAACAGTTTCATCGTAATGGGCCGCGGATTTTCGCATATTATCAACTGCGTCAGCTTGATTATATTTGCAGCACAAATAAGCGTCAAAATCAATTGTGGTCTTAAGCAGCATGGCGCCAAGAACAACCACATCGGTGTCTTTTAAAGGCGAAGCCAGCTTTTTCAGCACAATATCGTCCTGTTGAAGCTTTATCATTTCCGCAATATTTCCCATCCTCGGAATCTGCGTCAAAAGATTCTTGCCTGTTTCAGGGATGGATTTCACCATGCTGCCCTCAGAGGAGTCAAGACTCACCCCTTCAAAAAATTTTTCAATAATGTTAAGCGGCACAGTCACTGAGCCTATATAGGAAAGCATAGCGGCCACTTCATATTGCCATCCGGCATTTATGTCAAGCAATTTAATCAGTTGCGACATATAGTTTTTAATTCTTTTTGAACGACTGAAGGCTATGGGGTTTGTCATTGAAAGAATGTCAGTCAAAGCCTGCACCGCTCCTTTCAGGGTATTCTCCAGCAGATCCCGCTCTACATTTATAAGATGATGCTGCTGGATTCCCGTCAACAGGGCTCTCATCATGGTGTCGGGCGGACATGGCTTTGTGAGAAAGCGGAAGATATGGCCTTCGTTGACAGCGTCCACTGCTGTTTCAATATCCGAATTTCCGTTAAGCATCATTCCTACGGTGTCCGGAGCAATGTATTTTA
>CAZYVR010000286.1:0-8009 GCA_964651145.1 uncultured Victivallales bacterium | reverse complement strand
CAGCAATCAATGGAAGACCTCTGCCATACCCGCACTACGCTTGTCATTGCGCATCGCTTGTCAACAGTTAAAAAGGCAGACTACACTTACGTTCTGAAAAATGGGGAAATAATAGAACAAGGCTCGCACAAAGAGCTGCTGGAGCAGAAAGGCTGCTACTACAAGCTATACGTCAATCACCAGCTGTAAAGCAACAACGACCGGCAAACACCCCCATAACAACTCATAAAAATGCAAAAAACGCCATTATATTGCAACTTGTTGTTGTGAGATGTGGAATTTCCGCAAGCAAGGCGCTATATTGATTCACACAAAAATTAAAGTGTTAACAATTTGGGGACTAGGGGCAAAGGGATACGGGATGAAAAATATTTTAGTTGTGGATGATAACCTGAAGGTTAGAGAAACTTTAGAGGAGGCGCTGATTGAAGCGGGATACAATGTAAAGACCGCAATTGACGGCCTTGACGCGATGGAGTATATAAAAAAATATCACTTTGATTTATTGATCACAGACATAGTAATGCCAAATATGGATGGGATTGGAATAATAATGACTTTGGCGAAAGAATATCCTTATTTGAAGATAATAGCAATTTCAGGCGGAGGCTTCATCAAGCCGGAAAGCTATCTAGACATGGCAAGAACTCTGGGAGTAAAACACGCTTTGGCAAAGCCAATTCAAATAGATGAATTGCTAACGTCAATGGATGACCTTCTGGAAGTCACAATAGATTGACGACAGAAAAAGCAAGCTTGAGAGCCACGGCAACAGCAAGAAGCTGAACCGCCATATTGAATCGTTTTTGCGGAATGCGCTTCAAGATAAGTGCTCCCAGCGCAGCTCCGGCAAATATTACGGGCACAAAGACAAGGTCAGCCTTGAGCGTTTCGACTGTTATGCGTCCATCCATGATAAACAACGGAATTTTCAGCCAGTTAAGGATAAGAAAATACCACGCGCCGGTGCCGATGAACTCATTTTTAGGAAGGCGCATAGCCAGCAAGTAGATAACCATAATAGGCCCCGCCGCGTTTGCCAATTGCGTGGTCAGCCCTGCCGCGAAGCCCATTCCAGCCGCAAACGACCAATGAGTCGGAATATCAGGGACAGTTTTTCGCGTATTGCGCCAGTAATTAAGCCCAAGCATAAGCAGAACAATTATGCCTATAGTCGGCTTCAGTTGTGCGTTGCTGATAAATCGAATAGCAACGGCGCCTGCGGCTATCCCAGCCAGAGCCCACGGAAGAAGACGAAGAACATGCGCCCATTGAGCATGTCGCCGATAATAAAAAACGGCGGCTATGTCAGCCATTGCCAGCATAGGCAGAAGCAAGCCCGTTGACATTTTGGCGGGAAACATAAAAGCCAACAGCGGCACATTCAGAATGCCTATCCCCGGCACGCCTGTCTTGCTGATTCCAACAATAAGAGCGCATAAAAACAACAACGCCCATTGCGTGTTGGAATAACCTAAACTTTCAAAAAAATACATTTTCCCTTTGCGTCCTTCATTAAGCTTTCATTTTCTAAAACTTTGAATATATTATCATTTACAAGATTTTTACATAAACAATTTAGATTTATTCAATGAAAATAGCCGTTTGCATAAAACAAGTCCCAGACTGCGGGTCGGTCTCTCTTGACCCTGAAACTCACACACTTGTCAGAGCCAGTGCCGGAGCTGTGATAAACCCGCTGGATGAATTTCCACTGGAAACAGCGCTTCGGATAAAGGAAAAAAACAACGCTGACGTTGTCGCCATAACCATGGGCCCTCCGCGCGCTGAAGAAGTTCTGGCGCGGGCTATGGCAATGGGAGCCGACAAAGGCATTCTCCTCAGCGACCGGCGTTTTGCGGGCGGCGACACCTGGGCAACCTCTCTCGTCCTTGCCGCCGCAATTGAAACATGCGGACCATTTGACCTGATACTCTGCGGCAAGCAGGCAATAGACGGCGATACAGCGCAGGTGGGCCCGGAAACAGCCGCTCATCTGAACTGGCCCCAGGCCGCGAATGTCTGCAATATTGAGATGCCTTCCGAAGAAAATCCGAGTTCACTTACTTTGACAAGACTTTTTGAGCACGGAACAGACAAGCTTTCAATCCCTTTGCCTGCTGTAATCATGCCAATAAAGGAAGCCTGCGAGCCGAGATTTGGAACTCTGGAGGGGCGCCTTGACTATTACAAAAAAGGCGTGACAAAATTAAACGCGGACAACCTTGGAATCCCGGAAGGCGCATCAGGCTTGAAAGGCTCGCCCACGCGCGTAGTCAAAACAACGACGCCGGAAATGAACAGAAAGCGCGTCAGGCTGACTGGAACACCGGAAGAACAAGCTCACAAACTGGCTGAAATCCTCAAAGAAAAAATCTAACGCAACAGCTCAATCGTTATAAAAGCCGGAATTTGCCGGGAGTTTATTCCAGCTTTGCCCGGTCTTCTTATTTTTTTCTGATTCTTTGACGCTGCAAGTTTTATAAGCAGCTTGCCTTTGTCTGAGGAATAAGGTATTTTATGAATATTAATTTTGTAAAATATCCGCAAATTTTTTAATGGACATTGACATATCAAACCTAATGACAGTTCTATTTTCTAATAATATTGCTCAAGCAAGTGAAGCTGGGATGCAAAGTGAAATAAAACTAATTAAGAGGCAAAACAAAGAATGATTAAATACACCGAGCCATTGTTTAGGCCGCCAGCCGAGGCGGACAGCCTTATTTTTCAGGTGGCGCGCGGCTGCCCTCATAACTCCTGGGCATCTTGCCCTTATTGCAGTATAAGAAAAATGGAAGAGCTTGTGTAGTTTTATCCCTTTTTTACACTTTGCGTTTTTTGCTGTTATCTCATATAATCTTCCTTAAAGACAAAAAGAAAGGGACTATAATGGGTATAATTGCTTTAGTTACTTTTTGGGGAATGGCTATTTGGCTTTGGGTTACCGATGGATCCAAAATCCCTCTGATTTTTATTGCGCTATGGATTGCCGCTTTATTTGGTTTTCCACTTATTGGCTTAGGTGGATATTTTTTCGTGGCATTTGAAGCTATTCTTGCTGCAATCTTGTTAATAGTGCAAAGAAACAAAGCCACAGTTTCTATTTTTTAATACTCACGAGGTGGGTTTTAACAGGGGGGAAGCCCAATGACATCCATTTTTCAGAATTCATTGATTTACTCCCATTTTTAGACTATGTTTAATTCAATACAAGATATAGGCGATTATTTAATGGACATTGATATATCAAATCTAAGCGCAAAGGCAAGAAAACGATTATATCGTTATGCTGCTAGTCTAAAATACACAACATGGAAAAGAATGTTCACTATTTTACTTTCTCTTTCCCTTTTGGCTTTTTCTGCGAAAATAGGGAGCCTAATTGGCATAGAGAACAGTCGTTTAGAATCTTTAGTTAGCCTAGCAGGAACTCTCACTTTGGGAATTCTTCTCATAATCATAATGATAAAAACAGTCAATAATTCTATAGATAACTTTATTCAAAAGGTATACAAAGATGGAAAATTCCCTATATGCTTTGAATGCAAACAGAAATTGAAAGGATGCGAAAAAGACAGTTGTCCCAATTGCGGAGCTGATATAAGAGCCTATTCTATTCCTGATAGAAAAACCCCCGACTATCCCACAAGTCTGCTTGGAATAAAGAAAAGAGCATTCAAGGCTATTCCTCTCTCATTGATTGTTATGATTCTTATCAATGTTATCTATTTGCTATCTCTTGTAATTTGTCTGTTAATGTTTCAGTGTCGTTTTTTGAGAGATTCTTTAAAAAATAGCAAAGTTTTTTTTGCACGCACAAATGCCTTGTCCAACTTTAAATCAAGAAATATTCGTTATTATGAAGCAAAACCGAGTAAAGGTTATCGCGATGCGGGAAAAACTGATAAAACTAAGAACGGCATTCCTATTTGGTATAAATATTATGATGCGGCCAATAATTCTTCATCCTTTTTTTTTCCATATATTTTAACTCAAAAAGAAGACGCTTTAATTTTTGTTAAAGAATATAACGAGAGAATGAATCTACTTATCAATGATAAAAATCGTGTAGTTAGGCTGTCTGAAAAAAATGATGTCACTTATAAACTTTGTTGCAATGAACATTATCACATAAAACTGAAATCGAATTTTATTTATAATGACTATGTTAGCTTCACATCAAAAGGAAATGGTAAAGACGAAGGGATTATCAAAGCCATTATAGTATCTAATAATGGCTCTATTTCCTATAATATTGCTCAAGCAGGCAAATCGGGGATTATGCAAAAAGGAATTAAGCAAAGTGAAATAAAATTTATAAAACGGCAAGGCAAAAAATGATTAAATACACCGAACCATTATTTCGGCCGCCAGCGGAGGCGGACAGCCTTATTTTTCAGGTGGCGCGCGGCTGCCCTCATAACTCGTGCCGCTTCTGCGGGATGTACAAGACTGTTCGGTATAGCGAACGCGACAGAGAAGAAGTCCTCGCTGAATTCAGAGAAGGAGGCCGGCTTTATCCTGAGACACGAAGAATATTTCTGGCCGATGGCGATGTCATGAGCTTTTCGTTTGAGAGACTTCGCGAAATGCTTCAGGAGCTGAATAGATCATTTTCCAGGCTTTCACGCGTGAATATTTACGCCAACGGCAGCTCAATTCTGGCAAAGACAGAAGCGGAGTTGAAAGAGTTGCGCTCATTAAAGTTGAACACGCTCTATATGGGGCTGGAAACCGGAAGCCAGGAGCTCTTGGGTTTGGTTGGCAAGCAAGAAAATGTGGACGATATGGTCAAGGCTGTTCAACTTGCGCAAGCCTCTGGGTTTCGCTGTTCAGTAATGGTTCTGCTCGGATTGGGCGGTAAGCTCGGCTCTGAAGCGCATGCGGAGCAAACAGCGGAGGCGTTAAATAAAATGCAGCCTCTCCTTTTGTCAGCGCTTCGATACATCGAAGTTCCAGGCTCCTCAAGGTTTAACGGCTATACTCCTTCAACTGAATACGAGGCTGCGCTCGAGCTGCGTGGATTAATAGAACAGCTTGAGCTTGAGAAAACAATTTTCCGCGCAAATCATTCGTCAAACCCCATCCCTTTGGGCGGACGCTTTCCGCAGGACAAAGATAATCTCCTTGAGCAAATAGACATCATGCTTAAAAGCGGCTCTTTGGACCGCAAAGGGCCGGGATTGACTCCGTTTTATCTTTAAAGCTTTCTTGATTTAATAAAGCATGCGCTATAAATTAAATCTTTATTATTGTCACTACATAGGAGTATGAGGAATATGGAAAAAGAAAAAAAGAAAAAAAGATTTGCTCCGCCTCTATGGGCAAAAGTGCTTACAGGGTTGGCTCTCGGCGCTTTGACTGGCTTGATCTGGCCAAAGTTTGCAGTAGAACTTAAGCCTATAGGGAATGTTTTTATAAGTCTTGTGAAAATGCTGATAGTGCCTCTGGTGTTCTCATCGCTGATGGTTGGAATGACCAGCATTAAAGACCTGAAGAAAATGGGCAGAATTGGCACGAAAGTATTCATCTTCTATCTTGTGACAACCGCCCTTGCTGTCGTTTTGGGACTGGCTCTATGCAAGGTTATGGGGCACGGAATAAGCATGCACGCAACCGAAGTGGAGAATCTTGCGTCCGCAGTTGTCACGGTTAAACCAGCTCCCGAGAAGCAATCAGTGGTTGATATTCTTGTAAATCTTGTTCCGTCAAACCCCGCGAAGGCAATGGCGGAGGGCAATGTTCTTCAGATAATCGTATTTGCAATGTTTTTGGGAATTGCTTGCAACCTTGTCGGGCAAAAGGCGCAATTGGTTGCGGATTTCTGCGATCATCTCTGCAATACGATGATAAAGCTTACCATGATTGTTATGGAGTTGGCGCCTGTGGGTGTTTTTGCTTTGATTGCATGGACCGTCAGCAGATACGGAAGCGAAAGTCTGAAAAACCTGTTGCTGCTTGTGGGAATTGTTTATTTGGGATGTATTCTCCAAATAGTGTTGGTGTTCGGCGGAGCTCTTCTGTTTATTTCGCGTCTCAATCCTCTTAAATTTTTAGCAGGTTCATTTGACGCAATTGCTCTTGCCTTTTCTTCATCAAGCAGCGCCGCCGCGTTGCCTGTGTCCATGCGTTGCGCGCAGGAAAATCTTGGAGTGTCGCGGTCAGTTGTGACATTTTCGTTGCCGCTGGGCGCCACCATAAATATGGACGGCACTGCCATTTATCAGGGAGTTTGCGCAATGTTTGTGGCTCATGCCTGGGGTATTCCTTTGAGCTTGCCGCAATGCGCCACAATTGTTCTGACCGCTTGTCTTGGCGCAATAGGAACGGCGGGAATACCCGGAGCCGGTTTAATCATGCTCTCACTGGTGCTTTCTTCTGTTGGATTGCCATTGGAGGCAATAGGGGTTATAGCCGGAGTTGACCGTCTGCTGGACATGGCAAGAACTGCCGTCAATGTTTGTGGTGACCTGATCGCGGCCGTAATTGTGGCCAAAAGCGAAAATGAGCTTGACGTTGCCAGATACAACGCGCCCAATATGCCGTCAACTCTTTGAAAAGTTACACTATGCCCAATGCCTCAGAAAAAAGCAGCAAGCAAAAATTAAAGAAAAGCTTTGCGAACAAAGGCGAATTGTTTCCGGAAAGCATGACGTTTGCCGCGAACAGCAATAATAAAGAAAGCACTTCTCAAACAGAAACTCTTTATGTGAGCGACCGCGAACAGGAAGGGATTCCTGACATAAGCCAGGAATTGACGACCAAGCCTTTAAAAAAGTACAAATTTATTAAGAGCATTGGCTACGGCGGAATGAAAACCGTTCTTGAAGTAAGAGACAAAGACACATTCCGTGATGTTGCAATGGCAATAATGCCTGACGCAGACTGCCGCCCGCTTTCCGACCGTCGTCGTTTTATCCATGAAGCCAGGATCACGGCTGGCCTGGAGCATCCAAATATAGTTCCTGTTCATGACATAGGCATTGACGCTTTAGATTCGCCATATTTTACAATGAAGCTTCTGAAAGGCGAAACTCTCGCAAGCATAATAAAAAAGCTTGCGGCCGACGATAAGGAATATATCGAGACTTATGATATTTACTCGCTGCTGCGTGTGTTCATGAGGGTTTGCAATGCCATAGCGTTTGCGCACTCCAAAAAAGTTATTCACCTTGACTTGAAGCCGGAAAATATTCAAGTCGGAGATTTTGGCGAAGTGTTGGTTCTCGACTGGGGCCTGGCCAAAATAATCAAAAAAGGCCATGATCAAGATGAACCGGAAGACGAGGCTGCAGAAGCGAAAGAAAAGGAAAGATCGAGACATTCGCCCCAATTGACTTTGGACGGCGTAACTAAAGGCACGCCCGGCTTTATGGGCCCGGAGCAGGCGGCGGGAAGAAACCGCGAGAAAGATGAAAGAACCGACATTTACGCGCTCGGGGCCATTCTATACACTCTACTGACCTGGACAAGTCCTTTTTCAGGAAAAGACATAGACAAAATTCTCCTTGACACAGTCAATGGAAATCTCACTCCGCCCCGCGAACGTAGATCCAAAATGCTGATTCCAAGCGCGCTGGAAGCGGTTGTAATGAAAGCCATGGAGGTTGCCCCTGATAACCGTTATCAAAGCGTAAATGAAATACGCGCAGATGTTCTGGCGTTCATGGGCGGCTTTGCCACATCCGCTGAAAAAGCAAGCGTCTTCAAGAAATCTCTTCTTCTGGTGAAAAGACACAGACTGGCTTCCGCTTTTTTGTCAATAATCCTGTTTCTTCTTATCTTTTTGGGAGTCTATGCGCTGCAAGACTATTCCAGTCAGACCGCAGGCTGGAAAAAAGTATATGAAACCGACTTCATGGCCTCGCCGCCAAATACAAAGGGTCATGTTTTTATGGACAGATTCATAAAAGAGAAGACAGATCCATGGCCGCTTGAAGTTGAAGGCCTTAAAATGGTTCTTCTGCGCTTTGTTCCGCAGTGAGGCTGACACAAGAAATAACCGG
>CAZYVR010000285.1:0-8039 GCA_964651145.1 uncultured Victivallales bacterium | reverse complement strand
CGGAGCGCTGGAAAAATAAGCACAAAAAATTATGCGAGCTTATAAACGAAAGGCTCTGGAATGAAAAAGAAGGTTTTTACTATGACTATGACGTCGACAAAAACGCCGGCTCTGAGGTTATGGCAAATTCCGGCTTTCTTCCTTTGATCTGCGGCGCCGCTTCGGCGGAGCAGGCCGAGAAACTCGGCGCGCATCTTTATAACCCGGAAACTTTCGGAACCGAGCTTCCTGTGCCTTCGATCGCGGCGCGGAGCGGGAAATATTATTCCAAAGACATGTGGCGTGGCCCCGTCTGGATAAATGTGAACTGGCTTATTGCTTACGGATTCAAGCGTTATTCCATGAACAGAGAGGCCAATCATATTCTTGACAAGTCAATAGAGGAAATTGAAAGGACATATAAGCTTTATGGAACCTTTTTTGAATTTTTTGACGACCGCAAGGAAGTGGATCCTCCGCTTTTGCTCAGAAAGGGAAAAAATGCTCCGGAAGTAAATACGGTGCATCAGGTTGTGCACGATTTTGGATGGACCGCAACGCTTTATATTGACATGATATGCGAAGCTGATAAATAAATAATTTGTTTTGTGTTGAGAAATGCGCTCCGGCATTTTATATTGCTCTATGTTACTGGATAATAGCAAAGGGGAATATATTATGAATATTATGATAATCGGAGCGCATCCCGACGACCCGGAAGTCATGCTTGGCGGGACTGCCATAAGGTATGCGGAGCAGGGGCATTCAGTCACCTTGGTTTCCATGACCAACGGGAACAGCGGGCATCATCAGATGGATCGCAAGGCTTTGGAGGAGCGGAGGCTTAAGGAGGCGCAGGCATCGGCTGAAGTGATGGGCGTTGAATACGAGATACTTCCCATTGACGACGGCGAGCTTATGCCTACTCTGGAGAATCGCAACAAGCTTATTGCTTTGATGAGAATGAAACAGCCGGACATAGTGTTTACGCATCCCCTTATTGATTATCATCCAGATCATAGATATACTGCCCAATTGGTTATGGACACCAGTTTTATGCTTATGGTGCCGCTGGCTGTCCCGGAGGTTCCGCCAATTAAAAAGAATCCTTCTTATTTTTTCTCGGCAACGCGTCTGGATATGTTGCATGGGAGCAATCCTGCGTTTTGTGTTCCAATTGACTCTGTTTGGGATAAAAAAATTCTGTCTCTTCATCAACACCAGTCGCAGATGTATGAATGGCTGCCTTGGGTCAATAATGAAAATGCTCCTATTCCTCCGGCTTCCGATGAAAAGGCCAGGCTTGAATATTTGAGCGCCAAACGTGGCAGCTCTTACAGGAAAATAGCTGAGACTTTCAGGACTGAACTTATTGAGCATTTTGGCGAAAAAGGCTTAGAGGTCGAATATGCGGAAGTAGTGATCCAATCTCCGGTGGGACGTCAATTGGAGCGGGAGGAATATGAGCTGTTTTTTCCGTTTAAACCTTGAGCGGAAGTTATATGGAAAATAATAAGGCAATAAAAAAAAGTCAATATGGCGGGCATATTGGCTATGGGATTTTCCGGCAAGTCCTGAAGCTGTTTGGAGTGCGGCCCGCGTACTTTCTTTTGGCGTTTATCATTCCTTACTACGTTGTGTTTCGAGCCTCCGCCAGACGTTCGGCTTCGCATTACCTTAAGCGGCGCTTTCCTGATGATGGAGCTATTGCGCGTTTTTTTAGGACAGTCAAATATATGTATGTTTTCGGTCAGACGCTTATTGATCAGGCCGCGGTAGCCGTTCTTGGCGAGAGGCATTTGAACTATGAATTCCCTGAATGGGAAAATCTGTTCAAGCACGTTCGCGCCGGCAAGGGGATAATTCTTTTGTCTTCTCATGTGGGTTGCTGGCATATGGCTATGGGCTCTGTGGGGCATTACTCCTCAAAGATAGCATTTTATTTTCAACTGGAGGAATTTAATTCAGGGAAGTATTTTTTTGATATCTCCAAAAGGCATGACAAGTTCAAGATTATTAACCCCGCTGGTTTTTTAGGCGGAATGGTTGAGATGACGCAGTGGCTTATTGATGGCAACAGCGCGGCCATAATGGGCGACCGGGCCTTTGGCGCTCAGACGGCAAAAACTGAGTTTATGGGAGCCGAAGCCGAATTTCCTGTTGCCCCGTATTATCTTGCGCATTCCACCAACTCCGATATTTTTATGTTGCTTCCGGTCAGAACAGGAAAAATGAAATTCAGGCTGGACGCTGTAAAGCTGAACGATGGATGTGACATTGAGGGCTTGTCAAAAAAAGAAGCCATTGTGGAACTTTTGCGTCGCTATGCTGAAAATCTGGAAAAATGCCTTAGAGACAATCCGTATATGTGGTTTAATTTCTTTGACTTTTGGGATTCCGGCAACAATAAAAAATCTTAAACTATGCTTGGGCGCAGTCCAGCCGTGAATGCGCTCGTTGGCAATGCCTAAAGCATATGAAGTCGCGTGCGGGGCTTTTTTGAGGCAGACTCCTTAAGCGCTGTTCCTGAAATCTCTCGGGCTCATGCCTTGTATTCTTTTGAAAAATCGCGAAAAACAAAACGGGTCTGGATGCGCCAGTTTTTCAGATATTTCGCTTATGCTGTAATCTGAATAGAGTAAAAGCCTTTTTGCCGCTTTGTGTCTTTCATTGTCCAGAAAAACTTTAAGAGTCATTCCCAATTTATTTTTAAATAGACGCGACAGGTGGACTTGTGAGTATCCTATTTTTTTTGCCACATACGCCGGAGTAATTTTCTGCCATTTGGCGTCCGAGGTCAATTCGCGGGTTTTTGCAATAAAACTTGGCTCCATAGCATCGCCGGATGTGTGCCCGAAGTGAAGATCCAGAACTGTGGCGGCAAGGCTTTCGATTATGCGGTAAATGCTTGTTGAGCTTTTCATTGACTGCAATTCAACAAGATTTTTTATAAGAAAACGACACTCGGCTGTGTCTTCCAATAAGTATGGCTGGAATTCGCCGGACAGGTTTTCTGCAATGAATTTAATCGAGCGGATTTCTGTTGTCGCTTCTTTTGGATATTTGAACGAGTGCATTTTGCCGGGAGGCAATATTAGGGCTTGGCCTGCTTTCAGTTTTATTGAGCTATTATGCATGAAGGCCAGAATTGTCCCGGAAATTATAAATTCCATCTGCCAGTATGGATGGCTGTGCGAAATTGTGGCGCAGTCAATTTTGTTGCAGTGATCAACAAAGAGCAGAGATGTCTCCGTCGGACGTGAATGTTCTTTTTTTTCAAGTATTGTCAGTCGTTGTTCCATTTTGCCATGTTTATGATAAGTTTTGCTATTCAAATAGCTTTTAAAAATATTAATATATAACATGAGCGGCTTAAATGACAATGAAGGATCAAAGAATGGAGACGAATATTATGGGTAAGCTTAAAATGATGATGTTTTCAAAGCATTTGCAGGGATATTCCTTGGAGAAGGCGGCGGAAAGCCTGAATGGCATGGGTATTCATTCATTGGACTTGACTGTCAGGCCTGGCGGGCATGTTGAGCCGGAAAATGTGGAGACAGAATTGCCGCGAATGCGCGACAAATTGGCGTCCATGGGCATTTCTATTGGAATGCTAACCACAAATATTGTGGATGCCGCTGATCCAGTGACGGAAAGCATACTGAAAACCGCGAGTTCTCTGGGGGTTAAATATTATAAACTGGGTTATTATATGTACGAAGGATTTGGAACTCTCCGCAAGCTTCGCGCAGAAGCCAAGAAACGCGTCGAAGAATTGGCTGAGCTTAACGGCGAATATGGAATCCATGGCGGATATCATAACCATTCCGAGAATTTCATAGGAGCCTCCGCATGGGATATTGCCGAGATTATTTCGGACACTTCCCCAGAAGCGATAGGTGTTTATCTTGATCCTGCGCATTTGACCGTTGAAGGCGGCAGTTCCGGCTGGACTTTGGGCATGGATATTCTGTCAGAAAGAATAACCATGCTGGCAGTAAAAGACACTCACTGGCTTCAGGGCACAAGTGGTTATGCTGGCGCGCGCAAACACAGTGTTGAATTTTGTACTCTGGCAGATGGCAACACTCCGTGGCTGGATGTCTTGAAAATTCTAAAAGATATCAATTTCAGTGGCCCGGTCTCGATGCACAGTGAATATCAAGGAAACCATAGTTTTAAAGATTTGACCGTTCCTGAACTTTTGGAGCAAACGGCAAAAGACATGGAGCTTTTTGCGCGTTGGGCGGCTGAGGCCGGTTTCTAAAGGAAAGTGGAAAGGCGCGCATTGCGCGCCTGCGGTTTATGAGATCGGAACTGGATCGAAAGGAAGGTTTTCTTCGCTTTCTATGAGGTGATCCAAAAGCATTTTTTCCATTTCTCTGATCTTTTCGCTGAACTCCGGCTTGTCGTGGCAGTTTACTTGTTCAAGCGGGTCGTTTTTTAAATCATAAAACTCGTTTTTGTCCTTTATGCGGTAAACAAATTTATATTCTGGAGTCCTTATCATTTTTGCCTTGCGCAGGGAGTCCGGCATGATTTCGCGCATTTCAGCCTTCTTGAGGTAGCCCACGACCAGAAGCCGGTGTTTGTCGGCTTTTATTTCGATGTCAAGAAGCTCTTTTTCGTGTCCGCCTTCCGCGAAAACATAATCTTTATGCTTGTCGCTTTCTCCGCGCATTGCCGGGGCAGGGGACTTGCCTTGAATTCCGTAAGGCTGCTCGATTCCTGTCAGTTCCAGCAAGAGCGGCAGCAAGTCAATGTTTTCAGTCATGGCGTTCATATTGCGATGAGAGAATTCGCGCGGATAGTGAATTATCAGCGGAATTTTCATTATGCAGTCGCTGAAAATGGTGTCCCATTTTTCGGGAAGGCCGTGTTGTCCCACAAAGTCGCCGTGGTCGCTTGTGAATATCAAAATGGTATTTTCCAATTGTCCGGATTCTTCGAGCGCTTTGTATATTTCTTTTACGCGCTTGTCCAGAAAGGCGAGCTGCCCGTAGTAGCATGCCAGCATTTCTTTGCGGTCTTCTTCGGACAAACGGTCAAAACCGTAAAGCTCGTGCATTTTATACATAAAATCAGGCTTGTTTTCGCCGGGATGATTAGGAAACAGCTTCAAGTCTTTCTTCATGAACTGCGAATAGTAAGGCTCCATTATTTCATACGGAGGATGCGTGTAGCTGTAGTTTATGTTCATAAAGAAAGGCTTTTCGCTCTTGTCTCTTTCTTTAATGAAGTCGCAAGCGCGTTTCGTTGAAATATAATCCTGCGCATCTGTTTCAGGCACATTGATTTTTCCGAACAAGTAATTGTCCGCGTATTTATTGCCGGGCGATCTGTCGTTCGAAGTTGTTTCTTTTGTGTAGCTTCCCACGCCAAGCGGTTTTTCTCCATTCGCGCCCTCGCGCCAATGCTCATGGAATTGATCCATCAGGATGCTTTTGTCAATGGTGTGATTTTTCATTGCCAGAATATTATGGTAGCCGTTTTCTCTTAATAACTTAGCTAGGCTTATTTCGCCTTTTTGCAGTTCTATTCCCAATGTGCGGTGTCCGCCGTTGTGGCAATATCTGCCGCTGTAGAGAGCGGCGCGGGATGGGACGCATTTGCCGTGCACCGTGAAATGGTTGCAGAAAGTCACGCCCTTTTTGCTGAGTTTGTCCAGAAATGGAGTTTCGCTGTCTTTGTTGCCGGCGTATCCCAGAAAATCATGTCCCAGTTCTTCGGCTATTAACAATACGATATTCGGTTTTTTCATTGCTTTTCTTCTGTTTTTATTGCGATAATGTGGCGATTGAGATTGAGTAGGGAGGAAGGGCTATCGTTCCTGCTCCTTTGGTCTTTTTGCAGGGATTTTCATCTTCTTTATATTTTTTTTGTTGATAAAGATTTTTTTCATAAAATGACTCAAGCGAGTAGCTGCCTGTATATTTTTCGCCATCCAGCGACAGCTCTAGTTTTGATTTTACAGGGAGCAGATTTACCGCGTAAATTTTTATTTTCCCGTCTTTTGTTTTTGTGGCTCTTGCCATTGTTGCGTGCTGATTGGAGGTCAGCATCGGAGAGGATGATTTTCCCTCAAAAACTTCATTGTCAAGAAAGGCGTCAGTCAAAAGATCGTACATAACTCCATAGCCGCGCTTATAATACTGGTTTGTTTTTGGGTCGGCATCGTACAGTCCCATGTAACCGTCGGAGAACACATGAAGGCAGGCGTTTTTTACCGGGCCATTTTCGGATTCTTCGATGATTCTGAAAAACATGTCAGCAGTTCCGAGAGTGGCAAGATGGTTGCGTATTGTTTTATGTGACCCCATAACGCCCCATTCTGTAAGCAACAAGGGCTTGTCGCCGAACTGCTCTCTGTAAGCTTTAAGTTTTTTGTTGAGCTGCGCATATGCGCAAAGGCCTTCCAGCATTACAACAGGAGTAAGGACCGCAGATCTCATCCCTGCGTGCGAATATGGGTGCATGACAATTGCGTCATAAAAGTTTTCTTTCGATATAGGCTTGCTCCAATGATCCTTGGGGGCATGAATATTGAGCGCTACAATAGTTTCAGGTGAGGCTTTTTTTAGTTCTTTGGCAACAGCTTTGCATTTTTCTATATATTGTTTAACATTTTTAATTTTTGAACTTTGTTGAGCTTTAGCGTAGTTTTCGTTTCCTAGCTCAATCCATGAAAATTTCAGGCCTTTTTTCTTTCTGTCAAGCACCCGGGCGGCGCAACGCTCAGGAGAATCATGGAGCACATTCAAAACGACTGTTGAGTCAAAGCCGTTTTCTTTTGACAGTTTCAAGTATTCATCGAAGCCGAATTTCCTCTTTTCAGTCAGGGCTTCGTTCATGCGTTTCATTAATTTTTCAGAGGTCTTCGTCTCAGGGAGAACTTCCCACATATCAGTTTCATAGTTGTACCAGTTGGCTACTGTTCCGCCGGGGAAGCGCATCAACGGAACTTTTATTTTTTTGATTGTGTTTTGTATTCTTCTGTCTTTGTAAGTTAAAGTTTTATTATAGCCCATAAAATGAGAGTTCAGCCCCAATAGATTGTTGTTGAATTTTTTTGTTTTGGATGTGTCTATGTTCAGTTTGCAAACAGGCTTGTCTGGGATTGCAAATGGAAATTGCTGGACATTTGCCGGGGGCTTTGTTGAAAAGTTCAAATCTTTGAAAGACACGATGCCTTTGCAGTGTTCCATGCTAAGCTCGACTACAAGCTTTTCGTTATTTTTTGCCAGAGGAAGCGTATAGGCAAGCGAATGTTCAGTCCAGTCGTTGAGAGTCCCTTCCGGAATCAGAGCCGCGGCTCTTGTGTCAGGCTTCCCATCTAAATAGACTTTAAGCTTGGGCAGCTTATAATGAAAATCTCCCTGTTTTATTTTCTGGCTTTTTACTTTTGAGTGTATAAAGATTTTTTTCAGCGGCAAATTTTTCAGCGGAACTTTTATTGTGGCTTTTTTATATTTGTTTGGCTCGCCCGTTATTGTTAGAACGCCATTTTCCAGAGTCATGTTTTTGTCGAGTTGCCAGTTGCCTGAGTCAAGCTGAATGGACGGCATTTTTTCAGCAATAACACAGTATGTCAGGCTAAGATAGAGTGTTGCAAGAATAATCTTTTTCATTGTTTTTCTTTCCTTTTTTTATTAATTTTAATATAATGTTTTATTTGCGGCTCTTGATAGGACTTCCATGTTAGGCATCCAGTACACATGCCCGTCAACGTACAGTGTGTTGGCTCCTCTCCTGTGGCGCATCCTGTCAAATTTATACTCGCGCTCTGGGTCGCCTGATGTTATGTCTCCGTAAGCGCCCATTGAAACCGTAAGCCTGCTGTCTGCCACTAGGAGCTTTTCTGACGGCTTATTTATTCTTTGCGTCATAGGATAATTTCTGAGCTGTTCCTTGTAGTCGGTAGAGTTTTCAACTGGCGGCATAAAGCGATTCATTCCATAGCCTGCGATGGTTCCGCTATAAGGATTGTTCATTCCAGGCAAGCTCAAGTCTGTTGATGGACACCAGAAAAGTGTTTTTGATTTTGGCCATGGAGTTGG
>CAZYVR010000284.1:0-8058 GCA_964651145.1 uncultured Victivallales bacterium | reverse complement strand
ACATAATTCACTCTTAAAGCTAGTTTTTTAGGTCTTTTATTAGTTTTAAGAAACCTGAGGTCAATATATGCCTAGAAGGCGAAGAGGTTGGATTGACGATGCGTGCTATCATGTAACTCACCGTTGTCACGAGCGAGAATTTTTGTTTAAATTTGCCAAACATCGAGACATTTACGTGCGTCAATTATGGGCGATGAAACAGCGTTTCAGAGTTGACATTCTCGACTACATGGTGACGTGTAATCATGTCCATTTGCTATTGACTGCTCGTCATAGCTCAGATATATCCAAGGCTTTGCAGTTTTTGCATGGCTCAGTCGGTCAAAGATATAATATTCTAAAAAAACGTCAAGGCGCATTCTGGAGCGACAGATTTCACTCCACCCGAATTCAAAACGGAAAGCATTTGAGCCGTTGTTTATTTTACATCGATTTAAACATGATTAGAGCCGGAGCTGTAGATTCTCCTGAGGAATGGCGGCATTGTGGAATTCACGAGTTGCTTGGCGAAAAGAGACGATACTGCATTATTAACATGAAGCGTCTCTTGCAATGCCTGGGGATTAAGTCTGAGGCTGCGTTTATAGAGTGGCATCAAGCGACCTTGAATGAAAAGCTTTCTTGCATATCACATGAGCGAGAATCATATTGGAGCGAGGCAATTGCGGTAGGCAATCCTGATTGGCTGCAAATCTCAGCACAGGACGCAGGCCTTAAACAATATTCGCTCAAAAACAGAAAAATAGAGGGAAAAAACACTTATATCCATTTTTTGACCGGGACAAATTGATTTAAGAGCGGTTTGTAGAGGATTATTTTATGATTTTGAATTTAAAACACAAGAAAAAAGCCCATAACATGGGGTCAGACCCCAATCAGGTAATTAAAACACAAGAAAAAAGCCCATAACATGGGGTCAGACCCCAATCAGGTAACCCCAATCAGAGCTTTGGCTCTCAAAAAATGGAAATTTGTCCTTTTCAAAGACGGCTTTCTCTGCTATTTTATAATTTTAGTTGTCAAAGAGCACGCCAAAGTTGGCGAATTTTGACTCCTATCTTGCTATTTTACCCCTATCGGCAAATCGCTGGACCTCTACAGGGGTTCGAACTGTCAACTTTCTTCCAGAATCAAAACATTCCTTTTTAGTCTTTTTTAGAGTTGTTTTTCGGAAGTAAATTTTTAAAACTTTATGTTTTTTTAATTTTTCCACAGAGATTCTCATAATGCAGTTGATAATTGCGCAATAGAACCTTATAATAGTATGTGAAAGGTGTTTCACATGTTATTTTTATAAGGGCGTTAAAATGAAACAGGAAAAACTCAATACGAAAATTCGGCAAAAACAAATTGCTGATGTTTGTCTTGGAATCATCAGTGAAAGAGGCTTGGGAGCCTTAAATGTAACTGAAGTTGCGTCCACACTGGGGCTTGCGACCTCTGCGCTGTATCGACACTATAAAGATAAGGAACAAATGATTTCTGCAATCTTGCAGATTATAAGGGAAAGAGTTAAAGCCGATTTTGCCAAAGCTGAATCGCAGGGACATGATGCATTTGAAAAACTAGAGTTGCTTCTAAGCATTGAATCAGATAGGTTGCATGAGCGACGCGCTTTTCAGATGATACTTTTTTCAGACAGTATACTTCAGCAAAAGCACAATAAATTAACAGAGATTTCTTCTATTGTGCGTGAATTCAGAGCGGCAACGATAAGCATTTTTGAAGAAGGGCAAGACGCTGGAATAATGAGAAACGATATAGCTCCCAAAATGCTTGAAAAGATGTTTGTAAATCTTTTTCTCACTAATACGGCAATGCACATGATAGAAGAGAATGAGTTTGATGTTCAGGATTATCAAAATAAAACATGGAAAGCTTTTAAAGAGATGATAGAGAGCAAATAATTTTTTGTCTTTTATGTGAAAGCGTTTTCACATAAATATTATAAGGTTGAAAGGTTGAGAATATGAAAAAGAAAAAAATCATTGCGGCGCTAACGCTTGGAATACTTTGCATAGCTATATGTTTTTCTATTCAATGTTGCTTGGCTTCGCAAAAAATAAAGAAAGAATTTATCCAAAGTCCCAGAACCGTTGTTGTCATGGACGCAAAGGCGGGAGATGATATTAAAGGCATATCTTTTCCTGCTTATGTGCAAGCAAGTCGCAAGGCTGTTTTATTTTTTCGAGTTAGCGGACCAGTCTTTGAAGTTAATGTGAAGCTTGGAGATAAAGTAAAAAAGGGAGCTGTGCTGTTCAAAATAGATTCCCGAGACTATGAAAGGCAAGCCAATTTACTTAAACATCAACTTAGGGCCGAAAAGGCGCGTCTTGAAAAAGCAACACTTAATTTTCACCGGTATAAAAAACTTCACGAGAAAAAAGCTGTTTCAAAGCAGGAATTCGATCAAAAACGAAGTGAATATCTGGTTGAGCAGGCAAATGTTTCGGAGCTGGAAAATCATATAAGAATAGCTCTGGATCACTTAAAGGATACGGAACTAAAAGCGCCTTTCGATGGCATTATGACAGAACAGCATCTTGAAAAACATGAAATGGCTAGAGCAGGCGAGCCTGTTCTGGCGATGCATGATATTTCTATGGTTGAAGTTGTGGCATTTGTTCCGGAAGATGAGATAGCAAGTCTCGTTTCTACTAAAAACAATGCATTTCAAGTTTGCTTCACTTCAATAAAAGACAAAAGCTTCAAAGCGAAGCTTTATGAATGGAGCACAAAAGCAAATCCGGTAACGAGAACTTATGCTGCCATTTTTAGAATCAAACAACCGTCTAATAATTCTGTTTTGCCGGGGATGACTGCTGAACTTATTTGGACAAAGCATAAATCAAATAAATCATTGATATTCAACCTTCCTATATCTGCTTTTGTTTCGACAACCCATAAAACAGGAAAAATATGGCTTATTGACCCAAAAGAACAAACGACGTTCTCGCAAACTGTTGCCATAGGCGGATACAGTGATGGGGATTGCTTGCAAGTAACCTCCGGCTTGAAGCCTGGCAGCCTGGTTGTTATAGAAGGAGCCCATTTTCTCAGAGAAGGAACAAAAGTCAAAATAGAATATAAAAACAATGGCGACAAGAAATGAAAATTGCTGATTATGCCTTAAAAAACCGTGTGGTGATAGTTCTTGCGACTGTCCTTCTGGCCATTGCGGGAATTATATCCTATTTCAACTTGGGCAGATTGGCAGACCCAACATTTACAATAAAAACAGCATTGATAACTACACCTTACCCTGGCGCAAGTCCTAAAGAAGTAGAAAGTGAAGTGTCCGATGTAATTGAGGAAGCTGTTCAGGAATTAAGTATTCTTGACTATGTGGAGTCAGTGTCACAGGAGGGATTATCTGTTGTCTATGCCCATTTAAAGGATACCGTTGATCCCAATCAGATTCAACAGGTATGGGATGAATTGCGAAGGAAGATTGTTGATGTTCAAGGAGAACTCCCTCCGGGAAGCGGCCCCTCCATTGTCAATGATGATTTTGGCGATGTTTACGGCATTTTTTTTGCAATCTCCAGCAATACACATTCTTATGCTGAACTAAAAGATTATGCTGAGTTTTTGAAGAAAAAACTCCTGCTTATAAATGATGTAGCTAAAATTGACTATTGGGGAGTACAGAGGGAAGTAATTAATATCGAGATAATCCGATCAAAAATGGTAAACATGGGCATTAGTCCTACTCAGATTGGAGCGGTGATTCAAACTCAAAATCTTGTGGAGCCTACCGGAAAAGTTAAAGTGGGAAAGGAATATATCCGCTTCCAGCCGACTGGAAATCTCCTAAGCGAGGAAGTGATAGGAAATCTCCTTCTTGCAAACTCTGAAGGAAAACTGATTCGGCTCAAGGAAGTGGCGAGCATTAAAAGAGGGTATATTGATCCGCCAAGAACAATTTTGAGATTTAACGGAAAAAAAGCGGTGGGTCTGGGGATTTCTGTCGAGAATGGCGGGAATGTTGTCACAATGGGCAACGCTGTAAAAGCTAGCCTTGCGAACCTAAAGGATTCTCTTCCTCAGGGAATGCAGATTGACGCTATTAATTTTCAGGCTGATCGAGTCACAAAAGCTTTGGATCTGTTTATTGAAAATCTATTTGAAGCTGTGGGGATTGTTATTTTCCTGCTCCTTATTTTTATGGGATTTAGAGCAGGGCTAATAATGGGCAGTGTGCTTATGCTAACAATTCTGGGAACTTTTCTGGGTATGTGGATAAAGGAAATTGAACTGCAAAAAATGTCATTGGGCGCATTGGTTATTGCGCTGGGAATGCTGGTTGACAATGCGATTGTCGTCGCGGATGGTTTTCTTGTCAAGCGGCAATGCGGCGTGTCACGGGAAGAAGCGGCAACAGAGACAGTAAATGAAACTCAATGGCCTTTATTGGGGGCTACTTTGATTGCCATTCTTGCCTTTACCGCAATAGGTTTCAGTCCTGGAAACACTGGCGAATTTTGCAGATCTCTTTTTTGGGTTATGGCAATGTCGCTCTCCTTGAGTTGGATATTGGCCGTCACAATAACTCCCCTTCTTTGCATTTGGTTTCTGCCTGATCCTAAACGGACGGATTTAGTTCCTTTTCAAACACCGTGGTATAAACTGTACCGCAGATTTTTGCATTTCTGCATATGCAACAGAATAAAGACAATTATTCTGCTGGTCTTTTTAATTGCGATTGCAGCGTATGGCTTCAACATGATTCCCCCTGGCTTTTTTAGCATTTCAGGACGAAATCAATTTTATATTGATTATTGGCAGCCTGAATCGACACATATAATGGAGATGTCAAAAGATGTGGAGAAAATTGAAAAATTTATAAAAAAACAATCCAAAGTAAAATCGGTTACTTCATTTATAGGAGAAGGGTCACTGCGCTATATACTTAGCTACAATTATCAATCTCCGAACAGCAGCTACGCTCAAATTTTAGTTGAGACAGACGATCTTGACGCCATCAATAATCTAGTTAAAAAAATTGATGATTTCATAAAAAAGAAGTTGCCTGGTTCTGATGCAAAAATAGGTCGTTTCAGGGAAGGCCCGCCAGTTGAATATGACGTCGAAGTCAGAATAATAGGGGGAAACATCAATGTCCTTCAAGCTTTGGCTAAAACAATTAAAGATATACTTTACGCCGATGGCGGAGCATGCAACATCCGTGACGACTGGAGGCAACCCGTTAAGGTATTGAAGCCGCATTATGCAGAAACAAGAGCCCCGAGATGCGGCATTAGCCGCTCTGACCTGAACAGGTCATTGCTTTCAAGTTTCACAGGCTTGGATATTGGTCTTTACAGAGAAAAAAACGAGATGATTCCAATTAAAATAAGGACACCGGAAAAAGAGCGTATTTCATTGGATAATTTTGACAGCTCGCAAATTTGGAGCCCTATTGCTAATCGTTTTTTCCCAATAGCCCAAATCGTGAAAAATCTTGATATTATCACTGAAGCCCCAATAGTGCAGCGGCGCAATCGAGAAAGAACAATTACTGTTCAATGTGACTCGGCAAATAAGAACGCATCACTGTTGCGCTCCAAATTATTAAAGAAGATTGAAGCAGTCGATCTTCCGCCAGGATATTCTATTGAATGGGGAGGAGAATATGAAGAAAGCATGAAGGCTCAAAGCGGCCTTAAAAAGATATTCCCTTTTTGCATTGTAGGCATATTTTTTCTAGTTGTATGCCTGTTTAATTCTTTGCGGCAGCCTATTATTATTTTTATGGTGATCCCATTGGCGTTAATAGGAGTTGTGGCGGCGCTTTTGCCATTCAACCTTTCGTTTGGGTTTATGGCAGTTCTTGGATTTTTAGGCTTGATTGGGATGATGATAAAAAACGCGATTGTGTTGCTGGATCAGATAAATTTGGAAATAAAGGCCGGAAAAGCTGTCTATCTGGCCGTTCTTGATGCTTCTGTCAGCAGACTTCGCCCAGTGACCATGGCTTCAGGCACAACAATTTTAGGGGTCATTCCGCTGATATGGAGTCCCTTTTTTGCTGCAATGGCAGCCACAATAATGGGGGGTCTCTTTGCGTCGACAGCTTTGACTTTGCTTATTCTGCCAGTTCTCTATACTATCTTTTTCAAAGTCAGGCCGACAAAAGAAGCTGTTTAGAAGGAGTTGCGCTATGTTGCTAAAAATAGAAAATCATACATTTGTGGAGGAGCAAACAATGGAAGACCTTAGGCATAAATATTTTGTCTATATTGATGATTGTTACATTCGAAGAGATGCTTTGGCAAAACTCGCATTCTTGAAAATGCAGAACCTTCACCCTCTTTGCATAGATATGAAGTCGGCTTTTAAGGGGATTGGCTTTGCTCAGCATCAGATGCCGAATGCCATTATCATTCATTGCCTGGAAAACAGGGATTGGAATGAACAAGAAAAAATATTGATTAGAATTTTCACCGATTGGAAAATTCCTATTTTCTTTGTATATGGGGCTCATGAAAAAAAGGGGAATATTCAAGAAGCTGAAATTGAAGGAGTAAATTACTTGCCATATACATGTCTGCGTTCAATGCTTATGAAGATTCAAAAAAGCATTAACTGCACAGTAAAGGTATGAGTTCCAATAAAAAAAGGGGAATTATTCTGGAATCTTTTTTCTTTTTCAGGAAGATAATGAGAGGTATTGTGATAATAAAAAGAACATCTAAAGAAGTTAAAATGGAAAAGAGCTCATGAGTAATAAATTGCCCCCGCTTATAATAGGCGATCTAAAAATAAACACTCCCATTATCCAAGGGGGAATGGGGGTAAAGGTGTCAACTTCCGCTTTGGCCAGCGCAGTCGCAAATTGCGGTGGTGCAGGAACAATCGCCAGCGCAGGCCTTGCGTATGGGATGGATGAAACGACAAAGGCTTACATTGAGCTTTCAAACAAAGCGCTCCAAAAAGAAATACGTCAAGCGAAAAAACTGACAAAAGGAATTGTAGGCATAAATATAATGATGGCTCTGAGCAACTATGAAGATCTGGCGCGCACTGCTGCAAAAGAAAAGGTGGATTTTATTGTATCAGGAGCTGGTTTGCCATTAAGTTTGCCTGAGTTTACAAAAGGAACCTCTGTGAAACTTATTCCTATTGTTTCATCCGCAAGATCAGCAGAAATTATATTAAAAACCTGGAAGAGACGCTATAATCGTCTGCCGGATGCTATTGTCGTGGAAGGTCCGATGGCAGGCGGACACTTAGGGTTTAAAGCTGAATCTCTAAAACAGCATAAAGCGGAGACTTTAGAGAAATCAACAGTGGATGTTTTGAACTTGCTGGATGAGTATAAAAACGAACAAGACGCAGATATTCCGGTAATAGCTGCAGGAGGGATATTTGACGGAAAGGATGTTGCAAGACTTTTTAAATTGGGAGCAAAAGGAGTTCAAATGGGAACTAGATTTGTTGCCACTTTTGAATGTTCTGTTTCTGATAAATTTAAAGAATTATATATTGCGGCTAAAGAAGAAGATATCATTATTATTAAAAGTCCTGTCGGCATGCCGGGGCGCGCTATAAAGACAGAGTTTATTAATAGAATAAGAAATGATAAAAAAATACCGTTTAAATGCAGCTATCGATGCCTTCGGAGCTGTGATGCAAAAGCCGCTCCATATTGTATAGCAAAAGCATTATGCAATGCTACGATTGGCGATATTGAAAACGCGGTTGTATTTGCGGGAAGCAACGTTGTGCGGGTGAAAGAGATTATATCGGTAAAAAAGCTAATGGATGATATTGTTAATGAGACAGTCGAAGAGTTAAGCAAGAGAGATGGGAATATCAGCTAAAAGGGCTTCAGGGCGCAATAGAAATGCAGCATTGCATTAGTTGATTAATATGAAAAAAATATTTCATAAATTTATTTCGCATCAATACTCAATGACTGAAAAGGCAGAGTGGCAACATAAAGAAAAAATAAGAAATAAAGATTAAATAAATATTAAGGGCAAACTCTTCCCTTAGACTAAAGTGAGCCCTTTTGTCTGAACAGTTTTTTCTTTCTTTAAGGTGTGAAACACC
>CAZYVR010000283.1:0-8068 GCA_964651145.1 uncultured Victivallales bacterium | reverse complement strand
AATCTGCGCATCCGCATTGTCGACAAGTCGAAAAATATGAAACTAAAAATGACTAAGGGCAAAGTATGGGACGGCGATGTCTGTGAGCTTTTCTTCGCGTTGAAACGCAATAGCCGCCCCTACCAGCAATTGGCAATATCCCCAACCGGTGAATATAAAGCTTTTTCTTACCCCGACAATGTTGCAGGAGTGAACGATTGGCATGTCAACGCCAAGATAGAATCGAAAACAGACAAAGCTGGATTGTGGATTTTGGAAATTTCTATTCCCTTGAAGGAGCTTGCAGCAGATGGGGTAAAGCCAGGCGATTCTTTTTATGCCAACTTCTACAGGAATGACTCAAAAGGCGGCTTGCTGGCTTGGAGCCCTAATTTTGTCGACAGCTTTCATGCTCTGGATCGCTTGGGCAAGTTCACTTTGGCGCCCCAATAAGCATGACTAAAATGGGCTAACTTGTATAAAAAATAGTCTGCACATATTTATTAGGGTTATATCCTGGAAGAGGATTTTCTTGCCTTTTTTACTGAATCAAGCACTCTGCGACATTGCCGCATTGATAAGAATAAAACAACATAAACAGGAAAAAATTATGACTGATATTTCAAGCAAAACATTGATACGGGAAGATATAGAGTGGATATCCATTAACTGGCACAATGCTACGGATTCTAATATAAAAAGAGTTTTGCTTATTGGCGACTCCATTGTTGTCGGACACGGCAAAATTGTCCATGAATTATTGAAGGATAAAATAAGAGTGGATTTTTTCGCCACCTCCAAGCATGTCACAGATGTGGAATTCATGAATGACCTTGATTTCATGCTCGCCAGAGGCAGCTACGAGCTTGTTGTTTTCAACAACGGGCTTCACGGCTTTGATATAGACGACAATCTTTACAAACCCGCGCTCCATGAATGCCTGAGCTCCTTAAAAGGCAGAGTTCCGCGCCTGGCCTGGCGCAGTTCAACGCCGATACTTGACAAAAACAATTTAGAAGAATTAAATGCGGATCGCAATCCGCGTGTTGTGCGCCGTAATAAAGACGCAAAGGACTTGGCTGAAAAGCTTGATATTCCAATGCTTGACATTTATGCGGAAACAATTGAGCGGAAAAATTTGTTTAGTCCCGACGCTGTCCATTTCAGCGTGGAGGGAAATAATTTTATAGCAGAAAAAGTTGCAGAGTTTATTAAGAAACAGTTGCCTGAAATATTTAATTCATAAAAAGCTTAATCCATAATCTATAATTATTACCGGAGTTAAACATGAAGCAGAAAGCTGGACAAGATACATTTTTTCATTGTGATTTTAATCAAGGCGAAAAGCTGGGAGAATGGCAATTTAAGTCTGGAGTAAATGAAGTTGAGACTCATTTCACCTTGGAAGAAAAATGCAGCGTTGTCTTGCTTATCTATACCAACGCCAAAGCGCTTGTAAAAGAATATATCCTTGATGACAAGGCATATCCTTACAACTGGGGATATTCAGAAACAGCCTATATGAGTGAACGCGGCCTGCAAAAGGCTTTTTGGCACACACTTCCCGCTGGAAAACATGCCATTAAGGCCGTTTGCGGCATTGACCCTGACGGCCCGCCAGCATGGGCCGCCGATATTATTGTCACAATCTTGCGCCCTCAAGAAAAAATAAGCGGCGACAAAATTGCGGCCGCCAAGGAACAGGTGTTGCCTTATTCGCCGCCGCGCTCTTTTCCAAAACCGGAAAATAGTTTTTCAACAGATGGCTATCGTCAAGGCGTGGGCGGAGACCAGGTTTCGATTGGCCGCTTTGGGTACACCAAAGGCGACGGCTTGCTGGATTGCGCCATGACAACTCTCGGCGGGCTCAATAGGATGTATCTCTTTGGCGATCCTCTTTACAAAAAAACAACACGTTGGCAGTATTCATTGCTCCCAAAAGGAATTGAGCCGCAAAAGAAATATCACGGCTCCTTCCCTCCCGCTCAAGTGGGCATTGACGATGATGAGTTGTCTGTTTCTTATCTTGGATGCTCATGGAAAACTGTCTTTCAACGCCCTGAATGTCGCGATGTAAACTTTGCCTGCACATACTCTCTTGGATCAGCCGGAATACTGGTTGAAACTGACGACAATCAGCTATCACTTAGTGAATTGCAATACGCCGGAAACTATACACGCGTGTTGCTTCCCCTAGAAAAAGGGTTGACTGTCCGGGATATCTCCACTGCTGATTCAATTTATGAACGAAGCAGCGACGGTGAATTAAAGGCCAATTGGTTTCTGATTTTCGGAGCAGACAGCTTTCCCGACATCCCCATTCAAGTGGTAATGACCCGCAAGCCGGAAAAAATATCCATAAGCCGTAGAGACGGGCTATTAAATGAGATTGATGTCAAGACAAAAGGAGCCTTTGGCGTTGGCTTCGCAGTGTCTCCGTTCGGGATTGAGGCTTTTACTCCTGGCGAAACTCTGCATGAAACGTTCCCCGAAAAAGCTTATGAACGCTGCGACTTCTGGTCTCGGGCAGTTTTAGCATATCCAGTTGATGCGGAAGAGTATTACAAGACAGACAATGAGTCCGAAAAGGTTGAAATAATTCAAAAATACAAGTATCGCATTATTCAAGACGAATGGGGCACTGAGCCTTTAAAAACTGCGCCTTTGCCGCCTGCGTTGGATGCTTGTTCCGATTTGGATGGATTTGCCATTGACAAAAAATCCATCGATTTCAAATTCCCCACAAAATACGGCTATTTGAAAGGGGTTGTCAATTCGGATGTCTCAAGTTATGAATTGCCGTTTATTCCCGAAAGGAGGCGGATTAACTTTCGACCTGCCAATGACCGCAAAATTGCGGAACAATTGGCTGACGGTTTAAAGGAGTACTGGGAATTCATGGAAAAATTTGATCCTGATGAGTTTCCATTATCGCCATATTGCGCCAGCTATCTGGAGCGTTACCGCTTTGTCCGCTCCATGCTTAATTATTTGGAGGAGCCTTATCGGACAGAATTGTTGGCTAAGCTGGAAGAAAATTTCCCATTGGCGGCTGACCCGGACCGCTCGTTTAAGCTGCTTTGTGGAGTCAATTTTCAATCTTTGACGAAAAACGACGCAAACACAGAAGCTGTGGCCAAGCGTTTCAAGTCTCCAGATATAACTAAAAAAACATTTTACAACTGGTATGAGAGAAAAGAGCCCATTACAGGCAATAAATACAAACTCACTTATGTCAATTGCACAGTTGCAAACAACTTTAAAGACGGAGCCAGAGATAATATCGAAAAACTAGAAGCAAATAATCCAATGATCGAAGTGGACTGGGGGACTGCATTGTCACTCAACGCCATTTCGCTTTCAGCCTTGGCAACTGGCAGATGGGACTTGCTTGAGGAAAACTGGGAGACTTTGCGGGAAGGATTCAAGTACTTTCACCTTTACCAAGATTGGGCATGCATGGGGGCAGCTTATGCAGAAAACGGAATCAGCTGGAGTGAAGGGGCAAATTATAACGGTTTTATAGGCTTTTGCCGCATGGCTGAAGCTTTAAACCGTGAGGATGATTTGGCTTTGGGCCGCTACCTGGGCGCAAAGCAGGGAGCTTCCAGACTGGCCATTTTTCGCTCATCCTATCGTTATTTCCCTGAGTTCTTCCATCGTGCTCCATGGTTTATTACGAGACATTTCCATGATGAAGCCAGCCCTGACAGAGCTTTTCAAAACGCGCCAGACCCCGGTAAAGACGGAGAGGTTTTCCGACTGGGAGGATTTTTCAATCTTGCCACCGAAGGAGCTTACCCGGAAACTTATGCCCTGTATCTAAAACACATTCCTGAGGAGTTTCTCAAAGCATGGAAGATTTACCGGGAAAATCTGGAGGAAGTTATAAAGCTTAAACTATGGGCGACAATGGTCAATGTCGAAACCCACGCTGGATATTTGCTGTCTTTGGCATTGCATGGGGTTTCTCAAGCAGAGATGGATGAAGAAATTGCCTTTGCTGACAAGATTGGGGTTATGCTAAGAAAATGGTTCGGATTGCATTATCCCGTTAGGCGTTTGCCTGAAAATTGTTATCAAAGCTATTTGAAGTCCATCGTAGTGGCAAAAGATTATCCTGTATGGCTGGAGCATTGGAGCGGACTTGAGTTCCCGTCTTCAACTTATGACGCGGCAAAAAAAGAAGCGACGATTCAGCTTAATGTTTCATTGCCAGAAGCCAGCATCGAATGCGGAGCCATTGTCTCCCCAAAAAGTGCTGTATTGAACGGCACTGAAATGCCTTTTTCATATAATGCCAGTAAGCAGCGCTTAACATTTCCTCAAGTGAAATCTGGCGCATTAATATTGAAGTTTTAGAGATTAAAGCAAAAAAAGGAAATTTTTTTAATGAAAAACAGCGTTTTAAAACAGTATAAAGAAATAATGTCAAACGGAATAATTATTGGAGTTACATTAATCATGTGCATTCGCGTCAATGCGGAATTAGTTGAAAACAAGTCAGAGCAAGCAATAAGCGGTTATCGCTCTTTTTACTACCAAGGCAAAGACGGTGGAAAATTAAAATACCGATTTTATAATCCATCTAAAAATAAAAGTGGAAAGAAATACCCACTTGTCGTTCATTTTCACGGCGCAGGCAGTCGCGGCGACAACAACATAAGTCAACTTTATCTGGCACAGAAAGTGACGGATGGAAAATACATCAAAAAATATCCTTGTTTTGTTTTTGCTCCACAATGTCCTTCCGGAAAAAAATGGGTGGACACTGATTGGACCAAACTTTCCCACAAGCAACCCTTAAAACCAAATGCGCAAATGGCAATGGCAATGGCTGCGATTGATGAGATTATAAAGAAATACCCTGTTGATGAACAGAGAATTTATGTTTATGGCCAATCAATGGGTGGATTTGCAACTTGGGATATTATCTGCAGACGCCCGAATATGTTTGCTGCGGCTGTTCCAGTCTGCGGCGGAGCCGATGAAACAAAAGCTTCTAAAATTGCGCATGTTCCAGTTTGGGCTTTTCATGGCGCGCTTGATCCAGTCGTAAAACCAGCGCGATCAAAAAACATTGTCGCGGCGCTTAAGAAAGCCGGAGGAGATCCTAAATATACAGAATACCCCAAAGTAAAACACAATGCTTGGAGCTATTCATATTCTCCCAAACTATTTGAATGGATGTTCAAGCAAAAAAAATAAAGATCATATAACAATGTTGAAGAATAAAAAAACAATTCCGATAACCAAGGGGATTCGGAAAAATCGTTCCACGCATTGCCTAAACGATAACTGGCGCTTTCATCGAGGCTTTATCCCGGCAACCACACCGCAACTGGCAAACGATGCTGAATGGCGCGAAGTTGATTTGCCGCACGACTGGAGCATTGAAGGACCATTTGAGCAAAAAAATATTATTGCAGCAATGCCGCTGGGAAAATTCCTTGTAGCTCGGGACGAATCCGGCTTGCCAGCCGGAGAAGGTTGGTATCGGAAAACTTTTCATTTGGATCGTGAAATATTTGGCGAGGTTGGTGATGGCAAAGTATTTCTAAAAATAGATGGAGCTTTCAAGCACAGCCGAATTTGGATAAATGGAGAATTTGTTGGTGAAAACCATTCTGGATATACACCTAAAATTTACGATGTCAGCCACTTTTTTGGAGCCAACGAAAATCCCTTTAAATGGCCTGGAAGCACATATTCCATTACCATTCATGTTGATGCGGCAGAAAAAGAAGGACATTGGCACGAAGGCGCAGGCATTTACAGAGATGTGTTTTTGATATTGACGCCTTCCTGCTATTTCGAGCATTATTTACCAATTGTGACTCTTGAGGAAAGCAATGCTAATTGCGCCAAAGTCAAAATCGCCGCTAAACTTGTTAACGAAAAAACTGAATCACTGAATGGTATCCTGAAATATAGGATATTTTCTCCAGGCGGAAATAGTGTGCTCTCCTGGCAAAAGGCGATAGAATTGCCTCCTGCTAGTTTTTTAAAGACAGAAGACACACTAGAAATTCCTTCTCCTGAACTTTGGGATATAGATAATCCGGCTCTTTATCGCTTGCAGAGTGAATTGGAAATTTTGGATTTAGATATTATAGACAAGACAGAAAATTATTTTGGCTTGCGACATTTCGAGTTTGCGCAAGGTGGAAAGTTCTTTTTGAATGGCAAACCATTGCAAATCCACGGCGGCTGCATCCACAATGATTTTGCAGTGTTCGGTGTTGCCGTTCCAAGGGAAGCCAATGCAAAGAGTGTGGCAGAATTAAAAAATATGGGCTGCAATTTAATTCGCTCAGCGCATCACCACGCGTCAGAATCATTGCTCCTGGAATGTGATCGCCAAGGAATGCTTTTCTGGGCTGAGAGCCGCGCTTTGGTCATCTTATCGGAAGACATTCAATATGAGCAACTGCGAGACTCAATTCGGGCTGCGCGCCATCATCCCTGCATTATCGCATGGGGATTGGCCAACCACGGCGGCGACGCACACGGCGAACTTACAACTCGACTTTCTAAAGCCCATACAATTGCTCGCTTAGAAGATCCGACTCGACCTACCGCTGTTGCTCTTGAAGGAACCAGCGACCACAACCTAAATGGTTTTGCCATGGTCACTGATTTAGTGGGTTACAATGGCGGTGTTGGAGCCTCGGAGGAATGGGTTCAATATGGACGCGAGCATTATCCTGAGCGTAAAATTATTGTTTCTGAATTTGGTTCGGGCTGTGGTTCTCGTGGAGTGTACCAGAGCATTGCATCCTCTGATTCTGGAGAAAAATATTTTGCCGAAGACGGAAGAATATTTGAACAAACAGGCGGCTACTTCAGCATGTTTGATCTATGTCGTCGCTTAGAAGAAGAATGGCAAGAGATAACAAAAAGAAACTATTTATATGGTGGCATTGTATGGGCAGCAATTGATTATTGGGGCGAAACAGCCGGTTGGCCGACGGTCCTCAGTCAAATGGGAGCAGCATTAGACATATGTCGCTTCAGGAAAGATGCTTATTACTTTTTTCAACAGGAATGGACTGATAACCCCATGGCGCACGTTTTCCCTCCCTGGGATTGGCCAGGAAAAGAAGACAACAAAGTTCCAATCTGGGTATATAGCAATTGTGCAACAGTTGAACTTTTCCTGAATGGAAAATCACTTGGGATGAAAAATACGAATCCTGGATCTCATTTAGAATGGAATGTAGTTTATCAACCAGGTGAGCTCAGAGCAATTGCAGTAAGCCTTTCGGGACAGCGCATCAAAAAAGTCAGTTCTACGCCTGGGGCTGCAACAAGTATCTCTCTGGATGTCCAAAAAACAGCGCCAGATGGTGAATATATTTGGGTGTCTGTTGTTTTAGTTGACGCGGCAGGGAATACTCTAAACTATGCTGATAATTTATTAAAAGTCAGAACAAAAGGAGCTTTGCAACTGATTGGCATTTCTTCCGGTGATCCCTGTGGAAAAGAAACGATTGGAAATAGCTCCTGCCGATTGTTTAATGGAATGGCATTGGCAATATTTAGTCAAAAGAAATTTCTTTCAGAAAAAGCTGCCGGCAGAGCAATCTTTTCCATAGTTGGACTGCCTGATGCAGAGTTCAAGTTGGGTTATGAGTGCTAAGTCTATTCAAACTTAAACATTTTCAAAGCACTGCGATAGTACTTTTATTATAACAACTGAAGCCTTGAAAACAAAACACAAAAACTTGAATGATCTTCTTGATGAACGCTCATGGCGACTTTGCTTGGCGGCCGTGGAATAAAATCGAACACAGGATGTTTTGCCATATTACAGAAAACTGGCTCTGCCGACCTCTTACAAGTCGAATGACTGTTGTCAATTTAATAAGCAATACACTAACAGAAAAAGGACTTGCAGTTCGCGCTGAACTTGATAAATGAGAGTATAAAACAGGAAGAAAAGTCACCGACAAGGAAATCAAATCTTTGTCGATAAAACGATGTAATTTTCATGGAGAATAGAACTAGACGGAACCGCCAAAAGTCCTGAATAATAAAAAAACCGACGGAGTCGGAATAAAAACCGGACTTTGTCCGGACGCCATCC
>CAZYVR010000282.1:0-8069 GCA_964651145.1 uncultured Victivallales bacterium | reverse complement strand
ATCGAAACTGACGCCTTGCGTTATTCTCTTGATGGCTTTAACGCGGATTATCCCGTTATCCATTTTGAAGGAAATCATGACTGTACAAAATTCAGAATTAAATGGAGTAACTGACGTGTCTCGCGTTTAAGTAATGCGTCAGTCCCTTTTTCGGGGCTAAAATAAAAAAAAACCATTTTTTTTGCAAAAATCCTTGTAAGCTTATGCCGATAGCTTTATATTGCTATCGGTCAATGCTTTACGAAGGAGATTGCGATGAAGAAGTTTTTAAATCGGATAGAGAAAATCAAAGATGAAATAGCCCAAGTTGGGGAAATGCGCCCTGGTTCGCTGAGCGAACAGTACAACGTTTGCGGCAACCCGACTTGCCGTTGCAAGGATAAGAAAAATCCTAAAAAACATGGCCCCTATTATCAGTTGAGCTACACATGGAAACGCAAAAGCACCAGTGAATTCGTAAGAAAAGAGGATGTGGATGCGGTTAAAAAACAGCTCGCAAATTACAAGCGCTTCATGGAGTTGAGGGACGAATGGATAGAGTGTTGCATTCAACTGTCGAAAGAACGCAAGAAGAAGTGAAAAAAGACTATTTGAAATATCTGCGCGAAGAAATAGCGCGGCGCGACCGGAGAATGGAGATTTTAAGCTCCGCAGCGCGAGATGCCGAAAAATCGGCAAGCGCAATGCGCGATAAATTCAAACCCGAACAAACCCGGCGCATGGAAGCTGAGCAAGCGTTGCATGAGTCCAATCTTGAAATAGCCCGATTGAAGCTGGAAAACCAGCAATTGCGCGGCCAGTTTATGGATCAAAGCAAATTGCAGGACGCTTTGTCGGAGGCCAAAACAAAAGTAAGAAAGCTGGAAAAAGAATTGAACAGGCGCTCCGGGCTGGAGGATCCCTACGGCTTGGCCACGCCTTCATCCAAGCGTGTCACAAAAACAAATTCGACTCCTGAAAACCGCGCCAAACGCGGCGGCGCGAAAAAAGGACACAAAGGGCGCGGACGAAAAGATTTTTCACCGGAAGAAGCTGACAGACAAATTTATCTTAACAGCGTTTCCGCCCCCTGCGGATGCGGCGGCATCTGGCTGGATGGTGGAAAGGTGAAAGATTGCGTTTATCACTACATTCCGGCGAAGTTGGAAAAGCGCATATACTATAAAAATGTATGCGTCTGTTCTCTGTGCGGGGAAAGAATTGTCGGCAAAACGCCCGGCGTCATGCCGAATTCATTCTTCAGCAACAGCATGGTCGCTTTCCTTTTGGCGGAACATTATTTTCATGGTGCCACAATTGGGAGTTTGGAGCAACGCCACGGAATAAATCACGGCACATTTATTGGAATAGCTCATCGCATCGCCGCGTTGCTGACGAATGCGTTTGAAAAAATAATAGAGGCGCTTCGCTTCTGCAAACTTGTCCACACCGATGAAACAGGATGGATGATGGACGGGAAAAAGGCCCATGCCTGGATATTTGCCAATGACATTTTCAGAGCGTTTCTTTTTCGCGACACACGCGGCTCAGTGGTTCCGCTGGAAGTGTTCGGGGAGGTGTTCTTGAAGCTTATTCTTGTCACTGATCGCTACTGCGGATATTCGCCATTGAAGCTTTTGCATCAGTTCTGCTATGTCCATCTCATGGGGGATGTAAAAAAGCTGGAAGTTGAATTTCCAGAAGATGAAGAAATTGCAAAATTCGTAAACGATCTTAATCCGCTTCTCGCTAAAGCAATTGGGCTTCGCAATGAAGATTTGAGTTTGAAAGAGCATCAGGAGAAAGCCATTGAATTAAAAGATCAGATTATGGAAATCTGCGAATCGTCCGCAAACCATCCGGGAATTCAGCATATACAAAACATCTTTCGAGAAAAAAAGGATTGCTTGTTTCAGTGGACTAATTCGCCGGATATTCCCGCAGAAAATAATTTCGCCGAGAGAAATTTACGGCCTACTGTAATTTTGAGAAAAATCAGTTTTGGATCGCATTCGGAAAAAGGAATGAGAACAAGAGAAATCCTGATGACCGTCATACATACCGCAAAATGCAGAGGGCGTGATCCGGCGGAATTTATGGAGGAAGTTCTTGATATTTTTGCCCAGGATAAGTCTGCGGATATTTCACATATGCTCATCCCAGAAAAAACAGAAGAAGGCAAATTCGCCGCTTAAACGCAAGCCAAAACGCTTGGTTCGAATTCAAAAATGCAACTGACGTATTACTCTTTCTGATTTTTTGTCGCTGGAATTACCTCATATAGACTTGACAAATCTTCCAAATTCATATATTATATGAACAAGCGTTTGTCCAGTATCTATAAAAAAAGGTAGCATTGATGGCGGTAACATTAAAAAAACTCTCGAAAATGCTGGATTGCGATATATCCACGATCTCAAGAGTCCTGAATAACAAGCCCAATCGCGTAAGCCCCGAGAAAAAAAGCGAAATCATGAAGCTGGCTGAAAAAGTCGGCTATATATCAAATCGGAACGCACAGTCGCTCGCATCCGGAAAAACAAATCTGATAGGCGTAATGGTAAGACATGTTACCGACAGCATTTTCGCGCAGTATATCGAATCCATCGACAACTATCTTTCCTCACGCAACTACTCCGTAATCCCCTTTATATCATATGAAAGCCCCGAACGGGAAAGAAATTGCCTCGCGGCATTGCAGCAAAAGCAGATTGATGCAATGATATCGCTCTTCTACAATGAGGCCAACGAAGAATCCTACAGGCAGCTCAAGCTCCAGGGACACAATCTCATATTCAGAGCCGCCGACATCGAAAAGAAAATAGATTTCGACGCCGTATATTTCGATATCGGAACAGGTTATTATCACCTCTGCAAACACCTCTTCGAAAAAGGATGCCACAATATCGCCGTACTCGGCGGATACATCGCCGAGGAAATCCGTTCCGGAAAAATATCATCGCAGTCACGGCATTTCGTAAAAGCACACGAAGATGCCGGCCTGAAAATAGGAAGCCACCAGGGAATTCCCTGCTCCAACAATTCAAACGACGTATATGCAAAACTCAACTCTTTTATAAAAAATGAAACATATCTCCCGGATGCCCTGATCGTCCAGAGTCCCGACAAGCTGCTCGGCGCAATCAAAGCGCTTGCCGATAACAATTTAAAAATACCCGATGATATAAATATATGTGTAATGGGCGATACGGATATTTGTAATTTACTGCCAGTCCCAGTAACGTCCTGGGCTCAGCCGCTCGACGATGTAGCCTGCTGTCTTGCGGAGCTTGCGGTAGAACGCCTCAACGGATCGGATGCGCCGCCGCACCATATCTCATTCAAATCCGAACTGATAGAAAGGGACAGCACAATGAAACCCATTTCAAATAAAAGACGCCGGAGAACAAGTTTTTTTACGCTCATTGAACTGCTCATCGTAATCACCATAGTCGCAATTCTCGCCGGCTTACTCCTTCCAGCGCTGAAAAAAGCAAGAGAACAGGGCATAAGAATATCATGCGCAAACAATATGAAACAAATGCATCTTGCCTGCATGGGATATGCAGGTTCATATTCCGACTTCATGCCTCTTGCATATTTCACGAAATGGGACAGCAGTATCGGTTACCGCACATGCTGGATCAGCCTTATCCATCCATTCATAAACGGCAAGGATTTCGACGCAGGCGGTCCGAATACTTCACCAGTTGTAAACTGCCCGGCAGGCCCTGATCAGATTTATGGATATACTGCGGGAAAACCGCTCTCGAACTATATGTACAGCAATTATTTAGGTTTTTACAGCACCATCTGGGGCTATCCAACCGACGAACTCTATGGCCCGCATAGACTTTCCAGATGCGTGGCCCCCTCAAAATCAGCAATACTAATAGACGGAAAGAACGTCACAAAATCAAGCATCCTCTACGAAATAACGACAGCCCTCTATGCCGCAAACTACGCAGACATACGTCATCTTACAGGCTCAAATGTTCTTTTCGTAGACGGGCATATCGAAAATGGAAAAATCCTCAGCCGCACAGATGAAGAAATACAGGCAATCTTTAGATGGAAATATAACTGGAAACCCTAAAAAGAGAAAAGGAAAAAGCCCGCATGCCATACCGATTAATAAAATCATTAGTTTTTTTCTGTCTTACTTTTACCTCCTTTGCGGAAACTGCCACGGAAAATGTTTTTCTCGGGGACAGCAGTTTTGAGTCCGGCTGGGGCAATATGATTACAGGTTCGTTTAACGGTAAAATAACGTGTACAATAAAATGTGACAACGCAGTCAATGGAAAAGCCTGCGCCAAATTAAATTTTATTTCCCGCGACAAAACGAAAAGCAAACCCATCTTGATATCTTCCGCTCAGAATGGCAAAACATTTACCTTCTCCGTTTATGCAAAAAGTAATTTGGAAGGACTTAAAGGACGAGTATGTATGATCCAAACCAATTGGAGCAACAGCATTAACGGAACATTTCTCCCTATTGGCAAAAAATGGAAAAGGTACTCCGTAACCGGAAGATTAAAAAAAGGAAAATACTGGTTCTGCTTTGAATCCAACAAACCGGGAACTGTTTTCATAGACGCTTTTCAATTGGTAGAGGGCAAAACCCCATCAGAATATAAAAATGAAGAAGGAATATATCTCGGGCTTTCAATTCCGGGCAATAATTCATACGTATTTTTCCAAAACGAAAAGATCCCCGTTTCTGCTTTCGTTACGGTGGAAGGGAAAAATAATGCAATCAATGGAGCAACTTTGAACCTGTGCATATCAGACCATAACAAAGCAACAGCACTTCAAAAAGAATATCCCGTCATAATGAAAAACGGAATATTCAAAGCAGATTTAGAATTCCTCCCCGCCCGCTTAGGATGGTTTAAAATCACAGCAAAACTCCTGAAAGATAATAAAGTCATTTCAGAATCAGTCGCGGCTTTTGCATGCGTCAAGAAAACTCCTGAAGCCCAAAAAGACCGCCTCCCATTCTGCGGCACAAATGGAGCCCAATTCCCGGGACTAAAACGCATCAGAGCCGGCAGTTGGGTGCAAAAACTGCTCTACTGGAAATGCGTAGAACCTGTAAAAGGAAAATATAAATGGCCTAACTTAAAATGGATTCACGACAGCGGACGAAAATGTAAGTTAACCCTTGGCCATATGCCTTCAGCCCCCAAATGGACATGGGATCCGGAAGAACTCAAAGACTGTCGAAATATGAAGGCAAAACTTCATCACTCCGGCCTTTTGCCAGCCCGAAAATATCTTGACGACTGGCGGGAATTTATCCGTCAGGCTGTTATGCGCTATAAGGATCAAATCGACATTATTGAAATAGGAGCGGAAGATGATCTTACATTTGGCGGCAATCAATATTACCTCAAAAAATATCCCAACAACACGTATAAAGGAAAACTTGTCAGCGGCCCGGCGTATGAAAGATATCTTGAACTATTAAAAAGTGCATGCGAAGAAATAAGAAAAATAAAACCGGACCTCAAAATAGGAATTGTGCGCCCCAGCAACGTAGATGTCCCCCACTACAAATTTTCAACACCCGCAATAAAAGCATGTGGCAGCCTTTTCGATATCTTTCCACTGGACTGTTATCCAAATGGCCCGCGCTACATCGGTCCGGGAAGACCAGAAACGCCCCTTCCTGAAGATTTTCTGGCAAATTCGCTGAATATGGCCAGAAAGATCTGCAAAACACATGCCAACAGTCAGAATGTCTATATTTCCGAATTCGGCTATGCACTGGACTACACAGTCGCTCCCGACAGCAGCTATGCGCTGGAAATGGTAAAGCGTTTGACAAGAGCATATTTAATCGCACGCACGACTCCTGGCGTAGAGTTCTTCCACTGGTTTATTACCGGAGACAACTGCATCGAAGCCGGAAAATACCACTATGGTCTATGGCGTTTCGGAATGCCCATGCCGACTGTCCCCGCATACAGCGCAGTGGCAGAAATCGTGGAAGATACAAAGTCATTCAAAGAATTGACTCCTGGCGGCGACTCAAGAGCGGTAGTATTCAAAAAAGAAGACCGGGCAGATGCCGCATTCTGGTTTGTCAGAGGAAGCGGAAAACTTAAGTTTAATAAACTTGATGACAGGATTTCAGCAATGGATTTTATGGGCAACACCCTCCCCTTGAAAAAAATAATGATAGTCAATGAGTTCCCATTATATTTCAGCATGCAAGGACGTGATTCTTTCAATGCTCTGAACAAAGCTCTCTCAGGCGCAAAAATGATATGCAAACCGTTGGAAATCGCTCTTTTTACGCCTGAAATCAGCAAAGGAAACCTTCGAATTAAAAATATTGCGGGATCCGACATAAACGCACAGCTTTCAATCAGCGGCAAAAAATTAGATATCAAAAAGCTTGTCCAACTGCAAAAAAAAGAAGAAATAAATATAGACGTTCCACTGAATGAAATTTCTACTCCTTTGAAAATAGTTGTAGACTGTGGAGAGGAATATGAAAAAATCGAAAAGATCTATTCCCCAGGATTTGAACCCTGTACAAAAATTAAATTCACGGGAAAAATAGACGGCAATATCTCAAAATGGGAAAAGCATCCATTCATCACTATGGACAAACGCGGACAAATAATGCCGCCCGACCCATGGATTGAATGGGAAGGCCCCGAGCAATTCAGCGCAAAAGTCTATATCGGCTGGGATGATGAATACTTTTATATGGCCGCAGAGGTCAAAGACAACGTCCATTCAAACAATTTCCCAAAGCTTATATATAAAGGCGACTGCATCCAATTTGCATTTGATCCAAAGGCAGATGCTGAAGAAAAGCCGGGCTACGCGAAAGACGATAAAGAATTAGGAATAGCCCTTTCTGGCGGAAAGACAGTTACAGCGAACTGGGCTGGGAATGGAAATATATGGAAAAACTCAGAGTCTATCGTAAAAAGAGACGACGCGACAAAAAGCACATTTTACGAAATGCGTATTCCTTTGAAATCCCTCGGAATATCACCGAAAGCAGGAAAGGTTTTCGGATTCAACTTTGTGATTTTCAATGACGACAACGGCACCGGTGCCAATTATTATTATCAGCTATCTCCGGGAATAACCGGAGGTAAAAATCCGGCGCAATTCAAAAAGTTTTGGCTCTTGCCCTAAAAAAAATGTGGAGCGGGTCATTGTTCGATGAGTTCCTCAAAAACGTCTTTTGAGGGTGGAGTATGTCATAATTCATTGAGTTCGAAAAACAGTATTTTTAGCGTAGCGAGTGATTCGCATTGCCTGGACGCAAATTGACTGCATATTTGTTGATTAACCGCCGGGTAAAACTAGCGACTTAAAGGGATATAGGAATTATGATACCTTCCAGGAATTTCAAAAGCGCAGGAGGTTAAAAATTATTTATGCAGGCGCAGTCTCTCCCAATTATGCGGGAGCAGTTCGTGGAGTTTTGAATGAGGATGGGAATTTATTCTTGCCAGGACATCTTTGAGGTATTCATACGGATTGATCCCATTAGCCTTGCAGGAACCAATCAGAGTATAGAGGATCGCCGCGGTCTTTCCGCCGCATTCGCGGCCCAAGAGCACATAGTTCTTTTTTCCTATACAGAGCGCTCTCAGAGCATTTTCGCCGAGAGAAATTTACGGCCTACTGTAATTTTAAGAAAAATCAGTTTTGGATCGCATTCGGAAAAGGGAATGAGAACAAGAGAAATCCTGATGACCGTCATACATACCGCAAAATGCAGAGGGCGTGATCCGGCGGAATTTATGGAGGAAGTTCTTGATATTTTTGCCCAGGATAAGTCCGCGGACATTTCGCATATGCTCATCCCAGAAAAAACAGAAGAAGGCAAATTCGCCGCTTAAACGTGACCCTGCACGTTTTATTTGAATTCAAAAAGCCGACTGACGCATTACCGCGTTTAAAGCTTTTTGTGAAGTGTTTTTCATTTGCCTCTTGCAAAAAAGTGAAATCAGCTATACAATAACTACGTATACGTGGCATAGTTAAGGCTAAATTTACTCTTTAGGTATATTATACATGGAAAAGAAAAATAAAGTTTGGCAGGAAATAAGAGA
>CAZYVR010000281.1:0-8110 GCA_964651145.1 uncultured Victivallales bacterium | reverse complement strand
CGCTTGAATTGGGCAATGCCGTTTCATTTGATTTTTCCAACAACGGCAACATGCCGCACGATTTTTACGAGGCAGAACAGGAGGCCACGTCATGACACTTGAAAAATTACGCTGTTCATTGGTCCCAGATGATGCAACACTCAAAAAATTTGACGTGATTGGCGAGCTGGACTGTCGGCTTGTCTGGAACCGCAAAACAAAGCGAAATGATATCATTATATTGTCAGATATCCGCTTTATCCTGAAAAAATATAATTGTGAAATCCTTATAAGAGCTGGCTTTATCTGCGACGGAGGAAGCGTCCCGCGCCTCTTTTGGACTTCAGTGGGAAGCCCATATGCGACCCGCCTTTTGCTTGCCTTTATTCTTCATGATGGCATTTACTCCGCTGAACATTTTAAGCGCAATACATGTGATTGGATTTGCCTGGAAATAATGCAGGAACTAGGCGCAAACTGGTACACCAGGAACAAAGTATGGATAGCTGTCCGCGCAGGCGGCGCATCCGTCTGGAATGATCATACTGACGAAACCAGGCTTAAAGCGCAAAAGCTTGTGACTCTGGAACAAATAAGACTGATAAAATAAACAAAGAGAGGCAACCGAAAATGAAAAAAAGATCACTCAAAACCATCGTCATTCTATCTGCAACATCCGCGACACTACTCCTCTCCAGTTGCCGGAACATAGAAAAGAGAAGCTCTCAAATAGAAATCGACATATTAAAAGCCAAAGTCGTAATCACAACGAAAAATGAGAAAGACAGCTCCTTCGACGCGAAATGGTCAAACAAAGAGTCCATCATAAAAACCGGAAACATCGGACTAAGTTTTTAACAAAAGTTTTCTCAAAGGTCAAAGCAAACTAAGAAAACTTTTGTAAAAAAGAAATACCGCAAAAAAGCCGCCGAAAAAATAGAATTAAGAAAACTTTTGTCAAAGGCCGAGAAAACTAATTGTCACACTACAGCGGCTAGCCGGTATTCCGCCCCGCCAAGCGTCCGGGGAAGCCCCCGGAGGCATGTTTTTACTTTAAAAAACCACTTTCACTGAGGGTGAGCCTTCGCTTGTTCGATTGCAAAGTTGCAACTTTCCGCATATTGTATGCTTCGGCGTGCTGGAATGCGCCATTTAAGTTTTAAATGCCATAGAAGGGATACAGTGACTGACAGGGACGCGCTTATAATATTGAACATGATTTCCGGAATAGGCTCGGCCCGGCTGGAAGCCTTGCTTGCCCGTTTTAATTCTCCGGCATCTGTTTTTCAAGCCTCGCTACGCGAGCTCGAAAGCATTCACAGAATCGGACCGTCCGTGGCGGAAAAGATTTTAAATTGGAAAGAAGACGTTGATTTCGAAAAGGAAATGACTCTTGCCGAAAGGGGCGGAGTTAAAATAATAACAAGGCTCGATCCGGAATTCCCAGAGATTTTAAAGGAAATTTATGATCCTCCCATTTGTCTTTATGTGCGCGGCGAACTGCCGGACTTAAACCAACGCTCCGTTGCAATTGTGGGCTCCAGAAGAATGAGCAATTACGGAAGGAGAATGGCGCGGCATTTTGCCGAGTCAGCCGCATACGCCGATTGGACCGTTATCTCCGGTCTTGCCTATGGAATTGACGCTGTGGCGCATCAGGCGTGCCTTGACGCGGGTGGCAAAACCGTGGCCGTTCTTGGCGGAGGATTGGCTCGAATCCATCCTCAAGAACATATTCCGTTGGCAAGGGACATTATTAACAGCGGAGCGGTCATCAGCGAGTTCCCAATGGAATTTCCGCCTTCGCGCCAGTCTTTTCCGAGGCGCAACAGAATTGTTTCAGGCTTGAGTCAAGCCGTGCTTGTCGTGGAAGCCGGCGTTAGCAGCGGAGCTTTGATAACGGCAAATATAGCTCTTGAGCAAAATCGCAATTTATACGCCGTTCCGGGGCAAGCCGACCAGCCCCAGGCAAAAGGATGCCATCTTCTGATCAAGGACGGAGCCAAGCTGACGGAAACCTTTGAGGACATTATGGAAGACTCAGAATTCCTCCCGGGATTCTGTTTTCCATCCTCAAGAAAGTCCAGGACGGAAGCGTCGCAGGAAACAGAAGCCGAATATGAAGCCTGTTCGGAAGAGGAACAGAAAATTCTAAAGGTTTTGGCAGACGGCGATTGCCCTATTGACAGTATCGCAATTCAGACAAACCTCCCTGCCGGCGCGCTGCTTTCCACGCTGATGAAGCTTGAAATGAAAAAAAGAATAAAGCAACTCCCAGGACGTCATTACACGATAAGAGGCTAGGCCGCCGAGTTGTATTGTCACCCACAAAGCCGTACAAACATTGTTGTATATTCATCTGAATTTAATAAGTCCTAACTCTTTAATTATGAACAAGCAAGAGGTGAGCAACTCAAAACCATCAACTTTTATTGATATAGTATTTCTGTGAAATAAAAGCTATGCTTTCCTTGGATCCTTAATATTTATATATATTTTTAAAATACTTTAAAAACGGCGCGCTCTAAGCATTCCTCTTGTTGATTTACAGCTAACTCGTTTGTCTTTAATGTTTTGGGTTGCGGCGGCGTTGTCCTGGATATTCTTGCACAAGACTTGTTTTCCAAATTTTTTGTTTTTATAAGGTGGCTGAAAACATAAAAAGTTATAAGCTGGCATGAGTTATGCTTAGTTAGCTTCACATAAAAGGCGATATCAAGGCCAAATTGTGAATTTGGATTGGTCTCAGGGGGGGAGCCTTTTCTTATCATCATAATTCTGCTTGTTTTAGCTTTTAGAGAGTTTTTTTATTAAAAAAATTGCATTTATTCCTTTAAGCCTGCTTATTACTCAATGAAATTTTAAGCAAAAGGGAATTTTTATGTCTATTATTAAGCGTATTTTCAAAAATTTAGCAGTTCTTGCTCTGATTGGAGGAGCTGTCGGATGCTCTTCGCCCACTGGCTCATATCAATCGTTTAATGAGTATAAGAAGCCGATTTACGGGAAACTGGCGTCAAAAACTGTAGCTTATGAAGGCATAGCCCGCAATCCTGTTATAGTTGTTCATGGCTTTCTCGGCTCCAAGCTGGTCGACATGAAAACCGGGAAAAATATATGGGGCTCTTTTAAAGGAAGCGATAATTTTGGCTCGTTCCCTTCTGAAGAGGTACGCGCGTTTGCTCATCCCATGGGAATTGGAAAGCCCCTCAAAGAATTACAGAGCAGCGCCAAGCCATATGGAATACTTGATGCTGTGGAAGTAAAGTTTCTTGGAATGGATTTTCGTATTGACGCTTACAACAGCCTGATTAATATTTTGAAAAACGCGGGCTATTGCCAGGAAGGCAAGCCACTGCCCAAAAACAAGAGTTACTATAATTTATTCCTCTTCTATTATGACTGGCGCCGCGATCTTCCTGAAAACGCCGCAAGACTGCAGGAATATATTCAGAGCAAGCGCGAATACATTCAGAAAATTTACAAAAAACGCTATGGCATAAATAAATACGATGTTCAGTTCGATGTGATTGCCCATTCGATGGGAGGCTTGCTCGCCCGCTATTATCTGCGCTACGGAAACCGCGACTTGCCGAAGAACGGCTCTCTTCCAAAAATCAGTTGGTATGGCAGCAAATTCATCGACAAACTGTTGATTGTGGGAACCCCCAACGCCGGATATCTTGACACTGTGATTGAAATGGTCAAAGGATTGCAGGTGCAACCGGGAACTCCAACTATTCCGCCTGGCATAGTTGGCACATTCCCTACCTATTACCAGATGATGCCACCCGCAAGCACAAAGTCAGTGATAATTGCCGGCGATGCCACAGAGGCCGGAGTTGACATCTTTGATCCGCAGGTCTGGATAGACATGAAATGGGGTCTGGCCGACCCCAGTCAAGACAGCATTTTAAAGATTCTCCTTCCCAACGCGAAAACCCCTGAGGAAAGGCGTAAAATAGCTTTAGACCATCAGGCAAAATGCCTTAAGCGCGCGAAGCAGTTTACTGAAGCCATGAAAGTAAAAGCCACGCCGCCGGATGACGTTGCATTGTTTCTGTTTGAAGGCGACGCCGTTCTAACTTCCAGGCAGGCAGAGGCAAACAAAGCAACAGGCGAAATCAAGGTGAAAAGATATGAGCCGGGCGATGGCAAAATACTGGTCACCAGCGCAATTTTTGATGAAAGAGTCGGACAGCCATGGGTGCCCTACTTAGTGTCGCCAATAACCTGGACTGCGGTTTATCGTCTTCCAGCCGCCCATATGGGAATAACCAGAAGTGAGTTTTTCGCGGACAATATGACATTTTGCCTGTTGGTCACTCCAACAAAAGCTCAAGCAGTGAGAAAAAAATACTTTAGGCGTTTCTATGAAATGGACAAAAAAAAGTAAGCGTCAAATTTTATTTTAAGTTATTCTGAAGCTGTTGAGGCTTGGGTTTACGGGCGCGTCATTTATGAAAATATTGTCAACCCTGGCCATGCATGGGCCGCGCCTCATCCATACGACCATGTGCTCCACTTCTTCGGCTTTTCCCTGCAAGAGGGCTTCGACCTCTCCGTATCCCACATTGCGAACATACCCTTTCAAAGTGGGAAAGGCGCTTGCCTCGTCCAGCATGGAATAACGAAACCCCACGCCGGTAACCCGGCCCGAAACGCTGACCCTGCAAGCTGTCTCCGCCATTTTCAACCTCGCTTTGTTTCAAAACTCGTTTGCACAATAGCATAAGACAGCATTATTGTAAACAGAAATATTAATGTATTTAGGGAACGCGGATGGAAAAAGCATTGGGACATTTTACTGGCTTTCTGGCATTGGAAAAGGGTCTGAGCGCAAATACTGTCTCCGCGTACAAGACAGACTTGCTTGATTTTATTGAACACCTGAAAGACAAAGGCATTTCGGATTTTGGATCTGTGGAACGCAGAGATATTCTCAATTATCTGTCCGATTGCAAAGACCGCGGACTTGAGCCGACCACTCTTGCCAGAAGACTGGTGTCTGTCAAGGTGCTGTTCAGATATCTATTTCAGGAGCGGCTTATTCCGGCTGACATAACAGACGTGATGGATTCGCCCAAGCTCTGGAAAATACTCCCTGATTTTCTTTCAATGTCAGAAACCGACGCCCTCCTGAAAGCATATCCGAAAAGCGGAAAAGACCCGCTGATCTTCAGGAACAGAACAATTCTCGAAGTGATGTACGCATGCGGACTGCGCGTGTCGGAGCTTGCCGACTTGCGCATAAATTCGTTTCATGGCGACGAGGAAATTGTAAGAGTTATCGGAAAAGGAAACAAGGAGAGAATAGTGCCTGTCGGCAAACCGGCCATCCGCATGGTGAGCCAATATTTAAGGGATATACGCCCACGGCTGGCAGCGGAAGCCAGCTCGGAAAATCCGTTCCTCTTTATTTCTGTGAACGGAAAACGCCTTGACCGTGAACGCATATGGGGGATAGTAAAAGAGGCCGCGCGCCTTGTGGGAATCGACAAAAATATACACCCGCACACTTTGAGGCATTCATTTGCCAGCCATCTGCTCGAAAACGGAGCAGACTTGAGAATTATCCAGGAAATGCTTGGTCATGCCGACATAAGCACCACTCAGATCTATACCCATGTGGACCAGCAAAAATTGCTAAAAACACATAAACAGTTTCACCCGAGAGGCTAAAATTTAATGAAAGACAACAATAAAAAATTCGGAATAAGATTGTCCAGAAGGCAATTCCTGTTTCCAGCCGTTATTATTCTGGCGGCTCTCATAATATGGAGCATGCAAAACATGAAAAAAGAAGCCGAACAGCCGTCAACTGAGCGCACATATCCAATCATGGGCACAATGGCGCAAGTGACCCTTTACGGAGACAAAAAAAAGACCGAAGCCGCGGCTGACATCATACATGACCAACTCCTTGAAGTTGAAAAAATATGCAATATTTTTGACCCGGAAAGCGAAATTTCAAAGCTCAACAAAACCGCTTATAAAAAGCCCTTCAAATGCGGCTCGCTCCTGTGGAGTGTGCTGACAGAAAGCAGAAAAGCCTATGATATTTCAGAAGGTTCGTTCGATATAACCGCAAAGCCTCTCATGACTCTATGGGGCTTCTACAGGAAAAGAAAAGAGCTGCCGTCTCATGACGAGATCAAACAGGCGCTTGCAAAGACAGGCCTGAACAAGGTTGTTTTTGACGACAAGGAAAGAACAGTGAAATTTGCCGTTCCAGGCTTGAGCTTCGACCTGGGAGGAATCGCCAAAGGATACGCCGTAGACTATGCCGCGAAAGCGGCGAGAGAATTCGGAATAAAAACAGGCATCATAAATCTTGCAGGAAACATGCGCTGCTTTCCGGTTCCGCCGAGAGGACGAAAAAATTTCACGTTGGGAATACGCAATCCGTTGGACAAAAAGATTATATGCGGGACCATCGATCTGCTGGGTTCGTCCGTGGCCACCAGCGGCAATTATGAAAGATATGTGACAATAAACAAACAGCAACACACCCATATTATGAACGTCAAAACAGGCGAGCCTATAAAGAACATGCTGTCAGTTACGGTCGTAACGCCGCTTGCCCTGAACGCCGACATCCTGTCCACTTCAATTTTTATCAACGGCCCAGAATATGCAAGAAAAGTCTGCTCAAGCATACCGGCCACGCACGCGCTGGTTATTCGCAGAAATCCTGAGAATCCAGAAAAAATAGAGACAATAAAAATAGGCAAAATATGGGGAGATATAAAATTTTGAAAAAACTGTTTTTTTTAACTTTGACGGCCGTCACTGCATTTTTTCAAACTCCTTGCGCTCTTGCCGGGTCGGAACAAAAAATTGACAAGAATGCAAATCTTAAAAATTTGCTAAAAACCTTCAAGCCTTCAGCTTCCATTTCTTCCGACCAGGCAATAGAGCTGATTTCAAATTCTCTGATGGCTGAATTTGACCGCTTTCTCCAGCAGCCGGAACTTTACAAAAAAAGAGTTCTGAAAGAATGTTCTATTTTTCCAGAAGGCGACATTTATCCTTTTCTCCTGCCGTCAATGGCTTATGCAAATATTGCCGTTAAAAAACCGGAACTGAAAGCGCATTGCATAAAGCAAATGAGAATCTTGCTGGATTTTGCCATCCCGTTTGTAACGACAAAAGTGCGCCCGCCTGGAGGCAAATTGCAAAAACTTACAAATTATCAGAAACATGCCACTTATTTGGGCACACTTAACCTTGCCCTGAGCTGCTATGAATTTGTGGCGAGAGACGGGAAATATAAAAAACTCAATGACAAAATTTCTGACGTTTTGCGCAAAGCAATAGAAAAAAAACAGGGCGAATCAATAAGGTCATACCCCGAATATTCCTGGAATTTTGACACAATGATAGCGCTTGCCTCTTTGAGCATTTATGACTGCTTTAACAGTTCCGACAATGCAAAAAAGCTTACGGACAAGCATCTTAAATGGCTGGCAAAGCACGCATCTTGCCAAGCCACAGGTCTTCCATACAGCATTGGCTGGGACAACGCCAAAGAAGGCAAGGCTTTGCCTAGAGGCTGTGACCTTTCTATGCGAATAAGCCTTTTGTCGCAAATAAACAGAAAGGCAGCGAAAGAACTTTATGACAAATATGTGAAAGCGCATTGGATAGATCATGGCTTTATTGCTGGCTTTTCTGAATGGCCCAAAGGCACGCAGCAAAACCATGGCGATGTGGATTCCGGGCCAGTTATTATGGAAGTGGGACTAACTGCCACAGGAATAGGACTTGCGGCGGCAATGTCAGCAGACGACAAAAAAAGATTGGACAAACTTTGTTCCGAGCTTATGCTAGTAAAGCCTGCTGCAATGTTCTTTTCATTGGGACAAAATAAAAAAAAGCTGCCATTTCCATTTAATGAATGGAGCAAGATGTTTGCGGAAATAAACCCTAATTACTTTACCGGTTTTTTATATGGCGACGCATCGCTTTTTTATGCCATAACCTGGACGCGCTATCCAAATTTAACGGCAAAAAAAGAAAGGCAGAGTGGCGGAAATGAAAACTGATTTTTTTTCTGGCCTTGATTTTGTGGGATGGAGCGGGAAGGGCGCCAGCACATTATGGACCACGCGAAATATTAAAGACTACT
>CAZYVR010000280.1:0-8123 GCA_964651145.1 uncultured Victivallales bacterium | reverse complement strand
ATTTTCGAAAAGCCTTGACATTGTCTCGGACCCGATAAATTTGTTGTCCGATAAAATCGGAATGCTGCTGTTTTTGCGCGGCGACGTCATGCCCGCTCCCAGTGCCGTGCCCTGCCTGTACTCGGAGGAAATGCTGAAGGAGCCTTCCGTTCTGAATTCTGACAAAAGCAGAGCTCCGCTCTCTTACTCCGCGCTTGGCCTGCTCACAAAAATTGGCTTGCAAAACTCAAGCAAGCCAAGCTTCATAAAACGCGACTCGGCAACGGAGTCGGCAATCAAAAAAGCACTTGACATAAAAAAGGGAATTTTTGCCAGCGAGACAGGCCAGATTGTTTTGAGCCAAAAAGAAAACTCCTTCAAGGTTGTCACAAAACTGACAGAGTGTTTTGCCGTTCCCGCTGGAAAAGAAGTGAAAGGCGAGGCGGTGGAAGTCAGGAACGGCGGCGGCTTTTCAGTGATTGCCGTTAGCTCCATGGACGGAAGACAAATCTCTGAAAGCCAAAGGATGCTCCTCTTTTACCTTACAGACATTCAGAATTCAGAGACAAAATACCGGAACAAAACACACACCATCCTTGCCGACTGGGGCAGACTGCCGCTTCTTGTCCGAAAAGACAGCGCTATTATAAAAATAAAAAAAGCAGGAGCCGCAAATCCCACAATATGGGGCGTCGATATGAATGGAAAGAGACTCGAAAAAATAAAGCTTTGCTCGGCAGACAAAGACAGCTTCACATTCAATGTTTCGAGCGAAAAGTATCTGGCATACGAGCTCATAAAGTAATGCGCCCGGTCTTTTTTCCTGCTTTTTGGCTTGTCTTTTATGCCCTTTTAATCATTTGTCGCCGCCACTGTAGGGGGCCAGCGAATGACCGTTAGCATAAATGGCCAAACGCAAAGAAAAAAATAAAGGCTTGATAGGCCGTGAGTTAATCGTTGACGTCTATATGTCAATCAAAAAATTTAACGGTAAAATGATGGATTGCCCTTGGTTCCAGATTACAGGCTAATCCCCGGATCAGAACGACGAAGAACCGAAGATTGATATATGTCTGCGGGATTTTTCCCAGCCCCCCGAATCTGCAATACTTTGAGAGAGTTTTCGTCGAGCGATCCCCTGCTGGCTCACTCAACTTTCTCAAAAGCCATTGCAAGAAATATACAAGTTTAAGAATTGCTTTGAAATGAAGAATGTCTCAAAGCCCTTTGACACAAGGAGATATACAAGCAAGGCGACGATTCGCAGGGAGCTGAATCCAAAATGCAAAGATGGTGGGATGACTGGGACTCGAACCCAGGACCCACGCCTTAAAAGGGCGTTGCTCTACCGACTGAGCTATCATCCCGTTGAGGGTCGTTCTCGCTGCCATCAGCAACAAGAGCTCATTACATTAACGAAGAATTCCAATATGTCAAACGTGAAAAACAAATATTATGCGCTTTTTTTTAAATAGGCAAAAAATAATCGGTTTATAGGGCTAGATTGAAGGCTAAACCAGCGTTTAAGGGGTGAAGTTTTTTGGGTATATAACGACAAAGTTGCGCGTATCCATGAATGCTAGTGCAATGCCCAAGATAAAGTTCAAGATTCTTGTTTTCAAAATAAGCTGCTATTTCGCCGATTTCCTTATCGGAGGCGGCTACAAGGTGGCTTCCCCCAATAATGGCGGCAATTGGCTTTGAAGCCAGCTCTGCTGCCTTTTTATAGATATGGACAAGTCCAGGATGGGAGCATCCCACAATAAGCGCTGAAGCGCAGTCGCCTTCGATAAGCATGGATACTTCGTCGATCATTCTGTCGGGAACATCCCGGCCGTCTTCCTCTTCCTGAAAAAAGGGCCAGTCATCTGGAAGTTCTGCTTTGCCTCCTGAAGAAAAAAGAGTGATGGAATCGCTCAGTTTTAAATAATCGAAAACCCACTTGACTCTGCCAGCGTTCTCAGCGTTTTCCAAGGATTTTCTGACTTCCGGCTGAATGCCTATATATTTTAAGATTCCTTCTTTTGTCTTCTTGAATTTATGCCTTAAGGCGTCTTTGTGAAGACAGACAGAAGCGCGCGAGGCTTCGGACAATGCTTTTGGCAGGCCGCCTGCATGGTCGTAGTGTCCATGACTCAGCACAACAATGTCCGCGCCGAACAACTCAATATCCAATTTTCTGGAATTTGAGTAGAACAACGAGCTTGCGCCTGTGTCAAAGAGGATGTTAAGCTCATCTGTTTCAATAAAAACAGACAAGCCATGTTCGGCTTTGAGGCGGCTTTCGCCGCCCACCGCATTATTTTCTGTAAGGATTGTTAATTTGATTGCACTCATTTTTTCCTGGCAAATACCTTTTTTGCCTGGTGTAATGCCAAGCGCTTACTTCTGCCTAAAGACAATTCTGCCTTTTGACAGGTCGTAAGGCGACATTTCCAGCGTAACTGTATCACCTGGAAGAATGCGAATAAAATTCAAGCGCATTTTTCCGCTTATATGCGCCAAAACTATATGTTTATTTGTAAGTTCTACTTTAAACATAGTGTTTGGCAGTAGTTCTTTGACTACTCCGTCCACTCTAATTACATCTTTAGCCACGTCAATATCTCCGGTTCATTCTCTGTTACTAACACCATGTGCTCAAAGTGAGCCGATATCTTCCCATCTAGAGTCCTGACTGTCCAGTAGTCTGATTCAGTCACAACTTTGTGAGTTCCTAAATTAAACATGGGCTCTATTGCCAGGACCATGCCTGGGACAAGTTTTGGCCCTTTATTCCGCGACACGAAATTTGGTATTTCAGGCGGTTCATGCAATCGCACGCCGCAACCGTGCCCTACGTATTCGCGAACAACTCCCAGTTTTGCTTTTCGCGCGACATTTTCAACGGCCGCGCTGATATGTCTTATATAATTCCCTGGCCTTGCGGCGTTGACTCCTGCCATCAAGGCTTCCTCTGTCTTTTCCAAAAGCATCTCCACTTCAGGCTGAATGGGCTTTTCGTCAACGACAAAAGACTTTGCCGTGTCGCCGATGAATCCATCGATATTAACGCCAATGTCAACGCTGACCACATCGCCCGCGTTCATTATTTCCGTATGCGTTCCGATTCCATGGACGACTTTGTCATTCAGCGAGATGCATATTTGCGCGGGGAATCCTCTGTATCCCAGAAACGCGCTCTTTCCGCCCGTGGATGCTATCAGGGCGCCCGCCGCTTCGTCAAGGGCTTTTGTGCTCATGCCTGGACGCGCCAGCGAAACAATTTGTTCGCGCACTGTGGCTGTGACTTTGGCCGCTTTTCGGATGCCTTCTGCCTCGCCTGGGGAATGAATAACAAAATTAGGCTTAGACATTAATTCAGCACCGTGATAAGCAATGGATAAGCTTCTTCTTTAGAAAGGTTGGAATCTATAGTTACGAGCAGATTTTCTTTCTTATAGTGATTGACAAGAGGGGCGGTCTGTTCGTTATAGATTTCAAGTCGTTTTTTTGCGGTGTCAAGCGTATCGTCAGCTCTCTGGTAAAGTTCGCCTCCGCACTTGTCGCAAAGTCCTTCTTTTTTAGGAGGACTGAATATTTTATTGTGGTTGTATCCGCATTCGCGGCAAGTAAGGCGTGAAGTAAGGCGCTTGAGGAGCAAATCTTCTTCTGTTTTAAAATATACCACTTTGTAAATTTTTTTGTTTATTTTTTTGAGGACCTCGTCAAGCAGGCGCGCCTGGTTTATTGTGCGCGGGAAGCCATCAAGAATAAATCCGTTTTTGCAATCTTTTTCCGTTAGTCTTTCGCCGATTATTTCAGCCGCAACTTCATCTGGAACCAGAGCGCCTTTATTTACGCATTTTTCGGCTTCTCTCCCCAATTCCGAGCCTTTTTTCATTTCAGCGCGCAGAATATCGCCCGTGGAAATGTGAGCAAGGGCAGTGTCTTCACTGAGAATTGCGGCCAGCGTGCCTTTGCCCGCTCCCGGCGGACCCAGAAACACCAGATTTTTATGCAAAATCATTCCTCATCTCCATTTAAATTCGAAATAAACACTCATTAATCTAGCGCCAACACGCAACGATTGCAACAAGAAGCTAAACACCGAACCCTTTATCTTTCAAGTATCCCGCCAAATTTTCGGTTAAAATCTCTGTTTGTTCGCCGGATTCCATGCTTTTGCAAATGACAATTCCGCGTTCCAGCTCGGAATCGCCGCATATGACGGCGCATTCGGCTTTGAGCCTGTTTGCTGCGCGCATTTGCGCTTTCATGCTTTTAGTTTCGACTTCCGCGACCACTGAAATATTTTCTTTGCGCAGCTGGGTGGCCAAAGCCATGTTGAAGTCTCTTGCTTTTTCGCCCAGTCCCACCAGGAATACAGGGTTTTTTTGATTGTTCGGACTAAGCAGTCCCAATGATTCTCTGGCCATAAGCAGGCGTTCCAGGCCGACGGCAAAGCCGACTCCTATCACGGGTTTTTTGCTTTCAGGCAAATACACTTCATAGCGTCCGCCGCCAGCCAGTGCGTTTTGCGCCCCCAGTCCGGTGTGGATGATTTCAAAGACCGTATGCACATAGTAGTCCAGTCCGCGCACAAGTCTTGGAGCTATTTCGTAATCCACGCCAATGTCTTTCAACACCGCGCATACTTTGTCGAAATACGCGCGCGTTTCCGGGCTGAAAAATGAAACAACGTCAGGCGATTTTTCAATCATTTCCTGACACTGCGGCTGCTTGCAGTCAAGAATTCTCCAAACATTTCTGTCCAGACGCGACTTGCAATCATCGCACATTAAATCTTTAAATTCTGAAAAATATTCTCTAAGGGCTTTTTCTGCAGGCGTTCTGTCTTCGAGGGCGCCCCTTGTATTCAACATAAGCTTGGCTCCGTGCACGCCTATGTTTTCAAGATAATGCATGAGCATTGCTATGTTTTCGGCGTCCAGTTCCGGCGCTACTCTGCCGACATTTTCCACGCCTATTTGATGAAACTGTCTTCTGCGTCCGGCGGCGGGCCTTTCCCCCCTGAACATTGGGCCGATATAAAATACGCGTCGTTCGTTTCCGTTCATGACATCGGTCCCAAGCAAAGCCCGCATAACGCCGGCAGTGCCTTCAGGCCGAAGCGTGAGGCTGCGTCCGCCGCGGTCTTCAAAAGTGTACATCTCTTTTTGAACTACTTCTGTTTCATCCCCGAGCCCGCGCTCAAAGACTTCAGTGTATTCGAAGACCGGAGTCCTCAATTCGCCGTATCCGTAAAGGGCGAAAGTTTTTCTGGCGGATTCTTCGAGCAGGCGCCATTGCGGCATTTCTTCAGGGAATATATCTGATGTGCCCGGAGGCGGAGCTGATTTTGCCATAAGAAAAAGCTTTATAAATTATCGTTTGTTTTTAGTATAAAAAAATTAAGCCTCGCAGTTGTCCCGCGAGGCGTTGCGAATGTCGCAAAAAAATAAAGCTGTTTTACTTGACGTTTTTGGGCTTTATTTTTTCGACGCGTTCTTTGAGTTCCTTGCCAGCTCGGAATTTGACGACAACGCGTTCGGGAATAACCACTTCATTTTCGGGCTTGTTCGGATTGCGTCCCTTGCGGCTTTTGCGGACTTTAACTTCAAATACGCCAAAATTTCTCAGCTCAATATTCTTGCCTTCTGCCAGTTCGTCGCCCATGTAATCCAAAGTTTTTTGAACAACGGCAGCCACTTCGTTCTGAGTCAAGCCTGTTTCAGCGGAAATTTTTACAACCAAGTCTCTTTTTGTCATTTTTAGTCTCCAGTTAAAAGTGTTGTATAAAGAATTTATAATAAATTATTTAAAAAGTAAATTACTCCACAAGCCTTGTCAGTCAAAGGTATTAGAGAAAAATTTTACGTTTTTTTCAATTTGAGAGCGATATTCAACAGTTCGTTCAGCCTGGCTTTCGGGCTTAAACTTGAAGGCAGTTCAGGAATTTTGCCGTTTATCCTAAAATAACCTTTTCTCTCCTCAATGAGAATTTTGTTTTTTAACACCGAGACGGAGCGGTATCCGGCTTTGGCCGCAAAAAGTTTAATTTTTGCGAGAGCGGCAATATTTTCGACAGGAGCCGGGATAATCCCGAATCTGTCTTTGATCTCTTCAAGGAAATCGTCCACAGCATCGGGCGATTTCAGGCCGCTGAGCCTTCTGTACGCTTCCATCCTGAGTCGTTCGCACGATATATACTCCGGCGGGAATCCGGCGGGAATGCATTCAGGCGAAGCGACATGGCCGTAACTCACAAATTCTATGGACACGTCCACTTCCGGCAGAAAATCTTCTTTTTCGCCTTTCAGTTGAGCGACTGTCGAGCGGAGCAGCTGACAGTACAATTCAAATCCGACAGCATTGATATGTCCGCTTTGCTCCGCGCCAAGAAGATTGCCGGAGCCTCGTATTTCCAAATCCCTTAGAGCCAGCTTGAATCCAGCTCCCAGATGTGTGTACCGACGCATTGCGGCAATTCTTTTGCGGGCATCTCCTGCTATCGGTATATTTTCGGGCAGGAGGAGATAGGCGAAAGCCTGTCGCGTCCATCTGCCGATGCGTCCTCTCAACTGGTAGAGCTCCGCAAGGCCGAAGCGGTCGGCTCTCTCAATTATCATTGTGTTTGCGTTTGGTATGTCCAGGCCTGATTCGATGATTGTGGTGCTGACCAGAACGTCTATATCGCCTTTTATAAAATTTGACATTACATGTTCAAGCTCGTGCTCGTTCATTCTGCCATGAGCAAATCCGAAAGAGGCGTTCGGCAATATTTGCTGCAATTTGCTGCAAATGTCTTCAATTGTTTTGACTCTGTTGTGCAGGTAAAAAACCTGTCCTCCGCGCTGAATTTCTTTTTCTATGGCGGATAATATAAGGCTTTCATCGTATTGCGCCACTATTGTTTGAACCGGCAGGCGCTGTCCCGGCGCGGTGACAATTGTGCTCAAGTCGCGCATGCCGGTCATAGCCATGTACAGTGTTCGAGGAATGGGCGTGGCAGTCATGGCAAGGACATCCACTGTGGCGCGGAAGCGCTTGAACTGCTCTTTGTGCTTCACTCCGAAGCGCTGTTCTTCGTCAATGACAATCAAGCCGAGGTTTGCAAATTCCACATCTTTCTGTATCAGCCTGTGAGTTCCTATTACAATGTCGACCTTTCCCTCGCTCAGCCTTTTTAGGATATCTTTTTGTTCCTTGGGCGTCCTGAAGCGGCTGAGCATTTCGATTATGATTGGATATTCGGCCAGCCTTTCAACAAAAGTGTATAAATGTTGCTGAGCAAGAATGGTTGTGGGCGTAAGGATGGCAACTTGCCTGCCGGACATGACGCTTTTGAAAGCGGCGCGCATAGCAACTTCGGTTTTTCCGTATCCCACGTCTCCGCAGAGAAGCCTGTCCATTGGTTTTTTTGAGCTCATGTCTTTTTTTATTTCGCTTGCCGATCTTCCCTGGTCGGGAGTGTCTTCATAAGGGAAAGCGTCCTCAAACATTTTTTGCCAGACATCGTCCTCGGGAAACGCGTGCCCTTCCGCCGAAGCCCTGACAGCTTGAATCCTTATCATTTCCAGAGCCATATCTCTGACAGAGCGGCATGCGGCTATTTTGGCGTTGTCCCATTTTTTTCCGCCAATTTTGCTGAGTGGGGTGATCCCTTTTTTTGAGCCGATATATCTGCTGACAAGGTGCGCTTGCCAAAGCGGGATATAAGCTTTTCTTTCCTCCGCGAATTCCATTTCTATCACTTCCTGAACTGCATCTCCGCTTTTTACCTCTTTCAAGCCTTTGAAGATGCCGACCCCATAGATTAGGTGAACCGCAAAATCGCCTTCGTCCAAGTCAGCCATATTGACTGTTTCCAATTCCTGGAGCTTGGCTGAAAATCTGCTTTGAGGCAATTCCACTCTTTTTTGCCGGGAAATCGTGGAAAATATTTCTGTTTCCGTCAAGAAAACCACCTTTTCCGCAGGGAAAATAATGCCGGCGCGCAAATGAGCGGAATCTATGGCCACTTTGTCTGACGAAATATTATATTCCCCGCACCAGTCTTCAATGTGCTTGATGGAGCCTTCGTTTGTGCCGAGCAGACTCACTGAATAGCCTGTGTTCAGCCATTGTCGAATCTGCTCGGCTGTCATTTGCCTGAGCAAATC
>CAZYVR010000279.1:0-8199 GCA_964651145.1 uncultured Victivallales bacterium | reverse complement strand
CCCGGACACTCGGATTATGATTCCGATGCTCTAACCAACTGAGCTAAGCCGCCATATGATTTAGAAGCGTTAATAATAGCGCTATTGTTAACGCATACAAGTCAAAAAAACAATTTATTTATTTTTTTGCCTCTTCTGCGCTTTAATCCGCAGTGAGGCTGGCGTGGCTGCAAACCGTAACTCTTGCACAGTCAAGGGCAATCCGGCATAACCGGCCGCTTCTGTTTGCTTGAGGGGAATGCCCTGAAAATGATTTTGAGCATCTTCAGCACTCGTGGCGCAACCTGAGCCGAATGCGCTGCGGGCTCCTCATCATTGGCGTATAGCATTCTGTCGAAAATGTCCAAGGCATCACTGACAAGCTCAAAAAAAACAGCGAGAAACACCAATCTGCAAATAAGCGAAGTATCCATGCAGTGCGGCTTTAATGAAGCAAATTACTTCTCCAAGTTTTTCCACAAATATATGCATGAAAGCCCGCTAAAATTCCGAGAAAGGAGAACTCCGTAATTTAATTTCGTTCAAGGATAAATGATCAACAGTCATTTGCTTTTATCAATGCTCTTGCTAAAACGCTTTCACAATATTTGCATTGACTGCATTCATTTTTACACCCGGCCATCATATCGAACCAGTTTTTAGGAAAAAGAGTATTATCCAATATATACCCCTTGAAAAGCATCCCATGTCCCGGTTCAGTTAGGTCGAGAAGATTGCCGAAAAACTTCCCTGTGGCATATGCCTGCATAACCTTTCGCGGATTTTCGTGGGTGCGGGTTGCCAGTTTCAAAAGAGAAACCTTGCCATCGTAACTTCTTGCGTCCTCTGGCCTTATCCAGGATGAATTTTTCAATATTGACACCCAGTTTGACTTTTTTGAATAATGACGCTGACATAGTATGGGATTATAGTTGTCAAGGTTTTTTACCTCATTAATTTCTTTCAAATGAGCGACTATATTGTCATGAAAAGTTTGCGCGGAACAAAAATTAAGGCAACCGCTGTTCGCCAGCAGGCAAAGCTTTTTGCCATTTGCCGCACACCACTCACTGACTTTTTCTAGGCGGTCCAGATTCCGGTTATATTCCCTTTGCATGCAAAATCCATCAAAGAGGTCTTTTATGTATTCCAATCCCTGAATTGTTCCTATCCGCATGTTTACTGAAGCGCGAATTTCAATATGCGGAAAATTTTTCTTAATAACTTCCGCAATTATTGGAGAGGTAGTCGTCACTGTGTTGAGCCCGGCTTTCTCGTCCAGGTATGAAACAGTGGAGCATACATTGCTAATTAAATCACGGGACAGACTTTTTCGCCCGTAGCAGTTGGCGTTAAACAGCAAATTCAGCTTGACGCCCATATTTTTCAACTGCAACAGTTCTTTTTCGAGAATTGTTGCGCTTTCCCACTCGGTCAAACCCGAGGCGCTTGCCGCCGGGGAGCGAGCCCCCCGCTGATCCTGCCAGGAAAAATAAACTTCCTCTATGCAATCTATGAAATCACGAACCAGATCCGCAAAAGACTCATCTTCATTATCAAGATATTGATATCCCACTGAAAATTTCATTTGACCATTATCCTTGTCCAATAACGTGACGGTACCAGTCGCCGGTTTTAACAACGCCATCGCTCAAGGCCGCCAGTGGAATCATCAAACTGCTCAAGATCCTTTCCGGCCAGCGCGGTTCAGGAACTCCCTGGTCTAAGTAGTCGAAGAAATCTCGCAGAATTCGTGTATCAGCGCCACAATGGCCTTCTTTTGAGTATTGTGAAACTTTAACAGTCTCCTCTCCTATGTCGATTCTGCTTATTTTTACCTCGTCCCCATGCAGGTCTGCGTTAATTTCACCTTCTGTTCCAAAAATATTCATGCTGCGCTTGTAGGCATAGCCGGTGGAAGTGACAGTTTGAGTAAAAAGCGCCCCATTATTATATTTTCCGGCAATAACGGCTGTATCGTTTATTACAGGAGCTTCTCCGTTCCTGCGCCATCTGAAATTGTCGGCGCTCCCCCAAACTTCTTCCGCATAGCTATCCAGCAGCCATTGCGCCAAATCGGTGTCATGGGTAATTTTCGCGCAGGTAAAATCAATGCGAGGGTCCGCAAATTTATGCATAATGTGTCGACGCATGAAACCCGCGCCAACATCGCAGGATGCATTGACACACACAACACGCCCGATAAGGTTTTGATTCAACAACTCTTTCAGCTTTAAAGACACGGGAAAATACGGCAAGTTCAGGCCTATCTGAAAAAAACACTTACGGCCGGTTACAAATTTGTAAAGCTGCTCCGCCTGCTCTAAGTCCTGCACTACTGGCTTGTCGCAATAAACTGCCTTGCCTGCATTAATAGCATCTATTGAGAACTGCAGATGGGTATCTTCATAAGTTGTAACGAATACTGTGTCTATTTCCGGGTCAGACAACATTTCGTGATGATTTTTATATAGGCGCATTTTTTTGCAGCGAGACGCGATATCGTCCGGGACATTTATATCCCGCGCATCAAATCCAGCAACAACTTCCGCGTATTCGGGAAGCGTAGTGACAATGGTTCTGGCTAGATTTTGGGCGCGTTCGCCGAATCCAATAAAACCGACATGATGAAATTTTTTGGACATGACAACTCTCCTGTTTCTGTTTGTTTTGTATAAAAATATTTGCCACTTAAGGCATTAATCCAATTTCCATTCTTTCTTTCTGCGGAAGGGCTTGTGGAATTTACGCGTCAGTTTGCCCTGCTCTTCGAGATGCGCGTAACAGGCGCGAATGCAGCCGCGTGCGCCCTCAATAGCCGGATTGTTGCGAGTGTGCATGATATGCGGACACGGTCCTCCACTGCCCTTTGGCGAACCGTAATATTCAGGCGCCTGATACTTATTCATGAAGCTTTCTTCGGGCAGTTCGGTGCGCGGATCCCAAAACGGATTGAACTGCTTGTTCCCTCCGCTGTAGGCGTTTGAGCAACGGGCGATGTCGAGATCGCAGTGTTCAATTTCCATGTCGCCAATCTTGACTTTTACGCTTTTTTTCATAGGGATAGCATTGCCGGTGCAGGACCGGGCACAAAGCTTGCACTGGTCGCACAAAGTGCCCGGTTTGATCGGTGAGTCGCATTCTAATTCCGCCTCGGTAATAATGAAAACGGCACGCACCATTGGGCCAAATTCGGGAGTCAGAATCATCTTGCTCCAACCGATTTCGCCAAGATTCGAAATGACTGCGGCGATGCGGAAGCTGACTGTAACATCAGGCGCGGGCAAGCCTTCGGCAACTGGGCGGCTTCGAAACGGCTGCCTGCCACGTTCCTCGTTCGGATAATCCGTATATCCGTTGTGACTGAAAGCATCCCAGTTAGGCAGCGGAACAGCTTCGTAGCCATGGTCCTCAATGAAGCAGACAATTTGCCGCATAACATGGGGCATATATTGCCAGTTCATTCCGGAGTATCCCATAAATTCGTATACGGAAAAAAAGGTGCCTTCCTCAATGCCGCGCAGATAACCGCGTGGAACCCTGAATCCCAGCCCGATAATACTGCGAGCGTCTGGAAAAATATAGCGCGGATCCATTTGCTTGGGAGCTCCTTCCCAGTCATCCATTGAGCCTATTTTTATAATATCGGCTCCGCAGGCTTTAGCATACTTCTTAAGTTCTTCAGTTTTTATCATTTGTTTTTATTTCCTTGATTGGGCCGTAAATAAATTTTTCTTTTTTTGAGATATTGCCTTTGTTTTTTGTTGCGATGCTATATATATAAGCTATATTTCCCCTTTAAGGAATAACAAAAATAGACAATTTTATGTCATTATCGCACATGAACGAAAAACTGTTGGAATTAAATATTTCCAAAGGCGGCAAAGAGATCAAAAACTACTTTGCCTTTGGAATGAAGACAATTTGTCCGATTCTGCCCGAAAATATTATCGCGTGGATATCTTCCCGCGATTTGACTTTCGATAGAACCCATACCCATCAGCGCATGATCCTCAAAGTCATATTGAAAGGTGAGGTTTTGAGTTATGTCGACGGCATCCCAATTTTGTTGAAAGCCGGAGATGCAATATTATTTTTTCCGCACCAATTTCATTTCAGTAAAAATGCAAACGCCAATAAGAAATATGAATTTCTGGCAGTTTCCTTCTCGGAGCGAGAATACAACTACACTCCGCTTCTGCCACTAAAAAATCGCGTCATGCAAATGAGCTGCCTGGACGAAAAACGATTGATAAAAATTATATCGGCATTTCAGCATATTAATTCAACTACACCCTCGGAAGCGGTCTGCGCCTTGCTGGAAATATTGGTGGATCACCTGCAAGCCTCTCAAAATATGCCGGAATCACATATCGAAATAAACAAAAATGACAAGTTCCAGGCTATTTGCAACTATATCTGCAAAAATTTTACCCGGCAGATTTCATTGAAGACAATTTCGGATGAATTTCATGTAACGCCGCACACAATTCGCCGAATGTTTCATAGATATTATACAGATGTAACACCAGGAGAGCTTATCAAGCGGCTTCGCCTCCAATATGCGACTGAACTTATCCTGCGCTCTTCAGATTCCATCAACAATATCGCAAAACAATGCGGCTTCAACGACCAGTTTGTTTTCAGCCGTTCCTTCAAAAAATTCAACGGCTTATCTCCTCTCGCATATCGCAAAAAACATAATCCCCCTAGTAGAAATTGACTTTGTCAGTCGTGACAGTGGGAGAATAGGTAATTTAAAGGAACTGGAAAACACATTGGCTCTGTCAGTTTTCAGGGGCATTTCACGCTGTCGCGGATTATCATCTTGTAGGGAAGAAGCGGATAATTGGAAGGTTTCGGTTTTTCCAAAAATGACTCGATTATATCCGCAGTTATATCAGCCAACGCTATATGATCTTGGCTTATCGTTGTCTGCGGCGGAGTGGCGTAGCGGGAAAAAAGTTTATTTTCGGACGCGACAAGGGAGATGTCTTCAGGAACACGCTGATTGAACAATGACAATGCGTACGCCGCAACAATTCCGGCGTTTCCGCCGGGACAGAACAACGCGTCTATTCCAAGCTTAAGAAGTTTGCCCGTGATTTCCACGTAATTGTCATCACCGCAAAGATGAATGAGATTTTCATTCGCGGGAAGACCTCTGGATTTAAGGGATTCAAGGAGAGCGTTATATCTGGCGTCAGCGTTTCCTTGTCCAGGCAATCCATGAATAATGCAGCCTATCTTTTTGCAGCCTCTTTCGTGAAGATGTCCGATGGCGATATCCATTCCCTGCGATTCGTCGGATCGGACAGAATAAACATTGGGACAGTTTGGCGGAGTGTCGCGGTCCACCAGAACTAAAGGCGCGGAAAAACGCGTTGACCATTTCTTGAAGTCATCCGGCTCCGCCCCGATTGCCACCGCGCCGCAAAACTGGATGCTGTCAAGACGCTCTATATTGTCCTGCGGCAAGACCTCTATGCGGAAGCCGCGCTTGGGCAACACCAAAGTCAAAGCCATCATTACCATCTCAAGGCAGTTCCTTATAGGGTATATCTGATCTCCCGGCAGGATAATCACCACATTGCGTTGTTTTGTCGAAAGCCTGGGATGATAGCCATGTTTCTTGGCGATGGCAAAGACATGTTCCCTCACCTCATTCCTGATATTTGGATGATGGCTGAATACTCGTGAAACTGTGGCGGACGAAACACCAGCAAGTTTGGCTATTTCCTGAAGCTTCATTTTAAAATTTCCTTTTTTTTGATTCATTTACAATATACATCATTTTTTGTTGAAAGTAAATGTTTTTTCCATTAAGCTTTTCAATAAAAGACAGGAAAGAGGGTTGCTTAAGAAATTCAAAGAAGATATAATGATTCTAAAGAAAGCAAAAAAGCCGGAGGTTTTATGAAAGGAAATTATATAGTTTTCGAATCCGTCGGAAAAGCCGTGTTAAAAGAATGCGAAGTTCCCCAGCCCAAAGACGATGAAGTGTTACTGGAAAATGACTACAGCGTAATAAGCGCTGGAACGGAACGGGCAAACTTGATGAGACTTCCCAACACTGTGGTTGCCGAAAAAGGTTTTCCTTTTTACTCAGGTTACAGCGCTTCCGGACGCGTTATCGCAGCGGGCAAAGAAGTCGAAAATCTGAAGATTGGCGATCGTGTTGTAATCAACTGGGGAGGACATCGTTCTCATACAATAAAAAAAGCGGAAGCTGTCCTGAAGATAGAAGATGACTCGGTTGATATGATTGACGCCGCCTTTGCGCCCATAGCTGCATTTTCATTTCTTGGCGTGCGCAAATTGAAAATCGAATTGGGAGAATCAGCGATGATAGCTGGAATGGGGATTCTCGGAGCTTTTGCGGTGCAGATAGCAAGTTTATCAGGAGCTATTCCGGTTATTGTTTCTGACATGGATTCGACCCGCCGGGAACTTGCTCTAAAGCTGGGCGCAGCTTGCGCGTTCTCTCCCGATGAAGAGAATTTTGTGGAAAAAGTCAAAGCCGCCACAGGAGGCGACGGCCCCAACGCAGTGGTCGAAGTTACAGGCTCAGCCTCGGCTTTGCAACAGGCATTAGAATATATAGCCTTTGAAGGACGCATATCACTTCTTGGCTGCACTCGTATTTCCGATGTCCCGATTGATTTTTACAAATATGTGCACCGTCGTGGAATATCGCTGATCGGAGCTAATACCTTTACCCGCAATAAACATGAATCGGCGCCGGGACGCTGGACGGAACATGACGACTACCGCGCGTTCCTGAAGCTTGTCGCCGCAAAAAAACTTCAGACGCGCCCTCTCATATCCGAAACAGTTTCTCCGGGTGCCGCGTCAGACGTTTACGGGCGTCTGGCGGAAACGAAGACCCCGCCTCTTGGAATCGTGTTTAATTGGAAGAAAATCCGCTGAAAATTCTCATAAGAACTCATTAATTCTATATAAGGAAAAGTATCATGGGCAGGAATCAAGTAGAAGATAGCAACCTTAATCCAAAAGGTCGCAAGGCGCTGGTTCTCGGCGGCACTGGGGCAATGGGTGTTTATCTTGTGCCGGAACTCGCAGCTATGGGATATGAAGTCAAGGTGGTTTCATTCGACGATGTTATATCAGAAAACCCGCTGATTTCCTATTTTAAGACCGATGCGAAAAATATCGACAATCTGAAAGAACTCTTGAAGGGAGAATTCGATGTCATCGTCGACTTTATGATCTATTCGACAGAAGAATTCAAAGAAAGATACGACATTCTGCTTAAAAATACCGCTCATTACATATACCTGTCATCTTACCGTGTGTATGCAGGAAATGAGACCCCGATTACGGAAAATACGTCCAGATTGCTTGATGTGTCGGATGACAAAGACTTTTTGTCAACCGAAGATTATTCATTGTACAAGGCGCGTCAGGAGGACATTCTCCAAAATTCGGAATATGACAACTGGACGATTGTAAGACCAGCAATAACCTACTCGAAATACCGTTTTCAACTGGTGACGCTGGAAGCGCCTGTTGTCGTTGCCAGGGCTCTAAAAGGTTTGCCTGTTGTTCTTCCAGAGGAAGCGCTATCAGCGCAGGCAACCATGAGTTGGGCTGGAGACGTTGCCAAAATGTTCTCCCGTCTCATTTTAAATCAGTCGGCCTATCGCGAATGCTTTACATTGGCTACAGCTGAACATCATACTTGGGGAGAAATCGCGGAATATTATAAAGAATTTATCGGCTTGAAATATGTGGCGGCTGATACTGAAGATTATCTAAAAATCATGGGAGGACACGCAGGCGTTCGTTACCAGCTTGCTTACGACAGGTTGTTTCAGAGGATTGTAGATAATTCCAAAGTATTGCAGGCTACTGGATTGAAACAGGAGGATTTTATGCCGCTTCGAAGTGGTCTGGAAAAAGAATTGTCCGCATTGCCAGAGAATGTCGAATGGCTGGATGCGAGCGGTGTCTGGAAAGGAATGGACGAGTATTTGAAGGGGTAAACCTTCCTGATTTTATGCTTCTTCACCAGAGTTAGTGGGCGACTTACGCACAATTTGTGCGTAAAAAAAGCTTGACTTTGCAGGGGCTCCGTTGTATTTCACCCACTAATTCAGCGGAAGACCCAAATTTATAAATCAACTGGATAGATTGGAGGAAATGAAAATGATTAAGATTGGACAAATAGGCGTTTGCCATGAACATGCTTCTGGCAAG
>CAZYVR010000278.1:0-8278 GCA_964651145.1 uncultured Victivallales bacterium | reverse complement strand
CTTCGCCAGAGCGGATCATAGGCTGCTGTTTATGAATAAGAGGCTCATTTTTTTTGCCGATTCTTATGTAAACCGGCGATTTCAGCTCTATTGCGGCAGCCAAGCAGCCTTTGACTTCCATTGCGTCTCCGGGACACATCACTGTCATATTGGGAAGAGCCCGCATTATTGCGATATCTTCGCAAGTATGGTGCGTGACATTCAAACTCGAATAACACAGCCCCCCTCCTGTACCCACGAGTATCACAGGGAGGTTTTGTGAACACACGTCAACCCTTATTTGCTCATAGCACCTATAGGTGTTGAAAGATGCGATTGTATATGTGACGGGATGAAAGCCGCAAAGCGCCAAGCCGGCAGCGACTCCTGTCATGTTGGCTTCGGCAACGCCGCAATTGTAAAATCTATCAGGGAAATGCGTTTTATAGCTGTCAAACATCCGGTTTCCTATGTCCCCGGAAAGCAGAACTATCTTTCTATTATTTTCCGCCTGGGCCTCAATTTCCTGTGCAAATGCGTTTCTCATTTGAATCCCAATTCACTTTTCACTTTTTCAAGTTCTTCCTTGTTCGGAATACGGTAATGCCAGTTGTTGTCGTCCTCCATGAAAGATATTCCCTTTCCTTTTGTGGTATGGGCAATTATCGCAGAGGGAGATGTGGCATTAAAGCTGTCCTTAAACGCCGTATGCAACTGGGCAATATCATGACCGTCAACTTCCACGGTGTTCCAGCCGAAAGCCTGCCATTTATCTTTCAAGGGATCGAGAGCCATAACATCCAGACTTCTGTCGGTTGCCTGCCATTTATTAAAATCAATTATCACTCTGAGGTTGTTGAGCTTGCGCTTTGCGGCGAACAACGCGGCTTCCCAAACAGTTCCCTCATTGCACTCCCCGTCGCTCATCAGCACGAAAACCCGGTAGTCCAGTGAATTGATTTTTGCCGCAAGAGCCATTCCAGCTCCAATAGGCAGACCATGTCCGAGAGAGCCGGATGTCGCTTCAATGCCCGGCGCGGCTCCCAGACGCGGATGTTCTTCGAGCCTGCTACCCGGATGGCCTATTTCTAGAAGCATTTCCTCGGGGAAAAAACCGTTTCCGGCCAAGACGGCATACAAGGCATTTGCGGCATGGCCTTTGCTGAGGATGAAACGATCCCTTGTCTCATCCCGAAAATTATCTGGAGAGACATTCATTATTTTTCCATTATACAAGGTAATCAAAATGTCTACTATGGAAAGACAGGACCCCAGATGCGCGGTTTTCGTCTGATGGGAAAGCTCCACAAGCTTCATCCGCATCGCCGTCGCTTCTCTGGAAAGCTGAGAGAATAATTTATTCATAATCAATTCGTCAAAATCTGTTTCATAGTTCGTATATTGTAGCAGGATTCGTCGTCTTTAAGAGAGCCGTTTTTAAAAGCCTCTACAACATCTTTTATGCCGTCCTTCACTGAATATTTCGGGTGAAAACCGGTATTTGTAAGTTTATCTGAGTTCTGGCGGTATGAGCGCGGATCGTCCGATTCTTCAGCATGGATTTTTACAGGTATAAATTCAGTTATCATCCGGGCAGTTTCCATAATAGAGAAATTTTCAAAACCGGCGTTATAAATACCGCTTAAATCTTCCCGCTCAAGGAAATGCTTGTAAACCCTGACCATGTCTTTCATATGAATATTGGGGCGTGTCTGAGAGCCTCCGAAAACCGTTATTTCCCCCTTTTTCACGGCAGAGTATGTAAGTATATTTACAGCAAGATCCAGACGCTGGCGAGGAGAAACGCCGCATACAGTGGCCGGTCTGACACACTGGATTATGATGTCATCCTTATAACTAAGCAATATCCTTTCGCTTATCATTTTTGTCTTGTTGTAATCTGATATGGGAATCAATTCAAGATCTTCAGTCACTTCAGGGTCTTCTTTTACTCCGTACACGCTACCCGAACTGGCATAGATAAATTGCTTTACACCGTTTTTTATTGCTTCCTCGGCCAAGAATTTTGTAGCTAGGACATTAACCTCCCAAGTCATTTTAGAGTCCATTTCGCATGTCGGATCATTAGCTATATTGGCTAGGTGAATGATCTTGTCTATATTTTTCAACGGTATGCTTTTATGGTCTCTCACATCGCCTTTTACCACAGCCAGTTTTTTATCAGCGGGAAGATGATTTCCGAACCACATGGCATCAAATACTGTTACCTTGTGTCCGTCCTTCAATAATTCCGGAACAAGAACTGAACCTACATAACCGCAACCTCCAGTAACTAATATATGCATTTTTTACCTCATTTTCAGGTGTTTAAAACAGATTGTAACTTCAATAAAGCGACGGCTAATAACTTAACATAGTCACTCCAGCTTTCAGATAATCGCCTTTTTTAATTGATTTCGAATTTCCAATTATTCTTACCGCTTGGGCTCCGGCAAGTTGTCCCATAAATGTTGACAGGTGTATCGGCAGTTTTTTCACTGCAGCCAAGGAGGCAAGAGAGCAAAAAGCGTCTCCAGCCCCGATAGGATCAATCACTTCATTTTCAAATGGTGGACATATAGAGGTGTCTGCATTGTGCTTTATCCCGATTGTCTCTATTGCACCGCGAGTGAACCAACAATATTTTGAATTGAACCGACGCCTGACATTTTCCAGTTCATCGACTGGCACGAATTGTTTTTTTCCGCAGGCCAGCGTCATTTCCATGTTGTCCAGCGAAAAAGAATCCGCCCTGCTGTATTGCCTGGTAATGATATTGAAACCGTGATTATTGCTGTTTGTTTGGCAGTTAAGCGCCAAAAATTTGGATTCCTCTTGTACACAGTTTCTCATTCTCTCCTGCATAATGCCATGCCCGAAATCCATCACCATGACCATATCGAATTCTTTAATTATATTTTTCAACTTTTTAAGCAGACGGTTCTCAATGGATTTATCAGGGTGTTCCTTATCTATATAATTTACGCTGAAAAGCTTATTCAGTTCTTTCCCTTCCTGCATAGGTTCTGTAAAACGTTGCTTGACAACTGTCGTGAATTTTGATGAACGAATAATAAGGTCATTGTTTTTATTCAAATATTTTGCCAATTCTCTTTCAACCCATGGCTCCTTGCCCACCAGACTTAGTATTTTGACATCCGGTGTAAATTGGGCGAGATGCCTGAATACGGCAAGAGAGCCGCCTGCCTGCATGTTTTCATAAAGGAAACGGCCTGACATGATACGGTTTTTTGAAGTCAGTCCCTGAATGTTTACAGTTGTGTACTTGTCAAAGATTATATCTCCAACAACAAGGACTTTTAGTCCGGAAAAACTGTCAACTATTTTTTTAAAATCTTCGGAGGAATAATCAGCGCTGATGTATTTGTAATAGGCTTTAGCTTCAGGCGAATATGTCTCGAAATGCTTGTTTAGCAATTTGGTTGAACTGAAGACAATAGAACCCACATATGCCATTCTACCTCCGTTCCCTTCCACTGCCCGAATATCATCGAGAATATTGCCGGTTACATCATTGTCTACATTGAGGTATTCCTTGCCTTTACAGTACACGTCGGGTTTAACGCACTCAATTGCCTCAATCGCAGCAGGAAAAGGAATTACAACGACATAGTCAACCATCTCCAGCGAGGTGAGATATTTTATCCTCATCTGATCGTTAAAAAAAGGTCTTCCGGGTCCTTTATTGACCCAGCTTTTGCCGGTAATGGTCACTACAAGTATGTCTCCCAAGGCTTTCGCTTCCTCGAAATGAACGAGGTGACCAGGATGGATCAAATCAAATGTGCCATGACACTGAACAATTTTTTCGCCCTGTTTCTTCAGGTTTTCTATAATTTTCGGCGTTTCTTTAAATGTCAGAAGCTTGCGGTTACAGTTATTCATTTTTTGTGCATATAATTTAATGGTTGTTCTTTTAGTTCATCATAAAACTGATTTATCCATGAGATTGTTTCCTCAATGCCCTCTTCCAATGACACCTGCGGCTCCCAGTTTAATTTGTGTTTTGCGGAATGGCAGTCCAGAGTGTAGGCTAAATCTTTGCCCGGTCTTTCCGGAGCTGCGTCGATGACATCATTAATATCCACATACATTTTCCGGCAGATAATTTCAACAAGTTCTTTTATTGAAACAAACCTCTTGGTGGAAAAGTGGAAAATTTCAGGAGGAGAAGCGTTAAGCACAGCTTTTAACGTGCCATCGGCAACATCATTGATATGGATGAAAGACCTTACGGAAGTTCCACCCCCGTGGAGTTGTAATTTATTTTTCATTTTTATGAACAATATAGTTCGCGGGATTATTCTGTATAACTGCTGTCCTGAGCCATATACATTTGCTGCTCTGGTAAAGACAACCGGAAAACCGTAATTCCTGTAAAGATTAAGCAAATGCATGTCGCAGGCCGCCCGCGATGTGGCATAAGGCGTGCTTGGTTTGTAATTGGTGTTTTCACTTATCACGCCTTCACATGAGCCATACACTTCGGGAGTGGAAATATGCACATATTTTTTTATGGGGAGTTTTCTAAGGCCTTCAAAAAGCCTGACATTCGCGAGAAGATTAGTCTGATACCAGTCTTCCGGAGCGTCCCAGCTTTGAGCTACCATGCTTTGGGCTGCGAAATTCACAATATATTTCGCTTTGCTGTCCCCTATCAATTCAATTATCCTGTCGGCATCATGATTCAAATCCATTTGAAAAAAATTAAACTTATCATGATTATGCCATTTATAAGGCAGAGAAGCCAAGTGGGGTTCCTGGGAGCGACTCAAACCAATCACCTCGATTCCTTTCTTCAAGAGAAATGAACAGAAGCTGGCGCCGGAAAAAGAATTGCTTCCTATTACTATTATTTTTTCCATAGTCCGTTTTTTTTTTAAGGTTTTTTAAGATTTTCTGTTTTGCGCAGGTTTCATGCCATGTCTATGATGTTTTCATAAAACTGAATTAAGCTTGTAAAATAGATTCCAGCTCCGTCCTGCTGTTGAAATTTAATCTATTTTCTCTGGAGAGCAATAAATCAGAATTTAAAGAAAGAAAGAGTTTGATCTGGTAATGAACCCTTTTTAAAAGTTCGCCTGAATCCCATTCTGGATTATCAAGCATTATTTTTGATGCCACAAAAAAAACGTATTCATCAAAATGTTTTTTCTCTTGCCCGGACATCTCGATGTTTTTGGAGGAGGCTTTTATCAGTTTACTTAAAAAGGCATCCACGCCGTCATTAATCAGGAGTATTTCATTTCTGCTCCTTGTCAACGTCCTGCCGTTGCTGGCAGAAATCTCGACCAAACGCTGATGCCTATTTTCGTAGGAATTTAGATGCAGGCAATATTTTGCGGCATTATACGCCAGGTTTAGTTCCTCTCCATGTTTTATATAACCTTTGGAATATTTTGCCATAGTCGGATGATCTTCCCAGCCTTTGCCGTATATATGCAATTTTATTCCATCTATCCCGCAGATCCATTCAATTGCTGTATTGCGGTATATCACATCATTCATATCCCAGAAAATTTTCTGGATTACGGCTGTCTTGATGTCTTCGGACTGGGAGTGGTATAAGGATGCAAAGTTAGAAACAGCAGATGCGGCATTGAGCAATTCCTCGTATGAGATGAAGGTTTTTTCGTTCTGGTATTCATTGCAGAGAAAATCGTGGAGCTCCATCAATATGTCTTCTGTAAAACCGTATTTCTGCAAATCTGGGAGAAGTTCTTCTCTGACAATCAGGTCACTGGGTTTGCTTCTGTTTGAGGCAAAACAGACATCGCATCCATATTTCCGCTTCTGACTTTCTGTCAGTTTTAGCGGTTTGAATATGCTGTAATCGACAATCATATTCAAATCAATAAGTCTGTTGTCGTGATAGCCCGCCTCTCTGAGCTGGGTTGTATAGCCGATTATCAAGTCTCTTTTTCGTTCGGCTGCCATATTGTTCCATTTTTTAGCGGTGGATTTCTGATTCACATATGGCATTGTGTCCTGTATCCAGGTTATGAACATCAGATTTTTTGGATAGAATTTAACCTTCTCGTCCTCAATCCGCAAATGGTTTATAAGTATCAGAATATCAGGTTTGAATTCATGGATTGCCTTAGCCATCCTCCATTGAGAAAGCCCCCTGTCCATTTTTAGTATCTTAGTTTCCCAGCCAAGATTCTCAAACGCTTTGCATGTGTCTCTGCCGCTGAATTGGACTACCGTGCTGCTTGAATGGGTCGGTATCAATATCCGGGGGGGTCGCCCGATTTTTCCGAGGATTATATCAGCAAGGTCTGAATCGCTGAACGAATCATAATATTCATCATTGGAAGCCTGCCAGGCAAGCGTTTCTTTTTCCCTTTTTAAGTAGAAATCTGCAAGCGGTTCTATTATTATGTTAAGCTCTTTCTCCGTGAGGGTTGAAACCGGTATAAATAAATGTGATCGCTGCTCATCCTCTTCACAGAGCCTTATTATTTCATGCACATCCTCATGCCAATAAAAATTGAGCTCTTCCCGTTGAAGAAGCTCACTGCGGTTTTCGACTTTGAGCCAGGCAGCAAGACAGAGAAGCGAATCCACGATGACATAAATATAGCGAAACGGTTCAGAGAATTTTAAACGGCTCAAAAAATGCTTATAAACGGCATCCAATATATAACCTGGACAAAGGCCAACAACAACCGTCGGGCTTAAACCAGATAAAAGCCGACGCTTCATCTTGTGAAGCCCATTTTCGGCATTGCGAATAGGATTCACAGGATCGCTGATGGGGAGCCAAGCGTCTCCTTGGTTCACTGCGTAAAAAATCCCTCCGTCTTCTGCGTTCCCTATTGCTATTTTATTGATGTCCACAGAACCCAGTCTTTTAGCCAATTCAGGAAATCGGATAGTGATTATTTCCATGTTGTTTTTGAAAATCAGGTTGTCCATCTTTAAAATTTCGCAATTCCATAAAACAAGGATAAAAGTTCATCGTCTGAAGGCAGTTTTTTTATAAGCTTCGCCCCGTCACTTAACGGATGTGACGATTTTTAACACGCGTTAAAAAGGCAAATTTTAATATACTCAATAAAATGTTATCTACAAGTATTTTTCTGAATTCTACCAAGCCGTGATTTGAACATAAAAGGCATAGAGTTTGCAAAACGAGAATAAAGACTAAATTTCGCCATATGTTTATTAGTCCATAATAAATTCACAAAAAAAATAGGGACATTTGATTTTTGAATTCATGCAACATATTTTATAAAAACCGAATATTACAGTCAGGAGCAATTTATGGTCATGGAAAAAAATACTTCAACGCAGCAGATGAGTCATGTACTGCAGGGAGCTCGCATGCTTGGCTCGTTTATGCAAATTCCTCCGAAATCCCAATTGTATTTATATGGAGCAGGCGATGTCGGCAAATTCTTCCTGCGCATTATTTCATGGCGTCGCCGAGATCTGTTCGTTCCAGCCTTTGTGGATGATTATCTTTCCAACTGCGACTCCATTGACCAGATTCCGGTAATAGGCTGTGAGCAAATGTTTAAGAACCTGAAATCCAACGACATAATACTGATAACAACTCGCAACTGGCAACCGATATACGAGATGTTCATGTGCGCAGGACTCTTGGATCGGGTCTTTGTTGTTAATGAATTGTCCTCTATTCTTAATTTTGACTGCGACCTGCACTTGCATTGCTATCAAGACCGTCTGCGCATTTTGACCCTTGGAGCCGGATATGCGATGTTAAATTATGTGGAAGGGAATGTGGCGGAATTCGGCGTTAAGGACGGAGTCAGCTCCCTGATATTGGCCACAACTCTGTCCAATCAGCAAACAACGAAAAGCTTGGTTTTATTTGACAGCTTTGAAGGGTTGCCAGCCAGCATCGCCGAGCCTGACCTTAATCATCCAAATGTCAAATCTTCAACTTGGGCAGCCGGAAGGTTAAGAGGTGCTGCTGAGCCTGAAGAATTGCGAAGAATGCTTTTGGCTTCTACCGGCCTATCTTCCGAATGCTTGGATATCCATGTCGGTTGGTTCAAGAACACATTGTCGCTTTTGCCTGACAGTACGCGTTTTGCTCTTTTGCATATTGACTGTGATCTTTATCAATCCGCTATTGATGTACTTGACATATGCTTGGCCCGCGGCTTTATCTCTAACGGTGCGTTTTTGCTATTTGACGACTGGAACTGCGCTGCTGCTTCGCCCAAGCTTGGAGAGCATCGCGCATGGGCTGAGATGGTGGATAAATATAATGTAGAATATAGTGACGAAGGACGTTACGCAATGT
>CAZYVR010000277.1:5321-8282 GCA_964651145.1 uncultured Victivallales bacterium | reverse complement strand
GAGACCAAGGAGACCAAGGAGACCAAGGAGACCAAGGAGACCAAGGAGACCAAGGAGACCAAGGGAACCAAGGATACCAATATTTTAGCGGTCTTTTGATAAAGAGTCAATAGGTGGTCAAAAAAAATACGGAAATTTTAAAACTGCATTGCAACCCCTCGGTGAAAGTGATTTTCTAAAGTAAAAAACATGCCTCCGGGGGCTTCCCCGGACGTTTGCCGGGGCGGAACACCGGCTAGCCGCGCGGCAATGAGCGCTCGCCAAGGGCGAAAGCCATAACTCTTTGATGTCGCCGCGTCAGCGCGCATGGCGCATTGACTGCCTGAAGCTTATTTTAAAGCGAAGCTGGAAATAAGCTAAGCTTGCCAGTTGCGCCAGCTTCACTGAGGGATTACACTGCATTGCAAAGCGATGGAGCTCTTTTTTTATTTCTTTAAACTCAGAAAAAAACTGGCGCCTTACGTGGCATTAATTTGGAATTCTGTGATAATTAAGCTATTGTATATTATAATTTGCAAAAATGGAGACAATGTGTCATGAGTTCAGGAGTGCAACAAAAATTTATTTCGGGAAGACATCCTCTCCTTGAGTTGTGTCCATTCTGCGGAGAGCCTGCAGAAATGAATATGGAGAAAGACGGCATTGTTGTGGAATGCAGCAACGGCGAATGCCCTTTTAAGCCAAAATCCAGAGAGCATTATGACAGTGAAGTCCGCGCGCTCAAAGCATGGAACACCCGCAAAGGCGGAACTCCTTAAAAACTCTCACAATTCGCCGATATTCTGATTTGCATTGCCCACCGTAAGCTCTAACTATTTATTTATAAGTCTATTATAAAACAAAAAGTTAAATAAAGTCTTAAACCTAAAAAAGCAGATTGGCATTTCAGGGCATCGCCAATGAGATCAGAGCTGCCTCCTGAAAAGCACAGCGATGGAGGGTTAGTTAAAAATTTAACAAAACTTTTTCCTTTCAGCTTTGCATTGTTATTCAACAGTAGTATTTTTCTATATATTAATGAGACAATTGCGAAAACTTTTCTCCCAAATTAATGAAAGGAGCTCGAAGTGAAGAAAATATTAATTCCTACAAAACTTGATAAAGTCGCGGCAGACATGCTTGCGAAAAAAGGTTATGAAGTGGTTCAGGACGCCGACACAGCTATTGAAGAGCTGGTTAAGACAAATGCAGACACACAGGTTCTGATTGTGCGCAGCGAAAAAGTCACAGAGGAAATCATAGACAGTTTGCCGGAGCTGAAACTGGTCGTTCGCGCTGGAGCCGGATACAATACAATCGACACCAAATACGCGCGACGCAAAAATGTGGATGTAATGAACACGCCCGGCGCCAATTCCAACGCGGTGGCGGAAGAAGTTATAGCCATGATGCTGGCGGCTTCCAGGCACATTGTGAAGGGCGATATGACAACGCGCGAAGGAAAATGGGAAAAGAAAAAATTTATGGGAGCCGAGCTTGCCGACAAAACCATAGGGATTCTCGGCATGGGCAATATCGGGCAACTTCTGGTGAAGCGTCTTCAGGGATTCAACATGAAGTTTCTAGCTTACGACCCTGTCCTTTCCGCTGACATCGCCCGGGAAATAGATGTCGAACTTTGCTCTATTGAAGAAATTTTTGCCAAGTCAGATTTTGTTTCGCTGCATATCCCGGAAAATGACAAAACTCGGGGAATGATTAACAGAAAGCTGCTCGAGACAATGAAAGAAGGCGCAATGCTGATAAACTGCGCCAGAGCTGGCGTTGTCAATGAAGAAGACCTCAGAGCAGTCAAAGCCGAAAAAAAGCTTGTTTTCTGCAATGACGTTTACCCCAAAGACGCGCCTGGCGAGAAAAGCATAAGCGACATAGCCGAAATAATGCTGCCTCATCTGGGCGCCAACACCAAAGAAGCCAATTTCAACGCCGCCAAAAGAGCCGCTGAACAAACGGTGGCCTATTTCGAAAAAGGCGTGACCACATGCGTTGTAAACAAAGGAGTGCCTGACGGACTTGACGCGCACTACCAGACCTTGGCTTTTGTCCTGTCAAAACTTGCCCGCGCTTACCTTGGCGTCAACAAGGCTCCTGTAAAGATCGAGTCAAGCTTTTACGGCAAGCTTAACCAATTCGGGAAATGGATGCTGGCTCCGATAACAGCCGGAATATCTCCCGAGTTTGACCCATATCTGGAAGCAGCAGACGCAGAATCTTTCCTGAAAGAAAGAGGCATAGAAGTTTGCGACCGCAAGGTTGATAACAATAAAAAATATGGGGAATCCATAACCATTGACCTGTTTGAAGGAGCCGACACAATAAACAAGGCAAGCGTGCGCGGAACTATAACAGAAAACAACCTGATGATCTCGAGGCTCAATAATTTTGACAAGATCTACCTTGAGCCGACAGGGCACAATCTCTTTGCGGAATACAGCGATGCGCCAGGCGTTATCGGCAAAATTGCAAGCATACTCGGCGATGAAAATATCAACATCATCGATATAAGAGCTCCGCAAGATCACAAAATAAACAGATCGCTGGCTGTAATCAAAACAAATGTGCCCGTTCCTGATAAAGTAATCGACAAAATAAAAAAAGCAGCTAACGCAGTGAACGCATTTGCTTTCAGTTACGAATAAAACGCTTCATAGAAATAAAAAAATCCTGAGCAACAGCCTAAAAAACAGTTGCTCAGGATTTTTTTTGAATTCGCTTCCTATGCGCGCGGCACTTGCACTTGATGGACGTCAAACACTTCTTTAATAAAATTATGCCCCATCAGTTTGTACCCTTCGGCATTGGGATGCAGATTGTCCGGCAAATGCTCGGAAAGCTTTTTGTCAAAGAGCTTGAGGCCGTCCACGTAATAGATGTTTTTGTCGCCGCGCTTCTTAAAAACTTCAACTGCGGCTTTGACATCTTCGCGCATTTCTTCGAGCGTGATATCCGCGCTGTTCTTTG
>CAZYVR010000277.1:0-5311 GCA_964651145.1 uncultured Victivallales bacterium | reverse complement strand
CGTTCAGGGCTCCAAATGGGAGAGGATACAACCAACGGAGTCTCCGGACGCTTTTCCCTGATAATTGCAATAAAACCAATTACCGCAGGACGGAATGCGCGTTGGCTCATGCTGGCCGCGCCGTAAATATTGATTCCCAGCTTGAGCGAAATAAAGTCAGCCGGAAAGTCGCGAATAAGACGCGCAATCATAATGTCGGCATGGCACTGTCCGCCAAAGCCCAACGAAATAAGGTTCAAGTCTTTTTCGCGCGCAACAACTCCAGGCCATGAAAAAGAAGGGCTTTCCGCGCCAGCGCAATGCGTGATAGAGCTTCCGTATGTAATCCATTTGGGGCGAGTGTCTTCGCTTTTTTCGATTGACGCGTTATCGTTTATTTCTATTCTATTCAACTTGAACTGCGTGTATACATCCAGCCACAGCTCAATGATTTTCATGCCGGAAGGCAGATTTTTAAATTCAAGAACGCTTAATCCGTCCTTTGCTTTTATTGTTTCAACGAGTTTTCCGTCCGCGTAAAGGTCATAACTGCCTTCTTCGCGCTCAAGAGGCTCTGTGTAAAAAACAACCGTATCTGAATCAGTTGCAAAGCGAAGCCTGACGCCTGACCCGACCGCGCCCTTGGCGTTAAGATCCTCAAAAGGGAATAAGTCAAGATCTTCGCAAGGAAGCCGCCATGGCTGGCTCCATTCGTCATTCTTTTTAACGGAAATTGCGCCACTCCAGATTAAACTGCCATCATCGTGCGAAATTACTTTCATCGGATATATCTTTCAAGTTGTTTACTGTAAAGACGAAATTATAGTATAATAGACACAAAGAGGTATGTAAAACGTGAAAAGAAAAATGCCCTTGATTATTTTATTTGCATTGGCCTTTGCTATTGCCGGAAGAAGCGACGAGACATGGAGGAGCAAGCTGTATCCTGAAAATTGGAATCCCGGTTTCAAGGACAAAGAAGGACGTTTTCTGCATGATTTCTCTTACGCCGGATATCATCAAGGCAAAAAGAAGCCAGGCGCTCCAAAGAACTTAAAGACATTCAACGCCAAAGATTTCAAGAGCATAGCCGAAGCCATATCCGCCGCGGAAAAAAACAATGGCGGCATTGTGCGCATTCCCTCTGGCCTTTATAGGATTGACAAGCCCCTCTGGATAAAAAAGTCCAATATAATTATCAAAGGAGACGGTCCAGAAAAGACAAAACTGTATTTCACCGCGCATAAAAAAATGACAGGAAAAGCCCATATAACATTTATGGGAGCCCTTAAGCAAAGCAAATATTTTCCCCTTGCCACAAACGGAGCCCCCCTGTCCTGTTTCGTCAGGCTAAAATCTGTCAAGGGGCTAAAAAAAGGAATGCACATTACACTCGGCTTTGTCATAACTGACGCCTTCAGAAAAGAGCATGGAATGCTCAACTACTGGCTTTTCGCAAAAGACAAATGGCGCGCATTTTTCAGAAGAAAAATAATAAAAATAAACGAAGCTGAAAACAAAATATTTTTTAACATTCCTCTAAGATATCCTCTTAAAACAAGAGACAAAGCCTCATTAAGAATAGAAACTGGCCATCTCAGCGAATGCGGAATTCAAGACTTATCAATTGCAACCGCCGCAGGCTGGGACGAGGCATGGGCAAACAACCGATCTCACGCGATTGCAATGATCGGCGTCAGGAATTGCTGGATAGACAACATACATTCTTTCAGTTCTCCACTCAAAAAGGCTAAAGGCTATCACCTTCAATCCTGCGGGATTATAATCAGAAATTCAAAAATGGCAACAGTGTCGAACTGCGTTTTCTCAAATCCTCAACACAGAGGCGGCGGCGGAAACGGCTATCTGTTCGAAATCGGGCAGAGTTGCGAAATAATGATCCGCGACTGCGAAGGGATAAATGGACGGCACAATTTTATACAGAACTGGGACTTCAGCACAAACGGCTGCGTATTCCTCAGAATAAAAAGCACAGGAAGCTGGGGATACAAATTCAGCTGGGATCCCGTTGGCTGGCCAGCCGCGTCAGAATTTCACCACGCGCTTGCCATGGCCAACTTGATAGACGACTCCGAAATCAACGATGGCTGGTTTTCGCGCAACCGCGGCAACTGGAGCTCCAAAGCCGGACACACATCCACTGAAAACGTTCTCTGGAACATACAGGGAAGAGGTCAAATCATTTCAAAGCAATACGGCTGGGGGTATTTAATTGGAACAGGTGAACACATAAAAATAAGCCGAAGCAATAAATTCTGGAAAGAGGACAACTCCGAGCCAGACGACTACCTTGAAGGGATCGGCAAAGCTAAAACAATTTCCCCAAAATCATTATACGAAGACCAGCTAAAAAGAAGACTCTGCCGTGAGCCTAAATAGCCGACAAGCCCAAAAGCATTGTTTAGTGATAAACTCACGATAGACCTTCAGCCTGAATATTAAATTAAAGCAATTAACACCAAACAAGCACGCGGCCGCACCCACAAAGTGGGGTTAAAAGTGGCTTAGCCACCGGCTTTTTTATTTTTCAGAACTTTTGGCGGCTCCGACGAGACCCTCATAAAATCTCATGGTTTTTTCCTGTTTCTTTGTTGGGAACGCCAGAAGAGCATAGGTGGCATTGGAGGCAAAATCATCGCTGGCGGTTATGCCCATATGCGCAGCTTTAAGGTTTGTGACCGAATCCCAACGGATTGGAGATACAAGAAAAGGCACCCACTCGCCGCTTTCACGCTCATCAAAACGCGCGCTTGAGGCAAGCACCTTGCCATCGCCTGATTCGTATTTAATGACTTTAAGCTTGCCAGTCTCTCTGTCAGCCGCCGCGGTCCTGGCAGTTTTGACGGCGTCTCCAAGAAACAAAAACATGGCCACATCATTCGGATGCTCGGCTTTGACTCTCATGGCTTCAGTGAACTGCCTTGCGCGTTTCAGGCATTTTTCAAGATGATCAAGGGCTATCTCGCGTCTCTCCGCCTTGGTCGAAACGCCTGGGAGCATTGCCTTGAGAACGTTATCCTGACCGGGATCGGCCAGGCCCCATTTCATGTCAATCCAGACTTTTGGATCAAAAATATCAACAGGCAAGCCTTCAGGGTCGTCAGCATAAACTACCGGCCTGAAATTGACAAGCGGCATCATTTGATAATACGCAGGGAATGTTCCGACCAACGCGGGATGGTGCACATGCGAGCCCTTGGCTGCCTGAAGGCCATCAACCAACTCCATGCAAGCGTCAAGATAACCGGCATTCGGAGTTCCTACCACCAGCATTTTGTCGATATGCTTGCTGCCTTCCCAGTCAAGCTTCGGCAAAGAGCCGTCTTCAGGGAGTTCGGCGGCCCCATAACGGAGATAGTATCTGGAAAGCAATCCGCCCATTGAATGCGCGAGCACATCAAACTGAACGTCAAAATCCTTCACCCCGTAAAGCTTTTCATATGCTTCCCGCAAGTAAGCTTTTTTAAGCAGAATAAAATCATGCAGCCTTGCGGCGTTTTCCGGAATATCGCGCCGCCAGTCATAATAAAAGGCAAACAAGGAGCAGAAATGCTTGCCTTTAGGCAAATGCTTGCCTTCCTCCACATAACCGGCATTTCTGAGAATATCAATTAGCTTGTCATATACATCAAGATGAAATGGCAATCCCAGAACCTGAAATTTTACCCGTTCAAGCAAACCTTCAGGAACAATGTCGCTCGTCAAATCTTTTAGAGCTTTTCCGCGCGCCATGGGATGGCAAAAATCCAGAATCCCCTCATCTGAAAGGCTCTCGATAGCTTCAATCCCCGAAAATGACCCCCAAACGCTTTTTCCAGTTTTGACATGTTCAAGCTTTGCGCCCAAAAAACCGTGCACAACAATAACCGGGTTGCGGGCAATCCCTTCATAGCTCATTGATTTCTTCGCTATTTCGCTGTAAAGCGATTTCCCGTAAACCTTAAATGACTCGTACGATCCGATAAGAACACCCCGCTGATTTAATTGCTTATTCCAAATATATACAAAATACAATTTTTATCAACATCGACTCTTGACATACTTTCTTGCAAAGACTATACTGTTACCATAGTAGCACCATAGTAAACAAGGAAGCAAATGCTTAAGCCGCTGACAAAATCCGCAAAAGCCGCCGAAGAAATTCGCGACTGGATAAGCCAAGGAGAATACCAGACAGGGGCGAAGCTGCCTTCCATCCTTCAAATGTCAAAGATGTTGAAAGTAGCCGACAAATCAGCGCAAAAGGCAATTGCGCAATTAGCCGCAGAAGGCCTTCTCAGGCGCGAAAACGGAGTGGGCATATTTGTCTGTGAAAAAAACAAATCAAAACGCAAAGTTCTAGTGGCAATCCCCAATCCCAGTTTTCTCAAAACTAACTCGTCATATGATTACCTAAAGAGCGAAGTGTATAGCGGAATCAGTTCAGAATTAAAAAAAATGAACGCCGAACTGGAACTTTACGCCATCTATGACAATCTGGAAAACTGCAGCCTGCTAGACAGGTTCAACACAGAAAATTGCAGCGGGATAATCACCATGGGCGAAATACACGACACTCTTCCGGATGAGATAGGAGCCTGCATAGGCTCACACAGAGTGGTTTCCACTAATTACGCCGGAATTCCCGGACACAGAAATGAAACCTTAGTCAACATAAAGCCCGGAATCCGCGCTATTCTACAAAAAGCTTATGATCTGGGACATCGCAAATTTGCGCATTTATACGCAGAGAACATATCACATCAGCGCACCCAAATTGAGCGCTTTGAGGCTTTTATAGATTTCTGCAACGAAATGGACATTGAAGTTCCGTCGTCCTGCATGCTTAAAGTCGGAAAAACAGAGATGGACGGCTACCGCGCGGCCAATATGATTCTGGACAAACACCCGGAGACAACTTTATTTTTCGCGGCAAACGACAGACGAGCAGAAGGCATCCTCCAAGCGCTGAAAGACAAAGGAATAACTCCAGGCAAGGAAGTGTCAGTCATCGGCTTTGACGATATGCCGGACGCTGAAAAGCTTGGCCTGGCAACAGTCAGCATTCCTCGCTTCGAGATCGGGAAAATAGCAGTGCGCCTTCTTGAAAAATGCAAAAAAAACAAACTGGGACACGAGCAAGTATGGCTAGAAAGCAAGGCTGTTTTCCGCTCCTCACTCGGCCCCGCTCAATCAAATAATAAATGAGCCTCAAAAAATGAAAAAATACATGGAATCAGGAATCAGAATAGAGGTTAGGGACCTAAGAAATCCGCCAACCATTGAATCTATAGATAAACTAATTTCAGACATCCGTAAAATCGGAGCAAAA
>CAZYVR010000276.1:0-8291 GCA_964651145.1 uncultured Victivallales bacterium | reverse complement strand
TGCCACTATTTAATCTCCATTAACGTTGACTGCCGCGACAGCGGCTTAGTTCAAGGGGCTCGTTCGCTGGGATGATCCTTTGTGCAGATATCTTGATAAAATGAAAGACGGAAGCATAAATGAAACAATCACCATAGGAGATGTTTTCCTGCATCGCACGGGCTATGACAACATCGATCTTATTGATCCTGAGTTGATTCCTCCTTGCGAAGCATACAAAGAACTTATAAAAAAAGAGCCTTCATTCAAGCCGGGAACAGCCTTTAGATACAGCACACATAGTTATTGGTTCATAAACGCTTTGGTCCATAAAGTGTTAGGTTATGCGTCCATGGACGATTTTCTGGAAGAATGGCTCTTTGAGTCTTGCCAAATGAATGACACATCTTTTTGCGCGTCTCCAGAAAGAGCCTTGGATCCCCACTATCTTGAACCTGAAGAAATGAATAAATTCATGGCGGCTCAGATTCCCGGCTCTGGCCTCTGGTCATGCCCCGATGATCTTATGAACTTCGCCGCCGCCGTAATCACCCCGGAAAAACTATTCAGCCTGAAAACTTTTGAAGAAATGACCGAAGCATACCCCATGGTCAAATACGAGGAAACCCTTTATTCCTGCCGGACATTAGGCTGGAACAAGGAAATTCAATTTAACAATCAACCTCAGCGTTGCTTTTACCATGGAGGCGCCACCGGAGGCGTGCTGTGGTGTGATCCTGAATATGATTTTATTGCTTTGTTTATGGCAAGCAAATGGGGAGCAGGCAATGGAGATGCGTTCAATGTGATTAAGACTTTCTATGGCGAATAAAAAATCTAAATTCTAACATTTTATGAGTTTCGCTTTATTATAAATGTTTTATTTGCAGTCGAGATCAACGTGTATGCTTTTTTGCATATGGGATTCAGCGCGGAGGAGGTCGTTGGAATATGTTATTTTTATGTTGGCCTCAGGATTGTTCACTATAAACGCAGGATTCCCGGAATACTCCATTACTCCTGCGTCATCCGTGAAGTCCTTGCCATCTTTGAGAGCCTTTTTGCATGCGTCCTCCAATGCTTTTCGAGGAAAGACCTGCGGAGTTTCCATTGCCCAGAGCATGGAGCGCTCGACCGTTCCGGTTATCAAACCATCGGCATCAACTGTTTTTATCGTGTCGGACACTGGCTTTGCCGCAACAGCTCCACCTTGTTTTCTGGCTGTTTCATAGCATTTTTTCAGAAGAGCCGAGGATGCCAGAGGCCGCGCGGCGTCGTGAACTGCCGCTATTTTGACATTTGAGGGCAGGGCGGCAAGGCCGTTCATAACTGATCGCATGCGCGTTTCCCCGCCTGCAATCAGCTTTATATTGGCTTCGGGCAGAAATGTGGACAGTCTTTCAGCAAACGCCGCCATTTCGTGTTCAGGAACCGCAAGCAAGATGTTTTCAGCCGGGCATTTTTCGAGGAAATTTTTAATACAGTGAATGAACACAGGCTGTCCGGCAAGCGGTTCGAACAATTTGTTGCTCTTTCCGTATCTGCCAGAACTTCCGCCAGCCGCCACAACTATGCCAAGGTCATCTATCATTGTGTTTTCTCGAGGGTTGAGGCTTCGGCCTCATTAGAAAATCGCATTTTGCTTTTTGTGCCATTCTTCTGCAAGTATGGCGTATAGCTTCAAATCTTCATAATGGTCCCATTTTTTGAAATGCTGATGGAGGCAGCCTTCATATTTCATGCCTATTTTATGCAAGACCTTTCCGGACGCGTCATTTCTTTTAAAATGAGCAGCGCATACTTTGTTCAGCTTCAAATTTTCAAACGCTACTTTCAAAATAGCGTCGGCCGCTTCAGTGCAAAAGCCGCAGCCACGAAATTCTTTTCCTATCCAGTAGCCTATTTCGCCTCTGTCGTTAGGGATATTCAACTCAATTCCAATTGCTCCGCGAAGAGTTTTGTCCGCTTTCAAGGTGATTGCCCAGACAATTTCTTTATTGTCTTTCGCATTTTGCTCCTGAGATAAAATCCACTCTTTTGCCGCTTTTTCATCATATGGATGGGGCACTCGGCATGTCAGGGACGCAAGTTCATAATCGCTTGCCATCTCCTGCACTTGCACTGCGTCTGACAGATTAAATGGCCTCAGCAAAAGTCTTCTGGTTTCTATTTCCTGCATCTTGTTCATGTTAAAATCTCCCGCAACATTTTTTAAATTTCTTACCGCTTCCGCAAGGGCAGGGGGTGTTTCTCTCCGCATGTTGGAATGCTTGAGGATTTTTAGCCGCCATCTGGCGCGCTTCTTCCCTTATTCTCTCCTTTTTAATTTCTTCCGCCAATTTTTTAAATCCCGGAAGGCTGTGACGATAGAACATTTCCCAGCCTTCGCAGAGCCAGCTCAGATTTTCCGGAGTGGTTATTGTTCCGTAAATCCTGTGCTTGAGGCAATCGCCTGAACAAATGCTCAGAAATTCGCATTTGGCGCATTTGCTTTGCCATTTTGCTTTATCGGCGCCAAAATGCTTGTACAAAGGAGACTCCTGCAATTCTTCCCAGCTTGTCTCGCATATATTGCCTAGTTTAAGTTCCTGATTCACAAAGAAATCACATGGATACACATCGCCGTTGTGTTCCACCACAAAGTACTGACAGCAGTTTCTGCCTATATGGCAAATATTGCGCACGTTGTCTACAAGCAATGCCATTATGGAGTCAAAAAATCTTATCGACACTTTGCGAGTGTCTTTTTTTATCCAGATATCAAAGATTTCACAAAGAAATTCGCCCCATTGCTTTCCTGTGATGCTAAACGGCAAAGGCTTGTTGTGGTTGTCAAACTCCACGCAAGGTATAAACTGAAGGAAATTAAAGCCATGCTCCTGATAATATTCGTAAAGTTCTTTAGGTTTGTTGACATTTGCCGCGCTTGCCAGAGAAAGAATGTTGAATTCGACATTGTGCTTTTCCAGTGTGTCGACTGCTTTCATGACCTGCGCATGCGAGCCTCTTCCGCTTAAATCTTTCCGGTAAAAGTTGTGAATAGCCTCCGGCCCATCCAGGCTGATTCCAAGCAGAAATTTGTACTTTGCAAAATGATCGGCAAACTCGTCGTCTATCAATTGCGCATTGGTTTGCAGGCCATTGGAAACGACAGCTCCGTTTTTGCCGTATTTCTCTTGAAGCTTCGTTGCCTTCCTGAAGAACTCCACCCCCATCAAGGTGGGTTCTCCGCCTTGCCAGCCAAATGCATATTGAGGCTGAGGCGTAGACATGAATGAAGCAATCATTCGCTCGAGCGTTTCTTCGCTCATCCTGTGAATTTTGGACTCAGGATAAAGCTCCAGTCTGTCGAGGTAGAAGCAGTGCTCGCAACGAAGGTTGCAGTCCGCTGAAGCGGGTTTGATTAAAAGTGAAAAAGGTTTCATTATTTTGTGCTTAAGGAATGGCTATAATCATGCCAGGCGTAAGCTTGCCGTTTTGTGGAAGGCCAGGATTCAGCTTTTTAATGTCTTCCGGCTTGACCCCATATTTGGCTGCAAGCTTTTCTATAGTTATTTCTTGGTCGATTTCCACATCTTCGCCTTTGAGCACATTGCTTGCTTTGTCGCCTGTTATTGAATCAACTGACTCGTTGCTCTCTGGATCCGTAAGATTTTTCAGCATATTATCAGTGGAGTCTTGTGAGTTTTTATTTAGCAGGTCAAGCAATTCTTCATCTTCGCTTTTGGCTGGTTTTGAATCTGTGTCCTCTTCGGGTATTTCATCTTTCACAACAGGAGTTGAGGCTTTGCGCGCAGCACGAGTCGACTTTGATTTTGTTTTTCCTCCAGGAATGAATAATGTCTGGCCAATTTTAAGTTGCGTTTTTTTGTCAATATTGTTGGCTGCCGCAAGTGTGCTGGTTTTTAAATTGTGTTTTACAGCTATTTTCCAAAGAGAATCACCGCTTTTGACAGTGTACTTCATTCCGTCTTCTGGCACATTTACTTTGTTCGAATACGTGGAATAGCGTTTTTTTCCTTTGGATTTGATTCCGCCAACAACTATCGGCTTGGCTTTTACTGGACTTTGAGAAGCCGCAATAAAACCGCCCGGAGGAATTTCCAGCACTGTGCCTGCTTTGAGGGCTTTAGTGAGGGGCATATTGTTATATGAAGCAAGTTCTTTCATGCTGACAGAGTATTTTCTGGCTATTTTCCAGAAGGAGTCGCCTTTTTTAACTGTGTATTGAATCGTCTTGGCTTCGACCGTAACAGGCGATATCGATTCAGGCCCGACAATGTCATCGCCGGATGTGCTGAAGTCAATGGGTGTTGACAAATCTGTTTCTATGACAGGCGCAGGCGAGGCTGCCGGAATAAAGGTTCGGTTTTCCAATGCCTGGGATGTTCTGCAGCCTCCAGTAAAAGCCATAATGCTAAACAATGCTAAATGCAGGAACGCGACACCGACAAAAATGGTAAAAATCTTAAGCCTCATTGGATACCTCCCTTATATGTTAAACTTCGAAACATCTCTAATAGAATATAAAAAGGAACAAATTACAAAATGATTCCTAATTTATTTTAGCAAAATAATCAAGCATAGTCAATAGATGGAACCGCCAAAAGTCCAATATGCTGTCGCTGCAACAAGTTGAGGCAGGGCAATTGGCAGATGTGGCTATTGCGTAATATCTTCGCCCTGTAAGACTTCCAATTGACAGCTTGGAGTTTTAGTGGAGCCAGCTCAATAGTTGTCGCTGTTGCTATCGAAGCGGAAGCCAGGCCAAGACTTTCTGAATCATTTTATCCCAGTAGCTCCATTCGTGGGTTCCCGAGCCTTCTTCATAGGTTAAATCGAAGCCTAGTGAACGGAGATGATCGCGAAATTTTATATTGTCGTTATATAAAAAATCCTCAGTGCCACAACATTGATAAAGCTTGGGTTTCTCTTTTTTGCCTTCTGCCAGATTTGAGGCTACGCTGAATAAATCGTTTTCAGAGCCGGGAATATTTTCTTCCGGGCCAAATATGCGGAGAAATTCAGCTTTGCGCGCTTCGTCGCGCGAAGTGAACCCCACCGCGTCCAGAGCTCCCGACAAACTGGCGCCAGCCGCAAATGTATCAGGCTTGCGCAACGCCAGCTTGAACGCTCCATAGCCGCCCATGGACAGCCCCGCCGCAAAAGTATCCTCCTGCTTGTCGGATATCGGAAAAAAAGACCGTGAAAGTTCCGGCAATTCTTCGCTTATAAAGGTCCAGTATTTTCCGCCCTGCGCCATGTCTGTGTAAAAGCTTCTGTTAGCGCAAGGCATTATCACAGCCAGTCCAAGCGAAGCGGCATAGCGTTCAATGGATGTGCGCCTGCACCAGATAGTATGATCGTCCGAAAGGCCATGCAAAAGAAAAAGCACAGGATATTTATCTTTCCGAGCGCTGCCATTCATTCCTATCTGAGAGCTTGTCTGTTGAGGCAATATAACGTTCATTGAGCATGACATGCCCAAACTTTCGGAAAAGAAATCGCAGTGAATCAAAGCCATAATCTTCGCGTCCTTAATAAATAAATAGTTTATAGAGACTATTGAACTTTTGTCAACGCCTCGTTATATATTAACGATCATAAATGTAACATTTTTTATTAAGTTTAACAGGCCATCACATTCAAAAAATATAAAAAACAGAACGTTTCCGAGGAATATGAAAATTAAAATAGGTATCAGCTCTTGCTTGTTGGGACAAAAAGTTCGCTATAACGGTCAACATAAACTGGACAAACCCATTGTCAAAGCGCTTGGCTCTTATGTTGAATGGGTCCCAGTCTGCCCTGAAGTGGAGTGCGGCTTTTCAATCCCTCGCGAACCCATGCGGCTGGAAGGAGCCCCGGCTGAGCCCCGGCTAATGACTGTGAATTCACAAAAAGACCTTACCGAGCAAATGCTTAAGTGGGTTAAGAAAAGGATAATTGAACTGGGAGATGAAGATTTATGCGGTTTTATTTTTAAATCAAAGTCCCCTAGTTGTGCAGTAATGGATTTAATCGATGTATACAATGAAGGAATTGCTAAAAAAGAAGGGCAGGGGATATTTGCCGCTGCTTTTATTAAACATTTCCCTTTGATTCCAGTGGAGGACGAAGTCCAAATGCGCATCACAGAGCTGCGTGATAATTTCATTGAACAGGCTTTCGCGTATTCCCGCTTCAAAAATGATTAAATACTATTGGACTTTTGCAGTTATCTCTGCTATTTTTCACATTATCAAAAAACAAAGGGATAATATGGGAAAGTTCTTTTTTCTTGCCAGCGCTTCGCTTGTTCTTTTTTTTGCAGGGTGCTCCATTCTCCGGCCTGCGCATGATGCTGTAATGCAACGCAGCTTTGCTGAATCACATAATTTTGATGTATCGTGCCGTGATCTTGCCATAGCTATAGAAAAAACAAGCTCATTTTATGGAATGAGAACAAAACTAATAAGCGGCAACTATTTGCGTGGTGGAACATTTACTGGTCCTGATGTTGAGATAACCTTTCAAGACATGGGTGAAAACAGATCAAAGATGAGCGCTCGTTTTAATGTAATAGGCAATAAGAACGACGAAGACGCCTTCATCAAACAGGTTTGCAAAGAGTTGGGGCAGCCTTACTTGCCTGTATTGAAAAAAGATTCAGAAAAAACAAAAAAAGAGGTCAAAAATGAAAAATAATAATCTGCCAACGTTAATGCCTGTCGCTTTTGCGCTTTTAATGCTTTGCCTGCTTAATGGGGCAGGGGGATGCGCTCTCGGACAAAGAGAATTCGGCTCGACTCAAAGGTTTAACATTCCTTATAAAACCCTCCTTCCCGCTATAGAAGAGGCCGGCAAAAATAATGGCTATCCTAATTTAAAGCATACTGTGTCAAATATTGGCCGCGGCATGTTTGTTGCTCATGGCATTGAAATCACATACGCCAGCATCGGCACCCAGGAAGTAAAAATGACTGTTCGCTGTGGATCGTTTGGAGATCAAACAAGCCAGGACATCTTTATACAGTCAGTTCAAGACGCTTTGGCCAAGCAGAAAAAGTCAAAATAAAGGGGAGGGTGGCAGAGCAGCTTACTCCTCCAATGCTTTTACATCAAGATTTATCAAAAGTCCGCACGCCATTGCATAGCGATAAACCGTGCGGATGTTGACATCAGACGTTCCATTTTCTATTTGCTCTATCCTGGAGCGGGATACCTTCATTTGAACCCCAAGCTCGCTTTGTGTCAGGTTTGCCGTCTTCCTCATATCCCGGAGTTTGTCAATAACCAGAGAAAGATCAAAGGAATATAAATGCTTTTGATCACGATCAAAAACAGCAATGCAAAGCGAATACCCGCAAGCTTGAAAATAACGCTTTATTATCATCAATGACAAATTGGAAGACAATTCAATATTTTTGACTCTGGAGCGAGATACGGACATCTTTAAAGCCAACGCCGCTTGAGTTACCCCTCGCCTTTTTCTAAAACTTGAAAGTGTCTTTCCAATCATTGCCTTGATCCTTGCTCAAATTTATTGCCTTGATCCTATGCTCAAATTTTAGGTATATAAATATATCATCATGCTATATTTATCCCATTAAGGCAGTATTTCAAGTTCTTTTAGTCAAAATTCCTAAAGGATAGCTACAACTTCCTCACAGGTTGTTAACAATCACTTATCGCAATAGACGTAAACATCTAATAATGAAAGTATTACAATTATAAATGCGCTGCGAAAAACGAGTACTAAGTTTAACATAATATATATTATGCGACGTTACTAATGGTTGAATTTGGCACCCCTATGTATCACCACTGCGCAATAGCGGCACCCCTATGTATCCAAGAAGATTAAATAAATTTCTTTTCCTAATTTTAAAAGATGAAATAGATTTCTCTTATCTCAAGCTTATTAAGGCTAATCACATTGGGCACCCATTACTAGATTTGTCTCTTGCTCAGGTAATCGAACCCAGGCAATGGGGTGAGGGTATATCAATATAATATCTTTTAAAGAAAATGATCTAATATGATTGATTGTACGCGAGTCTTGAAGATATAATAATATGCCATTTTTCGGTTCTTATTTGGTTTATTTTTAAAAGTTTTAAAACTTTTGGCGATATTTTACTGCAATCCTGACCAATTGCTGCTTCGCTTAGCAATAAAAAGCAACGCGCCATGCGCCGCTGCCGCAGAATTTTTTATGCGCCTAATGCTTTCGGCTTTGCCGACCAGCTATTCCGCCGCTGGATGGCGTCCGGACAATTTTTTTATTTTTCAGGACTTTTGGTGGCTCCGTCGGATTCCCCCCTGCCCTT
>CAZYVR010000275.1:0-8318 GCA_964651145.1 uncultured Victivallales bacterium | reverse complement strand
AGAGGCTCGGACATGGCGTTGCGCAAATCCCGAAGAGCTAGGCGGCCCAATTGGCGATGTGGCAAGCCATTGCATGTACATGGCTGAATTCCTGCTGCAGAGCAAAATCGTAGAGCTGTCCTGCGTTTACTATCCTAAAACAATGAAAATAAAAGTAGAAGACGGAGCCTATATAAAATTCAAGCTGGATAACGGGCAGACCGGAAGCGTGAAGGTCGGATTTAACGAGCCACGCGGCGGCTTGGGCGGCACACTCGCGAATCTGGGCTACGAAATATACGGCGACAAGGCTGTCCTGAGAGGCTATGGCACAATGTTTCAGCTTTCAGGATACGACGACGAGCCCGTCAAGGTTCGTCTGGAGCTTGACGACTTTAAAAAAGCAGTCAATGCAAGCCCTGGGAAAATAAAAAATATTTACCAGTCTGTAATAGTGGAACATGCAAAATCAGTCACAAGCGGCATATTAATGGATGGCGCGGATGCGCTCCATAATCTGGAACTGGTTATGGCCGCGCATAAATCAGCGAAAAATAACGGCAAAAAACTTAAGGTTTCCTGAAATGATTAAAACTGGATTCGCAAAAGAGATTATAACGCCGCCTCGCGGAATCAGCCTGGCCGGCTATTTCAATCCACGCCCCAATAAAGGAGCTTACGATGAGCTCCACGTAAAAACGGTCCTGTTTCAAGATGAAAAACAGACAGGAGGAATCGTAAGCTTCGACTTGTGCCTTATGACACGCGAGCTTATAGCCGACGTGAGAAAGCTGCTTGAGAAAGAAAAAATAAGCTTTGGAGACAATCTGCTCTTCTGCGCGACCCACACCCACACGGGCCCGCATATAAGCGATTTCTTTTCAGGCAAGACCGACAAAGATTATTTGATTTATCTGAGAATGCAGGCAGTCAAGTCTATAGCAAAAGCTCAGCGCAACCTATGCGAATCAACCTTGCGGGCCGGTTCGGCAAAGGACAATCCGTTCGCGTTCAACAGGCGCTACTTCATGAAAGATGGAGGAGTCACAACCAATCCCGGAAAACTCAATCCTCAGATAGCGGAGCCCGAGGGAACAGTTGATCGCGAAATAGGCATTCTGACCATCGAGCAAGATAAGAGAGTTTCGCTGATTGTCGCTAATATAGTGAATCATACAGATACCATCGGCGGCGACATGGTTTCCGCAGACTGGCCTGGCAGAATGGAACGCGAGGTCCAGAAACAAACAGGTTATGACGTCCCGGTTATAACACTAATAGGAGCGTCCGGCAACATCAATCACTTCGACGTAAAGTCAAAAAGAAATCAGGCTTCATACAAAGAGGCATGCAAAATAGGAAAAGGCTATGCAAAAATTATCTGCAAAACGCTTGGCAAGCTGAAAAAGCTAAAGGGCAGCGAGTTCAAGATAGCAACACAGATTGCGCCAGTTCAGGGACGCGAAATACCCTTGCTCGAAGCAAAGCGCGCAAAGGATATCCTGAAAAAACGCCCGGCATCATCAAATAAAAACCTCACCAGCGAAGATCTTGCAAAAGGAGACGGACAGGTGGCTTGCTTTTTTGCGGATCAACTGCTGCGTTTCGAAAAGGAATCAGCCGGAAAAATCAGAGAATTTGAAATGCTAACTTTTAAGTTTGACAAAGCTTTGGCGATAACATCCATGCCCGGCGAACCTTTTACTGAAATAGGACAGGCCATAAAAAATGCCTCCCCGTTCAAGAATACCTTTATTGTCAGCCACGGCCAGGGAAAAGCTGGATACATTCCTCTAAAAGAATGCTTCGGACGCGGCGGCTATGAAACTTTGCCTGTCCAAAACGGAGGCTGCCGCAAAGAAACAGCCGAACTTTTGATTAAAAAAACACTAAAAAACCTAAAATAACCCACTTCTTCAAAACAAAACAACGCCTGTGCCCATTACTCTGGAACAGGCGTTGTTTTGTTTTGTCAAAATGCGAAAATCATATCGCTTCGCCCGCAAAGCCTTTGCATTTTTAACGCCAGGGGCAACCATTGATCTTATGGCATTTTTTTGTAAGTTGACCTCATTTAAAGAAAAATTCAATTAAAATCAAAAAGAGCTCTAGCTAACGCCCGATTACAACTTATACTATAATTATGATAATAAATGAAAGAAGGTTAAATGGGAATCAAAATATGGAGATCCCTTTGCGACACCCTTGAGAATTCTGTACACGAACTGGCAACTAAGTGCTCTTTACCGCGCCCTATAGCTATTTTGCTTGCGGCGCGCAATATTGAGCCGAAAAATGTTGATTCGTTTTTTGAGAGCTCACTCAAGAATTTGAGTGATCCTTACAGATTTCCCGGCATTGTAAAGGCCGCTGAACGGCTTTGGACTGCTGTCCAAAAGCGAGAGTTGATACTTATACACGGAGACTACGACACCGATGGCGTCACAGCAACCGCGCTCCTTGCGCATGTGTTAAGGGAAAATGGCGCTGAAGTTGCCTCTTTCCTTCCGCACCGCTTTGATGACGGATACGGATTCACGCCTGACTCGCTGGCTAAGTCGCTGGACACGGTGGGCAAAAATTGCAAGGCTCTTGTCACTGTGGATTGCGGAATCAACAGCGTCGACGCAGTAGAGGCAGCAAACAAACGTGGCATAGATGTCATAATAACTGACCATCATGAGCCTTCCGATGAAATTCCGAAAGCACTCGCGATAATCAATTCCAAACTCTATCCTGAATTAAAAGATCTGGAACTTCTTTCCGGAGCGGGAGCGGCTTTTAAACTGGCGCATGCTTTTATAAAATTCGGAAGGGAAAACAACTACGGCGGTTTCACGACTCGCCTGGAAGATATTCTGGACTTCGTTGCTCTCGGGACTGTGGCCGACATAGTCCCATTGCTTGGAGAAAACAGAATCCTCGTCAAAAACGGCATGAAAATCCTGAGAAAACAACTACGCCCTGGAATACGGGCCCTGATTGAGACCTCAAGAATAAAAACAAAACTAAAGCCTTCGGATATCACCTTCAAAATGGCGCCAAGAATAAACGCCGCAGGACGACTAGGCAACGCCAACACCGCGCTGGATCTTCTGAATTCGACCAATATAGTCGAAGCATATAAATACGCTGAAATGCTAGACAAATACAACGTCCAGAGACAGGAAAAAGAACAGGAAATATACGAAGAAGCAAGAAAGCAGATCGAAGAAAAAATTGATGTTGTCAACTCTTTTTCTATCCTTGTGGCAGGCGAAGACTGGCATCAGGGCGTTATAGGAATCGTCGCGTCAAGATTGGCCAGAGACTACAACCGGCCAGCGATTGTGCTCACAATCCAAAAAGATGGAATGGCGCATGGCTCAGGACGCAGCATCGGCAACTTGAACCTCGTGGATGTGCTTGCTCAATCATCACCTCTCCTTGAGCGTTACGGCGGACACCCCATGGCTGTGGGATTGGGAGTTGCCAGAGAAAATATAGAATTGCTTTCATTGGAAATTGACAAAAACATAAGGAAACATCTGTCTAAGGAAGACTTGGTGGACCATATAAATTTTGACGGCGAAGTGGAATTGTATGAGCTTGACTCAGAATTTTTCAGATTTCTTGACGAGCTAAGTCCGTTTGGACACAGCAATTCCAGGCCTGTATTTAAGCTCAGTCAACTTGAATGCGTAAAAACAATGGCGGTAGGCGGAAAACATTCCCGTGGAGTGCTCAAAGATCGCAGGAATTATGAAATAGAGTTTATCGCGTTCAACAGAAGCGTTGATTCTCTCCCTCGCGCGACATGGGATATCATAGCGACGCCTCAGATCAACGAATATTATGGCGAGCGCAGACCACAGTTGCAGATTGTGGATTTACAGCCTGCATTTTAAAGAAATGACAAAAAAATAACTTCTTCTGATAGGATTTTCAGAGAAGCGATGTAAAATATAATTTTTCACGCCCGGATGGCGGAATGGCAGACGCAACGGACTTAAAATCCGTTTTCCATCGGAAGTGTGGGTTCAAGTCCCACTCCGGGTACCACCTCATCATCAACGAGTTACACACATCAAAGCTAACTTGCAAAATTCTCTTGATACCGCTTTTTACCGTATTTTATCGCATATTACACACACATAACACACACACTGCATTTTGAGGTTAAACAACAAAAAGCCCTGGCAGTGATAGTTTGATTTTTCTAAAATAATTGATTTCGGAGAATAGACACATTCTAATGATTAATCATGCTATTGGGCTTTTACTAAGTCGATGCAAATAACTTTAATATTACTTTTATAGTCATCTGGAATGTTCTTATGAATCTTCTTTAGCATGGTGCTTTTATTCTTTTTTTTGCCAAAATAGAAAATAAGGTAAATACCATATTGAACCCCGGAAGAAAAATATTTTCCAATCAACTGATTCGAAATTCCAGTGCTTAGCTCCTTATTACAGTCTCGTTTACACTCGATCTGTACCTCAAAGTGGTTGTCTGCTTTGTATTTTATGTTGATATCCACCCGATTGTTGGCTTCATGTTTTTCTTTAGTTAGTAGAGCCCAATCATAGCCATAATACTGATTCAGGCTGGAAAAAATGGTGTCCCGACAGACTTCCTCAATCCTTCCTGTTCCATCATCATTGTAAAAATGGTTTTTACCACTGCCCCGATTATCTTCAATTTCTGCTTTCAGTCTATTTAACTTATCACAAACATCAGCAAAAAAGTCCTCGGCTGATGTTATATCGTCCGAGATTATAAAACTTTTAATTTTTTCAACATTCAGCGGAGAATGTTGGCTGTCAGCATCCTGTTGCCCCTTTTTACTAATCATATGAGTGATCCGATCAGTCCAAATATCGTATTCGCCCCTTCGAGCTTCCTGTAGCTTTTTCAACTTTTCAAGGTTCAACATGCCAAGTGCATGGTTGCGCAAAAAACCTGCACATGAATCCTTTGATGATTGGAAGCCACTGTGATGCTCAATGGATTCGGCGGTGTTGAACTGGTCAAACATATAGTCAATCAACTGAATTTTCAGGTCGCTATCCATTTCAATGAAAGCTTCATTTCTGGAGCCCACAGAAAATAGTGAATGAATCGCAATTGCCATATTTCTATCAAAGGCAGACTTGTTGCCTTCCGCGAGTATCTTGAGTGCTAAGATGAGCTGCTTGTTTTTTTCATTGGAGGCAATTGCCAGTAGTGATTCCAAGTCTTTAAGGGAAATGGAGAAGCTGTAGATGTTCAGGAATTTGAACAACAACTCATCCTCTATTTTTGTATTGTCCGAGACAAAGAAACGGAGCATTGACTTCAATTTATCAATGTCATTCGGATTAATATAAAAAAGGAGCAACTCGGATTCATCTGGCAAGTGTTTTTTTAGAAGAAGTGTTGTATATTTATTTAGAATCTTCGCGACACGGCTAGGATCCTTTGTTTTAACCTGCTCCAGAAGGTTTGATTTTATTATATCTCCCATCTTATCATGCATCAACGAATTGATGTACAAGTAATCATGAAATTCATCTTCCTTGAACTCAATATTTCCCCAATCATTTAAGCAACAGGAGGTATAATACATTTGGTCAATGTTCCTGTGAGCGTCCGGAGAATTTTCTGCTAGAGAATCTATAGTAAGCAACGTCGGGTCTATGAGATCATCAGAAAAGATTGCTTTTCGGAGCAATTTCTTTAATTTATCAAATGTGCCAGATGTTAATGATACGCGCTCATCATCTCCGGCACGCTTAAAATACACAAAACTATGAATGAAGTGCAAGTCGCCAAAGGAGGCAAGAATATCCTCATCCGTTCTTTTTGCAAAATGTTCCTCATTTTTTTCTAGAATTTGCTTTACCTCTTCTATTCTTTTCTTTTCTCGCTCTTCATCTTCTCTTTCCCAGAATTCCTTTTGAGGGTTGAGTAAATCATGTAAATCTTTTTCTAAGGCAAACTCTTCCGCAATCGTACGCACTTCTTCTCGGTCACCTTCTCCCTTGGAGGAATGTCTTACTGCAAGGCAGAAAAGCTGCTTGTTGATTTCCGGTTCTCGATCAAGGCTAATTCCGTGGAGAAATACCTCGCTTTCATTTGTTGGAGTTTTATAATTGTATAGATAATGGAACCTGAAAGGTGAAAAGTCGTCAGATTCCTCGCTCAAAACATCATCCACGTAAATCTCAAACAGTTCATTAGTTAATCGTTGCAGTTTATCTTCACTGGCAGGTAATTTGTCAGTGATTGCATAGCGATATGATGTAAACCTAAGCCTATCATATTCGCGATAATAACTTTTAAAGTGCTTGAGTATATCAAAAATTCCCCGGGCTGTCAGGCTGACTTCGTATTCCAAAAGTGTTTCGAGGAAGTAGTCGTCAATAATCGTTTTTACGTTATCTGGCAATTGAAGCTGAGGCTTTCGGTCTTTGTCAAAGCTCTTCTTGTGGATATCATCAACCAATTTATATTTGTCAACGTAATTTGTCTTGAATAAATAATAGCAAGAGCCCAGCGTTTGCGTTTCCTTTTCCTTTTGATAAAAGTTCAGATAATCAGCAATTTCGTCATGGGTTATGGATGTAGGGTACAACTGACGTAGCAGAGCCTCAAGAAGACAGTCTTCATTATCCTTAATTTTGTTATCTCTGACTAAGTTCAAAACATCAATTAAAAAAGCCGGTTCATCTTTAAATATCTCCAGCAGATCTCGCTTATAGTAACCCGAACTCTCTGGATCAAGCACGACTGTTTTTACAAAATTCCTCATCGACTCGCTAAGAGTGGAGGCCGAAGAAATAATGCAGTTAATGAAGTAGACGTAATAATTCTTCAGTTTCAATGCGTTTTTATATTCATCAATTAGGAAACCATCAAGATCGGTGGTGTAAAAACCTTCCAATGGCCTACCCTCATCATGCCTAAAAAAGTATGGATTGACATTCTGGGAATATTTTTTCACTTCAAGTACGACTTCCTTCTTTAATTCAGAGTCGAATATGGAATTGTCTCCATGAATTGCTTGATAGTAAGGATCTACGGCAATTAGCTCGCGACTTTTACTTAAAGAGCATAGCCACGCATAGGTTCCCCTTAATTCTGTAGGGATTTGACCGTTCCTAGCAAAAAGGGCTTTTACACGGGATAGCGATATTCCGGGCATCGCCTTCTCGGCAAGTTTCTCATTCTTAAGGAAGCTTGCCAATGCAAACTCCGCGATAGTACGGTGAATGAATTTACGCTCATAGAACAAGCTGGTGTTGATGGTTGTCTTCAGGTTCTCAAGCGAATAGCCCGCCTCCGAGTCATGAACCTTATCCAAAAAGTTCTCGTCAAATGCCTCAATGTCAGTAAACATATAGTAAAATGCCAAGTAGCCAGCGTATTTTAGAATCTCACTTGGTTCAAGAGCATTGATCCCATTCAGAGTGTAACTCGGATTCTGTTCGCGGGCATTTCTGATAAACGCTGAGTACAACTCGGTTTTGGTGAAAATACCTTCGGGTGCTTGATTATTGCATATTTTGGACAACATGAAGAACATTTGCGGATTGCCCAGAAAACCCAAAGGATAAAACTGCGATATGAAGGCATCTATATCCTTTATTTCCAAAACTGCCGCCAGTTTCCTTTGTTGATTGCCATCTAACGGAAGGACTGTGTATAGCGCTGCCACTATATCCACTTCATCTTTCAATGCAGCAACATCCAGTTCTCCATACCAGTCCATCTCGCGGCAACTGATAACAACGGTTGAGCTTTCTGCAAATTGACCAATCCTGTCACCGAGTTCCGTCATTACAAATGTCTTGTCGTTTAATGTACTCCGGTATTCATCCAGGCCATCCAGAAGTACAACGTTTGCCTTACAGGAGGGCGCGCGTTTCAGCCTAATGAGTTCTTTTATCGTTAATACTTGAGAACCACCTTTATGGTCTTTGTAATATTTTTTCAGCAACGAGGTTTTGCCGCTCCCTGGAGCCCCCAAAAGTACGATAAGCTTGTTATTCTCAACGGCTTCATTAAGTGTACAAATTTCCGGCTTATCATCTTTTTTATTCAGCCGCTTGAGGGTTAAGTCAATATATTTCATAGCCCCCGTCCAATGTTTTATCAAGCATTAAAAATTAATCCCCCAAGTATGTTCAAGTATTTCCCTGGCTTACCAAAACCCACAACACATTATTATTTAATCTAATGTAATATTCTGTAGAATTCAAGGCTATTACTTTTTAAGCAAAACTTGCCGCTTATAGTATACATTGCCCCATGTAATTCCTAAAGAGTTTTTCATTGAATAATACAAATCAGTCAATGCACATTTTTCTCCAAAGTT
>CAZYVR010000274.1:0-8384 GCA_964651145.1 uncultured Victivallales bacterium | reverse complement strand
AAAAAAACCATTCGCCATTGAAAGGACTTCGTCAATGCAGCGCTGCCGTTTTCTTGCGATGCTTATGCCGATTATTTTTCCGGCGAATCCGAAAAGAGCCTTGCCCGCGACAAGACCGGCTTGAGTTGTCCCGGTGCCGTTGGTCGCAATCAGCCAGTCCGGCTTCATTTTCATCGCCTGCGTTTGTTCATTCAATTCTTTGAGGGCTTGAACATAGCCCGCTGTTCCAAGCGTGCTGTGTCCTCCGCCTTTGATAAAATAGGGCTTTTTCTTTTCCGAATCGAGCTTTTCCATGACTGATTGAATTTTTGCGTCGGCTTGTTTGCTGGCTGCCAGATGGATTTTTGCGCCCATAAGAGTGTCGATAAAGTAATTGGCCTCCATGCGCGGGCTGTCCGAGTCTGCAATGAGAATCAGGTGCGCTTCCAGTCCCAGCCTGTTTGCCAGTCCGGCGGTGATTCTGCAATGGTTTGACTGCAAGGCTCCAATGGTAACCACGGCTTTTGCTCCCTGCCGTATTGCTTCCGCAAGGATAAATTCCAGCTTTCTTTCTTTGTTGCCTCCAAAAGAATGGCCTGTCAAGTCGTCGCGCTTGACCCATATGTCGCATTCCGCGAAGCATTCGGAAAGATTGGCGCAGCGCTCCAAAGGCGTAGGCAAGTTTGCTATTTTTATTCTTGGCAGTTTTTCAAATTCCATGATAGCGCTCCATCTGCTTTTAAAATCTAGCTTGTCATTATTTTAACGAATATCCGCAACGCTTTTACTCTTTCCTGAAGATCTTTAGCATATTTAAACATTTGATGAATAAGAGGCCACATATATATAAGTTTATAAAGGCGGGTAAAGGGCAGAACGAGCATGAGTTTTAAACAAAAATCCAGCTTGTCGGTGTGACAAAACAAATTAAAGAGATAGAACATCTTCAACAATTTGCACTTGTCTTTTAATTTCAATGGAAAACTTTGTTCGGCAAAGTAAGACGCTTGAAAGCCTGTTCCCGACTTGGAATACGAGTTGTCGTCCGGCAATAATCCGTGCTCTGCCGCATACTTATGGATTTCCGTGCCGGGGAAAGGCTGCAAAATAAAGCCTTGCGCTATTTTGGGCTTGACCTTGCGGTTCAGACGGACAGTCTCCATTATTGTTTCAACAGTTTCGTGAGGAACTCCTATGATGTTGGCAGTTTGAACTCTTATTTTATATTTTGTAAAAAGCTGGCCCGCTTTGATTATGACATCGTCGGGCATGTTTCTTTTAAGGATGTTTTTTCTTATTTCGTAATTGCCGTGCTCTATGCCATAATTCACTCTGTCGCAGCCCGCCTCTTTCATGGCTTTGACCATTTCTTCATCGACTCTGTCGATCCTCACGTTGCATATAAAAGGGATCTTTACTTTTTGCTTATACTCTTCAAGAAAGTCCATAAACCATTTGCGTTCTATGTTTACGGCGTCAGTGAGGATAAGAAGCCATTTCATTCCATACTTGTCTCTAATGGAAATTATTTCTTTTATGGCTTTTTTTACGTCCATATATTGCGTGTATTTGCCTTTGCCTTTGTAAAGTTTTTTCATTGAATGGTTGAAGCAGTATGTGCAGTCAAACGGGCATCCTTTCCCAAGAAAAACTCTTTTGGTGGGCGCATCGGCCAATTCTTGAAATTTGGCATAGTACAAATCAAAATCCAGATTGGAATGGGTGTTGATATCGCATATAGGTCTGACATCATTTTTATGAATATGATTTTTGTCGCATTTATCTCTTGCCCATAAATTGGCGATTTTATAATGCGACTCGCCCTGCTCGATTGCGTCGGCCAGCTCAACCATTGCTTCCTGCCCCTCGCCTCGGCAAATAACGTCCACAGGCGTTTCAAATATAACCTCAGGATAAAAGGTCGGATGCGCTCCGCCCATAACGATGAGCGCGTTCGTGTTTTCCTTGAAAAATTTGATGTTTTTTTCGGCAAACGCTATTCCTGGAGTCATTGTTGAAAACGCAATTATATCCGGATTCCAGGCGATGACTTCCATCCGAAAAGCCTCGTTTGAGGATTCGATAAAAACCTCGCGTTCATGCCCATGTTCCTTGAGCTCGCTTGAGAGCATCATGATGCCGAAGCGCTCTCTAAGCTCTTCCTGGACAAATGCTATTTTAGCCAATGGTCTTTCCTTTAATTGAAGCAGTTCTTTTTTGCTATGCTGAAATTTTCGTAGTTTAATTCAGACAGGATGTCGGCAATCTTTAGCGAAGCTTTTCCATCTCCGTATATGTTTTCCATTTCTTTCAGGGAATCAATAAAAGCCTTGTCATGCAAGCCTTTTTCGATGGCCTTAATGATTTCATATATGGAGTTGCCTGCATGAATGACATTTTCCATGCAGTCTCTCCCTTTCTGTCTGTTTCCCACATTGACCACGGGCAAGCGGAAGGATGGAGCCTCCACTATGCCGGCGCTGGAGTTCCCTATCATTATGTCAACTGAGTTCATCAGACTCAAATAATCCTCCATGTCCAAAGGCTTGAAGAGGTGAGTGTCAAGGCGGCTGCCAGCAAAGCTTTCAAATTTGTCCGCTATTAGTCCGCTATTGACATCGATGTTTGGATAAAGCATTATTTTTTCGCAGTCGGTTTTGCTCAGAGCTTCCAGAAGATTGTCGGTTTGCTCTTCGGCGCTTTTATTTTCAAGCGTTGAAGGGTGAAATATAATCAGGGCGGTTTTTCCGTCAAACTTGATTCCAAGCTTTTTTCCAAGCTGCTCTTTGCTTTTAAATTTGATCTTTGACATAAAGTCGAGTCTTGGCGAGCCGGACACTTTTACGCGCCATGGTTCTTCTCCCATCCTGATTATTCTTGCTGCGCACTTTTCGCTTATAGCGAAGTGCAAATGGCTCAGCTTGGTGAGGGCATGCCTTATGTTCTCGTCAATAGCCCCTTCTGAAATTTCGCCGCCGCCCAGATGAGCTATCGGGATATTGAAAGGCAAAGCCGCCACGGCTACGGAAAGTATTTCATGGCGATCGCCAAGCAGGACAAGCAGATCTATGGGGTTTTCCATGAAAAACTTTGAGAAATTAGTTATAGCCTCTGCCATTGACAGAGCTATTCCGCGCGGAGAAGTGTCGCCGCTGAATGCTTTTATTTTTACTGTATCCCGAAAGCCGTCTTCAATGATCTGGTTTACAGTGCAGCCCCATTCAGGCTCAAGGTGGGCGCCTGTCGCAACAGGGATTAGCTCCAGGTTGGGCTTTTTCTGTATTTCCTTCATGACCCAGCAAAGCAGGCCGTAATCCGCTCTGGAGCCAGTTACAACGCAAATTTTATGTCTTTTCATAGCTTGATGAAATCGTCTTTTTTGAAATTGTTTTTAGCTGTCCGGCCGACAATCATGTCCCATTCTGACACGGCGATGCCCCTGTTCGGCCTTTTTGCCGCCAGCTTGTCTTCTGTAAATATTTCGCCCTTGGCAATGTCTCTTGCTGCCACGATGCCCTTGCCGTAGACACGCCTTATTTCCTGTTCTTTTGGAGTGATTCGCTTAACTCCGTCGCCCATTGCTTTTTCAATGTTCCTCACGGCTTTGACCATTGACGCAAATATTTCCGGCTCAAGCGAAGATTTTTGGTCCGGCCCTGCCATATTTCTGTCCAGAGTTAAATGTTTTTCTATCACGCTCGCGCCGAGAGCGACGGCGGCGATTGCCGCTTCCGTTCCGAGGGTGTGGTCAGAAAATCCGACTTTTGTTCCGAAAGCATCGCGCAACGCAAGCATCGCTGAAAGGTTTGCGTCTTCTATTTTTGTGGGATAATCCGAATGACAGTGCAAAAGCGTTATCTTCTCCTTGGATGTTCCGGCCTGTGTCAGCGTTTTTAGCGCGACGCCAACTTCCTCCATGGTCGACATGCCAGTGGAAAGCCAAATAATCTTATTCAGGCGCCCGATTTTGCGCAATAGCGGAATATTTGCAACGTCGCCGGAGCTTATTTTAAAGGAACCCACTCCCATTGACAACAGAAGTTCCAGACTTGGCTGGTCGCTTGGGGTGGAAAGAAATCCAATCCCTGTTTTGTCACAGTATGCTTTTAATTCTCTGAATTCGTCATCGTCAAGCTCGAGGGCTTTGAGCATTTCCCAATGCGACTTGAAGTCCGGGGCATTTTCTTTTTGATACTTTACCCAGTCGCAGTCTTTGAGCACGTTGCATTCAGTTCTGAAAGTCTGAAACTTCACAATGTCGGCTCTAGCTTTCCTGGCGGCATCGCACAACTTTATTGCCTGCCCCAACGAGCCGTTGTGGTTGATTCCTGCTTCTGCAATGATGAGAGTTTTATCCACTGTATATGTTGTCTCCGTCTTTGAACAACGCCTGATTGTGCTTCATCATCATCACGCCTAGCTTGTAGCGAGGCGTGACTATTGGCTCGTTCGTTTCTCCGCGCATATTTTTGGCTATCAGCTTCACAAAGTCAGCCCCGCAGTTATGAGCCATTGGATATCCGCCGCCAAAGCGAGGGTTTATTTCGTTTATGAATACCCCGCCGTCCGAGTCAATGAAAACATCAATATCCACGGGCCCTTTAAAGCCTCCGTGTGTTTCAAGTTTTTTAATTTCGTCAAAAACTTTCTGATTGAAAACCGAGACGGCTTTGTCTGTCTCTCCCGAGCGCAACGCCACTTTTTCTTTAATAAAAACAGATGCCAGCTTGCCCGTTATCAGGTCAAAATAAGCATCTATGCCAAGCTCAACGCAGTTCAGGCTCTTTTGAAAAACATAATGATACTTGTGGTTGAATTTTAAAGTGTCAAATTCGTTGCGGTAATGAATAGTGGTCAATCCTACGCTGCCGCTGCCGCATCTTGGCTTGGCTATTAATGGACAACTGATGGAGTTGTTGTCGAGCGCTTCCTTTATTTTATCTTTTGTATGGTAAGTTGTCAGCAGATTCAAACTGTCTTTGAAGTTGCAATAGAACAAGTATTTGTCAAAAGTGGACTCTATCACATCGTCGCTGGAGAGAATCAGAGTGATGTTGTTGGACTCAAATTTTGCCCGATATTTGGCCAGCAGCTCCAACTCTGGATCGATCAGTGTCAGAATATGGGTCGCTTTTTCTTCAAGGCATACTGATACTAGCTGATCAATATAGTTTTCGAGGTTGTCAATATCTTTTTCGAGAATATGGCTCTTGTCAGCCAAATACAGGGCCGGGGCAAAATCAGTGATGTCCACAGCAATTACCTTGCAGTCTGGGTTCAGTTCTTTTCTGAAATATTCTATAAGTTCACATCTTCGTCCGACACATGTAATAACTAAATTCATAAAAGAAATCCGGCAAATTTTTAAAACTCAATTTTTGTCTTTTATAAATAGAACATAAATCATTTGCTAATGCAAGCGCTTATTTATCTGTGTGCCTGCTTGCCATTTGAGCAATAAAGTTTCTCAAAAGCGTTTCCATTCCGGATAAATCGCTTGCAGTATGCTGAATCAGTATTTTATTAACGTATAATGCAATAAGACAACAAGCCGTAGAAACATAAAACGGAAATAGTATATGGAAATTGAAAGCAGAAGAAAAAGATTGGGCGTCATATTGATAGTGTCCGGGCCGAGCGGAGCCGGAAAAACAACCGTCTGCAACACTGTAATGAAAAAACGCGGCGATTTGTATTTTTCCGTGTCATGCACAACGCGCAGCCCCAGAGAGGGCGAAGTTGACGGGCAAGATTATTATTTTGTTTCAATGGACGAATTCAAAGCCAAAGCGGCAAACAATGAGTTTATTGAGCACGCCGAAGTCTACGGCAATTTCTATGGCACGTTAAAAAGCGAGTTGACAAAAAATATCATGCAAGGCCGGAATGTGCTTCTGGACATTGATGTTCAGGGAGCCATGCAAATAAAGGATCAAGCTCAAGATGACGAGCTTATAGCGCGCAGCCTGGAACTTGTGTTTATAGGCCCGCCAAGCTTTGCCGTGCTTGAAAAAAGATTGCGCGGCCGCAAAACAGAGCCAGAAGAAATTGTTCGCAAACGGCTGGACACAGCAAGACACGAGCTTGGCTTCTGGCGCGAATACGATTATCTGCTTCTGAACGAGGAGCTCGACACTACTGTCCGCGAAATGGACGGCATCGTCGATTCTATTCAAAAAAAGACAAGCCACATGGAGGATTTTTTGTTCGATGCCTGATAAAATTTCAATAGCGTTGGGAGTGACCGGCTCGATTGCCGCGTACAAAGCCGCCGATTTATGCAGCCGCCTTGCCCAGGCAGGCTTTGATGTGAATGTCATCATGACAGAATCCGCGACAAAGCTTGTTACTCCTCAAACATTTCGTACGCTTTCCAGAAATCCAGTGATGACCGATTTGTGGGACATATCCGACTGGCGCCCCGGACATATTGACCTGTCTCAAAGGGCAACACTTCTGATCGTGGCTCCGTGCACCGCCAATTTTATAGGAAAAATGGCAAGCGGCATTGCTGACGACGCCTTGACAACATATGCCTTGTCGCACACCGGCAAGATTCTTATTGCTCCGGCGATGAACCCGCAAATGTGGGCAAACTCGATAGTGCAGGAAAACTGCGAACGTCTCAGAAAGCACAAAATCGAATTTATCGGCCCCGATTCCGGCTCTGTCGCATGTGGCGATGACGGCCCAGGACGGATGACTGACCCTGACAATATCTTCGAAAAAATAAAATCTCTTATATAAAAAGATGGAGCCGTCGCATTAGACGGCCCCGCCAAAAGTCCAAGACACGGGTTCGGAGGCAACATTTGCCTGTTTTAGCTTCGCTTAAAAACAGCCAGCAGCTCTGACATTAGGCCATACGCGCTGTCGCACAATCTTTTATACGCCAACAGCTTTCGCCTCTGGATGGCGTCCGGACATAGTCCGGTTTTTATTCCGACTCTGTCGGCTTTTTTATTTTTTAGGACTTTTGGCGGAGCCGTCGCATTACTTCTTTCTTTTCTCATTCTTGTTATTGAGGCAATGTATTCTTGAAATTGAGAAAAACAGCGTCATGGAGCTCCGACAATAAACGGCATAAATAAATTTAAACATTTTTTTGCCCGTTTTGTCACATAAATACCTCAACTGCTATATCCTGTCAAACATTCTGAAAGTTTTTTGGGGAGCCTTCAAAAGTTATGGAGTCGGCGATGATTATTATTTGTTTATGAACTTGTGTGTCAATAAAAACAAGCGCTGATTTTTGCCGAAAAGCTTCACGGGAATGGCATTTTACTTGCACTTTCATATAACCTGTTCACTGAGAAAAGCACAAAAATGATAACAGCATAAAGAAAGGAGTGAGACAGGAAAGATTAATTCAGGAAAAGGCCAAATACTTAAAATTCCCGGAAAAAGAGGAGACAGAAAATGAAAGCCAAATTTATTGTATCAGCAATCGCCGTAGTTGCAGCATTCTTCACTGTAAAAGCATCAGCTCAGGAAAGCGTAGACTTTACCACGCATACAAGAGTCGGGAACGGCTGGCATATGTACACAACTGTTTGTCTTAATGACAATGGCTCCATTCAGGGAAAGACAACCTTGAAAAATTACAACAATTTCAGGGGATTCACCGGCGGGCTCTTCGTTGTGGCTTTGGATGAAAACAATACTCCGCTTTATTCGACAAAAGTTCACAAGTGGGGCGTCAACGCATCTTTCTTCAAGAGGAAAAAAGTAAGAAACGCTTCCTGGTCGGATCAGATTCCTGAAGAATATCTCGGCAAAATCGCCAAAGTTTCGGTTGTTCAAATGCACACTCCGACAAACAGAGTATGGCAGTGGGTTTTTAACAATAAAGACCTCATCATCAGACATGCTAAATATGTCGCCGAGATCTTTGAAAAAATAAAGAACAATGAATTCACAGGCGATGACGCTCTTGATATAGTTGAAGCTCATTTCTAGAACTAAAACAAAAAACTGACACCTTTGGGCAGGGCTCCACGGAACGGCTGGAGTCCTGCTTCTTTTTAGTTTTCAGGCTCCAGGATTTCAAACGGCGGATAGTTTGACGCGGAACAGTCGATTTTGCCGGAGGCCGCTTTGTAGAGAAGGTCAAAGGCCATTGCCCCTGTCTCTGCCTGACTGTATTTTGCGATAAACGCAATTTCTTTAAATTGCAGGATAGAGGAATTTTCCGTGAACATTCCTATTTTGATTTCTTTTCTTCTTTCAATCAACAGCGGGAGAACCGCAAGCGGCAAGCCGCCGCCCATAATGACTATTCCGTTGATATCCGGCTGAGATTCCAGCAATGCTTTAAGTTTTTGGCTTGCTGTTTGGGATTTGCATTCGCACATGCTGAATTCTTTTGAGCTTAATGCTTCCATGACGTCAATAAAGCCTTCTTT
>CAZYVR010000273.1:0-8394 GCA_964651145.1 uncultured Victivallales bacterium | reverse complement strand
CGAAGCGGGAAATAAGCTAAGCTTGCCAGTTGCGCCAGCTTCACTGAGGGATTACTATATTTGTAAGGCAACGGATTTCACAAAAGTCGAGAACGCACTCGCGCCCACGAAGTGGGTTTAAAAGTGGCTTCGCCGCCGCTGGAGCATATCCGCACAAAGTCCGGTTTTTATTCCGACTGCTCCGTTTTTTTATTCTTCAGCAAGTTCCTTGTCGTAAAGAATTCTGTGAGCGTCTCTTAACATCTGCGGAATTTTATCCTTATGCCGGGAATCCTTAATAAAGGGGGCAAGATCATCATCCGTAAAATTCTCGGCTTTGCCTCCAGAGAACCATGCGGACTCGACTCCCAGAAGATTGTACCTGGACTTGGCGAATTCTACCATGTCCAACCCCTTAGCCAAGGTGTAGAGCCATAATATTGCGGGAATATTGATCATATTGAATGTTTTAGTGTAATGAGGAAGATTTTCTTTGTACGTTGCAAGCCACGCGTTGCCGAAGACTTCGTCAATGGCATCGTCCAGTTTTTTTGCCATAGACATGGCCAGTTCGTCGGCTTTGTCGAGTTGGTCAAGAATCTGAATATGTTCATCAAAATCTTCAGGACAAGCCGCCCCAATGCTCAAAGTGTGGACCTCAGGATGCGAAAGACAAAAAAGGTCATTGAACTGCATTGGAGAAAAGGGAGCAACGAGTTTTCTCATTTTATCCGGAGCTTTATAAAGCATCCCGCCTTTGTCATTCGGACTGATAATGAAAACGCCCATATCCTTTTCCGCGGCAAGCCGGACTGCCGGATATTTCTCCTGCTGAATATAGAAAAAATGCAAATTTATATAGCTAAAAATGCCTGTATTGATCGCTTTCACGACGGTGTCGCACTCGCCGTGCCCGGAAGCCCCGATGTGCCTTATGCGGCCTTGTTTTCGATATTTATCCAGAACAGGCCAGCATCGCAAGCTGTATTCAAGACACTTGTCATTGTTAAAGGCTCCGTGAATTGCGACAAGATCCAGATATTCCTGTTTTAAGTTGGAAAATGATTTTTCAAGGGCTGCCTCAAATTCAGCCGGATCTTCCTTGGGAGGAATTTTTGTTTGTATAATAATTTTTTCTCTGGGCAGCTCCGACAGAGCTTCAGCCAATTGAACTTCGCTTGTTCCATAGCCGCGCGCGGTTTCGAAATGATTTATGCCCAGCTCAAAAGCGCGTCTGGCAATTTTCCCAAGTTTGTCCTGAACCGCAGATGAAACCTTTGAATAAGCAAGGTCTTCCCAGCTTTCAATGAAGCGCATTCCGCCACAGGAAAAAGCGGGCATCATTATTTCTGTCTTCCCGAAACGAGTATATTTCATTATTTTATTTCAACTTTCCAAAAATTGAAGTATATTTGCAATTCTTAAGATACAACTGAAACATATAGAATGGCAAACACGCATGAATAATATACTGGAAAAAGCAAAAAAAGTATTCGACATCGAAGTGGAAGGCCTGCTGCAAGTAAAGGAGCAGCTTGGAGACGAATTCATAAAACTGGTTGAAATCTGCATTAAAACCCTGGACAATGGCGGCAAGATAGTATTAAGCGGCGTTGGGAAAAGCGGACACATCGGCAAAAAAATAGCGGCTACTCTTGCCAGCACAGGCTCGCCGGCAGTGTTCATGCACCCAGTGGAGGCCCTGCATGGCGATCTGGGCATTCTTCAAAAAGACGACATGTTAATAGCGCTCAGCTACAGCGGAGAAACTGACGAACTGCTTTCAATCCTGCCAGCCGCAAAGCGTCTTGGAATTCCGATTGCGGCGATTACCGGCTTTGCCGATTCCGGGCTTAACAGGCACAGCGACATTACAGTGGAAATGAAAGTGTCAAAAGAAGCGTGCCCTTTCAATCTTGCGCCAACAACCACGGCCGTCGCGCTGCTTGCGTTGGGAGACGCCCTTGCCATCGTATTGCTTGATGTTCGAAAATTCACCAAGGAAGATTACGGTCGGCTGCATCCTGGCGGCGCAATCGGCAAAGCTGTAACGCTTAGAATTCGGGACATAATGCGCACAGGCGAAAGGTTGGCGTTGGTCAAGCCAGACGAAACAGTAAAAGAATGTCTTTTCCAAATGACAAAAGCCAGAAGCGGCTCGGCTATCGTAGCCGACGCCGACAATCGCCTGCTGGGCATATTTACCGACGGCGACTTCCGAAGGCATGCCGAAGAAAACATAAACGTTTTGGAGCAGAAAGTGAAGGACGTAATGACCGCCAACCCAGCCTCAATCAACGCTGAGCAGCTAGCGGTGGAAGCTTTAAAATTAATACAAACAAGAAAAATAGACGACATCATTGCTTTGGACGATGACGGCAAAGTGGCCGGTCTTGTGGATATTCAAGATCTTCCGGGTTTGAAGTTAATGTAGCTTGGCTTGTGGCAAAAACAGTGTAAGTTACTTTTTTGCCATTATATTTTCTATGGATATTAAGGGATGACAAAGACAATTAAAACTAAAACCAGAATATGCGCGAGTTTTTTGCTTGCATGCGCGATTGCCGTTCTTGCTCAAACTCTTTGCGCCGACAATGAACAAGCGAATGGAAGAATAAAGTCTGGCCTTGAAAATATGAAAAAGGGCAATTACTCCGCCGCCGCAAGTGATTTTCTTGACGCTGAATTATATGCGGACGACACATTACTGAAAGCCAAATCCGTAAGGTTCGCCGCAAAATGCTACCGGAAGGCAAAACTCAGACACAAAGAATTCAAATGCCTGGAAAAACTCCTGAACCGATATCCGACGCACGTGGATTATGCGGAAGCCGTCGACCGCGAGTTCGAAATAGGCGATGAGTTTTATGCTGGCAGCAGGGATCCAGCTTTTGACTGGATACCATGGTGGGATGACCAGGATCGAACAATAGACGTTTATAAAAGAGCCTTGATACACGGTCCGTTCGCAAAAAGAGCTTCGATGGCAAGACTAAGGCTTGGAAGACTTTACATCGACGATCAAAAAATAAACCTGGCTCTTAAGACTCTGAGACAAACAGTTTCAATGTACCCGGACACAAAAGCTCAGGAATACGCATACTTCGAATTGGCGTATGTTCTGGTGCAATTGTCGCAACACGGAGACGGAGACGGCAAATATGGAAAAGAAGCCAGAGAAATACTTCATATAATCAAAGAAAAATACCCAAAAACCAAAGGCATCGAATGGGTGAAGCAGGCATTGCTGGAATCAGACGATATAACAGCGAACAGGCTGTATGGCATTGCCAAATTCTACAACCGCATAGGAAGAAACGACCCGGCTGCAAGATATCTGAACAACGTGATAAGAGAATACCCAGACGCGGAAGCCACAGAAGATTCGGAGCAATTGCTGGCCAATATTGACGCAAGCTTCAAGCCGCCGCTTGAACATCCTGAAAAAAAACTCAAGTACCAGCTGTATAATCGCAGCAAAATGCCAGAGGAAGCTGAGCCTATCATGATAGTCCCGGAAAACAGCGACGGAAAATGGCTGCTGCCAATCAGGGACCTCGAGCTTGGAGAAATCAAAAAAGAAAGAGAAGAAAAGAGCAAAGGCAAATAAAATGAAAACAAGAACACATTCACAAATATTCAGCGTGTTTGCCACTGCAATTCTTTTGATTGCAGGAGGCTGCGGATACCAAGTCGGCTCATCCTCATTAATGCATCCTCAAATAAAAAGCATAGCAATCGCCGCAGTAACAAACGAAACTCTTGCGCCCAATGTGGCCGCCGAAATGAGAAATATGCTGGCAGAGCAGTTTGCCACTGACGGCTCTCTAAAACTAAAAAGTCTGGAAGAGGCGGACTGCATTCTCTACTGCGTTGTCACAAAAGTTGAGACAACATCCTTTTCTGAAGACGCGGAGGATAATGAAATGATATACAGGCCCGCTGAATGGTCAGTAAGCGTAACAGCCAAATTTTCGGTTATTATTCCCGGCAGGGCAAAGCCCCTCCTCTCAGAAAGAGAAGCGTCAGGCAATGCCAGATACAACGTTTACACCGACCACGATATAACCAAAAGACGCGGCATTAAAATGGCCTGCTTCCAAGCGGCGGAGGAAATTGTTGAATATACAACTGAAGCCTGGTAAAAAGAGCTGACATTTTGCTTTAAATAATTTTATATTTTACGAAAATGGGGGGCTAAAAGATGCCGGACGCAATCACTATTGCCATAAACAAATGGAAGAACAAGCGGGGGGCTCTGATCATGGCCCTTCACGAAATACAAAACCGGCAGGGCTATGTGCCGCGCGACGCAAGCATGAAAATAGCCGACGCCATGAATGTGCCTCTCGCAAGCATTTATGAAGTAATAACATTTTACAATTATTTCAAGCTGGAACCGCCGGGAAAAGCAGTCATTTCTCTTTGCACAGGAACCGCATGTTACTTAAAAGGCGCGCCAAAACTCTTGGAAGAGTTCAAAAATGAACTAAAAATAGAAGAAGGCGAAACAACTCCCGATGGCTTTTTCCACCTGCAATGCGTGCGCTGCGTGGGCTGTTGCGGCCTGGCTCCCGTTGTGGTGGTCAATGGAAAAACCTATGGCAAGCTCAAGCCCAGCGACATAAAACCTATAATCGCGGAATGGGAAGAAAAATTTTTAGCAGAGGAGAGCGCAAATGCAAAAAAATGATTTCGAAAAGCTTGTGAGTTCCGCAAAAGAAAAGGCTGCCTCTTTTCCATGTCGCATTTACTGTTGTTCCAGCACCGGATGCATATCGTCCGGCTGCAAGGATATTGTGACTTCACTGAAAGAGGCAATAACTTCCCACGGACTTCAAGACAAAGTCCGCATTGTCCAAACCGGCTGCATGGGGCTTTGCAGTCACGGCCCGCTGGCCAGAGTTGAAATAAATGACTTGCCGCCAGTCCTTTACAGCGAAGTAAAGCCTGTGGTGGCCAGGCTGATAGTGGCTGAACATGTAATACCGGCGCTTGAAAAAAACAAAGACGACAAGTTCGAATTGCCGGAGTTTCTAAGCCAATACACCTTGCCCCTTGACTTGCCCTTTTTTACGAAACAGAAAAAAATCGCTTTGGCAAGCGCGGGCAGAATAGACCCTGAATCAATTGAGGACTTTCTGGCAAACGACGGCTACAAAGCTTTGCAAATAACGCTCGAGTCTATGTCCCCGGAAGAAGTCATAAAAGAAGTGACCATAAGCGGCCTCAGGGGGCGCGGCGGCGGCGGCTACCCGACAGGACTGAAATGGAAAAACGCCAGACTGAGCGACGCGGATGAAAAATTTATGATATGCAATGGCGACGAGGGCGACCCCGGCGCATACATGGACAGAAGCATATTGGAAGGCGACCCGCACGCGGTGATAGAAGGATTGGCAATCGCCGCTTATGCGACAAACGCCACTTCAGGCTGGGTTTAAGTCAGGGCTGAATACCCGCTGGCTGTTGAGCGAATGGAAAAAGCATTGCGCCAAGCCAGGAAAAGCGGATTCCTTGGAGAAAATATTATGGGCTCCAACTTCTCATTTTCCTGCGAGCTCCGACTGGGCGCTGGAGCTTTTGTCTGCGGGGAAGAAACCGCCCTAATGGCCTCCATTGAAGGAAAACGCGGAACTCCCCACCCGAAACCGCCCTACCCCACCCAAAAAGGTTTATGGGGAAAACCATCATGCATAAACAACGTTGAAACCCTTGCCAACATTCCTGCAATAATACTCAACGGCGGCGAATGGTATGCCAGCATCGGCGCCCCTGAAAGCCGCGGAACAAAAGTTTTCGCTCTCACCGGAAAAGTCAAGCGCTCCGGCCTTATTGAAGTGCCAATGGGAATGTCTTTGCGAACCATTGTCGAGGAAATCGGCGGCGGCTCGTCATCCGACAAAAAAATCAAAGCCGTCCAGACAGGCGGCCCCTCCGGCGGAGTCATCCCCGAAGAATTGCTTGACGCGCCGGTATGTTATGACGAATTGCAAAGGCTGGGCTCAATCATGGGCTCCGGCGGCATGATAGTCCTGGATGAAGACGATGACATGGTGAACATAGCCCAATTTTATCTGGAATTTACTGTCGATGAATCATGCGGCAAATGCGCCCCTTGCAGAATTGGCGGGAAACAACTGCTGGAACTGATAAAAAAAATCACTTCCGGCAAAGGCAAAAAAGCAGACCTCGCGGTAATTCGCAACCTCTGCGAAGCCATGCAAAAAGCCTCGCTCTGCGGCCTGGGACAGACCGCGCCCAATCCAGTGCTCTCTACTCTGCGCTACTTCGAAAAAGAATATCTGGATAAAATCCAGGAGGGTCTCTAAAATGGTAAAAATAAAAATCAACAATCTGGAAATAAAAGTCCCAAAAGGAACCAGCATTCTAGACGCGGCAAGATACGCTGAAGTAAAAATTCCCGCCCTTTGCAAGCACCCCGACCTTGAAGCAACCGGAGCTTGCGGACTGTGCATTGTCAGAATAAAGGGCTCAAGCAAGCTTGTCAGAGCCTGCTGCACGCCAGTGGCGGAAGGCATGGAAGTAACCACTCATGACCCTGAAATAATCAGAGTCAGAAGAACTGTTCTGGAGCTGATTCTCAGCGCGCACCCAAATGAATGCCTTACCTGCGGCAGAAACGGAACATGCGAGCTGCAAAAGCTGGCGGAAGAGTTCTCCATCAGGCGCGAATCTTTCCCGCAAATGATATCAGACCTCCCTATTGACAAATCTACAAAATCTATAATCCTTGAGCCGGACAAATGCGTAAAGTGCGGACGCTGCATAACCGTATGCCAACAAAAGCAGAACGTGTGGGCTTTGTCTTTCCTTGACAGAGGACTGAATACAAGAATATCACCGGCTGGCGATATAAGCCTCGCCGAATCTCCATGCGTAAAATGCGGACAATGCTCCGCGCACTGCCCGGTCGGCGCAATAATTGAATACGACGAAACAGAAAAAGTATGGGAAGCTCTGGCAGACCCTGACATTCATTGCATTGTCCAGGTGGCTCCGGCTGTAAGAGTGTCCCTCGGGGAAGCGTTCGGATACCCGCCAGGCAAAAACCTCTCGGGCCAGCTCTACGATTCTTTGCGCAGAATGGGTTTCGACACAGTCTTCGACACAAACTTCGGAGCTGACGTGACAATCATGGAAGAAGCTTCGGAATTCGCGCACAAGCTTATAAATGAGCCGGAAAAATTGCCGCTCATAACAACCTGCTGTCCATCATGGGTCGATTTCATGGAAAAGTTTCATTACGATATGATAGAAAATTTTTCAACCTGCAAATCGCCCCACGCAATACTTGGGACTCTGGCAAAAACATATTATGCAGAAAAAGTGGGCATTGACGCTGATAAAATTTTTATGGTCTCCATTATGCCTTGCACATCCAAAAAATTTGAAATAACCAGAACAGAAGCAATGTTTGCCAGCGGAAGGCAGGACGTGGACGTATCCATCACAACCCGCGAGTTGATACGCATGATTCAACAAGCTGGAATTGACTTCAACAAATTGAATTGCCTTGCCACTCCGGATTCACCGCTCGGCGACTACAGCGGAGCCGGACTCATTTTCGGCAGCTCCGGCGGCGTTATGGAAGCGGCGCTGCGCTCAGCCGCATATTTCATAACCGGTGAAGATGCCGAACAGCTTGAGTTCGCTGAAATACGCGGCCAGGAAGGGCTAAAGGAAATGGAGACAACGATTGCGGGCAATACCATAAGAGTGGCCGTGGCGCACGGACTGGCGCACGTGGAAGAATGCTTGCAAAAAGTTCGCGACGCCAACGCTTCAGGAAAAGAGCCGCCGTATCACTTTATAGAAGTAATGGCCTGCCCCGGAGGCTGCGTGGGCGGCGGAGGACAGGCATGGAATGTCGATGAGGAAAAAAGGAAGCTTCGAGCCAAAAGCTTATTCGACGCCGATGCCCTTAAAGAAATAAGACAAAGCCATCTCAATCCTTCTGTAAAGAAACTTTATGAGGAATTTCTGGACGCGCCGCTAAGCGAAAAAGCGCATAAATACCTTCATACAAGCTATAAGCAGTTGCCGAAGTATAAACGCTGAGCGCTTGTAGCGCGTTTCTCTATATCTAAGTTTAAAAAAATATGGCGAAGCCACCAAAAAGTCCGGCGCAGCCGAAGTAAAAGCCGGACTTTGTCCGGGCTTGGTCCAGCGAAGAACGCGTTGGTCGCCAAAGGCGAAAGCAGTGGGGATATTTAAATTATGCGACAGGCGCATGAGGCGCGTTGCTTTAATACATCTCATTGCTGCTTCGCTCCGTAATAAGCTGGAGGATTGCAATATGCCTTGTGCGCTGTCGCGCAGTTCATTTATACCTCGCCCTTTCGGCTTTGCCGACCAGTGAGCTCGCCACTGGACAGCGCCCGGACAAAGTCC
>CAZYVR010000272.1:0-8394 GCA_964651145.1 uncultured Victivallales bacterium | reverse complement strand
GCGGCGGCGGCGACACTATCCCGCAAAAGGTCTGCGACCGCGTTGCAAACGCCAGAAAACTCCTTTGCGGAATCTCTGACGGATCAAAAGCCCTTGAGGGAGCCGCCGAAAAAGCTGGCTCTGCCGGAGGCGCAGCGGAGGTAGTCATCGCGACGCCAGTATTTAAACGCGATCAACTCGGAGGATGGTGACAAATGTTTAAGATGAGCATTGATAAACAGAAGTCGGACGCCGACAGAAAGATTGGCAGAATTGCCGCTTCCCTGAAGAACTCAAAATCTCTTATGAGAAGTTGGGGACATAAAGTGGCGCGTCTCGCAAAAAGAAAAGCCAAAGCAAAATCAAAAGGCGGAAACTTCTGGCTGTCGATTGCTGATCAAACGAACCTTGATCCTTCATCTGTGACCGAGGATAGAGCAATTGTCAAATGCACACATCCCGTTGGCGGCTTTAAGGAAACCGGCGGCGTGATTAAGCCCAAAGAAAAAAAAGCGCTCACCATCCCGATATCGGAAGAGGCCAAAGGCAAAACCTATGGCGAATTCATAGAGGGCGGGACTGAGCTTTTTACCATCAACGGCAAAGATCCTGAAACAAAGGGAATAGTCGGCTACAGCGAGGGCGATGAGTTTAAGCCGCTGTTTGCGCTGCGGACAAAGGTGACGCAAGGCGCTGATCCCTGGTGGCCCGAGGATAATGAGGTATCCGCGCTGGGCTTGCAGGAAGCCACGTTCTGGATGGACAAACAACTGGGAGTCAGGTGACAAATATGGCATTCTATGAAACAGGAAAAATAGCTGAAGATTTGCAAAAACTCCTGGAGGATTCAAAGCTGTTCGCGGATGTGAAAGTGGCCGCGATCACAAGCTACAAGCATTTGTTCAGCATTATTCCAGGCCTTGCAAAATTCCCCGTGGCCATTGTCTGCATCGGCTATGGGAGCTTTAACTCAGACAGAACCAGCAGAACAGTCAATCCGGGAATAGTCATTGTCGACAAATTCAAAAGCACCGCTGAACGCTCAGCCATTTCCATATGGGATGTCCTGGACAAAACAGGGAACTTGTTTTACTCGGAGCAAGGCCCCAGAAAGGGATTAAAAATAAACGGAGCGCGCTATTGGACGGAAAGCTTCAGGCCGCTTGCGCTCGACGGCAAGTGCGCCGCTTACCTTCTCGAACTCAAAGCTGTTTCAATAAATAACTGAAAGGAATAAAAATGAATAAAACAGGATCAGACGCCAAGTTGTATTATGGCCCCGCCGGATCAAAGGCCACGAATGAGCTGGAGAACACAAAAGATGTGACATTGAACCTTGACAGAGGGGAAGCAGATGTCACAACCCGTGGCAATGACGGCTGGAAAGCATCCATTCCCGGATTGAAAGAGGCAAGCGTTGAATGGGAAATGGTCTGGGACACGGATGACGCTGGATTCACAGCCATAAAAGACGCTTATTTCAGCGGCGATCCAATTGCCCTCGCTGTCCTTGACGGAGAAAACGGCTCAGGGCTGGATGCGGACTTTTCCATTATGAGTTTTTCCCGCAACGAGCCGCTTGAAGACGCTATGAGTGTTTCCGTGACAGCCAAGCCCGCCCGCTCTTCCAGGGCTCCGCAATGGATAGACTAAACCCAAAAAACAAGAAGGGATGAAAAATGTATACAGCAAAAGTCAAAGCAAGCATGGACATAAGCGCAGGCAAAACAGATGAGCTTGCCAGTCTGAATGGAAGCGCAAGCATCGCTCACAGCAAATCGTATGTGGACGGAGCGGCGTCAGGGCAGATAGACGCGGCTATAACCGATGACCACACTCTCGGAGCCGCCGGAACCAAAACCTACGATCTCGATGGAGCCATGACCGATTTGTTCGGGGACGCATTTGCATTTAGCAAAATCAAAAGCGTCTGCGTCAGCAACACAGGCGAAAACCCGCTGGAAGTCGATGGCGATGTTCTTGGTCTCAGCACAGACAGCGTGGCGGTTCCGGCTGGTGGATGCTTTCTCCTGGATCTCGGAGACGCTGGCGTTGATGTGACCGCAACGGATGCGGATGAATTGATAATCACCAGCGCATTGGGAACAAGCTACAAACTTATTGTGGCAGGAGTTAAATAATGAAAACGTTTAAGGACAGAAACGAAAAAAGCTGGACAGTCGACATTAATGTCAGAACCGTCAAGCGCGTAAAAAGCATGCTTGAGGTAAACCTTCTGGAGGCTCTGGAAGGAAAGCTTATCACAAAGCTTGCGGCTGATCCGATATTGCTCTGCGATGTTATCTATGTGATTTGCAAGCCCGAGGCCGACGAAGCAAAAATAACGGATGAACAGTTCGGAGCCGCCATGGCCGGGGACGCGATAGAAAGCGCAACGGAGGCGCTCTTGGCGGAACTCGTGGATTTTTTCCCGCAAGCGAAGCGGAGAGCGCTTCGCAAAGCTCTGGAAAAGTACAAGAAGGTGCAGGAGTTGGCGGTGGAAACGGCAGTCAATTACCTGGACAGCGAGGACGTAAACAATCAGATAGAAAACGCGCTGAAAGGAATTACAAATTCATTTGGGAACTTGCCGGAATAGCGGGAGTAAATCCTGAATCACTGACTTTGAGGGAACTGATCATGATGGCAGAGGCAAAAAGCAAAGACAACTGGAACCACACAGCGGCAACGCTGGCTATGATCTTTAACGTTAATCGTGATCCCAAAAAACAAAAGGCAATAACGCCCTCGGAATTGAACCCGCATGAGAAAAAAAAGAAAAGCGGAATCCCGCTCACAACGGACAACCTGAAAATTCTTAAAAAAGTGTTTGTGGAAAAATAATGGCTAAAACAGTAAACGCAGGATCAGTGTTTGTTAAGCTTTCGCTAAAAGACAAAACAGTAAAGAGCTTGAAACGTTCTCAAGCCAGGCTGAATGCTTTTGCGTCCAGCGTTAATGACATCGGCAAAAGAATGCTGGTGGCTGGAACTTTGATGTTTGCGCCCTTTGTCGCCGGTTCAAAGGCGTTTGCCGATTTTGAAAAGCAAATGGCCAACGTTTCCACAATGCTCAGCGCCCCCGAAAAACATATGGAGCGATTCGGCAAAGGCATCAGTGATATGTCTGTCAAATTTGGAGAGAGCACAAACACTCTTTCCAAGGGGCTGTACGATATTCTTTCCGCTTCCATCCCCGCGGAAAAAGCCCTCAATGTTTTGGCTGTTTCCGCAAAAGCCGCAAAGGCCGGTCTTACCGACACAGGCACCGCGGCGGACGCGATCACCACAATCCTGAACGCCTATAAGCTTTCCGCGGCCAAGGCGGCTGACGTTTCCGACTGGCTCTTTTCTATTGTGCGAAAAGAAAAAACCACTTTTATGGAGCTGGCTCCGTCGATCGGAGCGGTGGCCACCACAGTGGCAAGCGCAGGCATTGGCCTTAATGAATTCGGCGCGGCCCTTTCGACGATGACCAGGAACGGCGTCAAAACTGAAGCGGCCATCACAGCTCTTCAGGCAATTATATCGGCCTTCCTGTCCCCCTCAAAAGATGCGGCGCAGTATGCCAGACAGCTTGGCTTTGAAATGTCATCGGCCACTCTGAAAAGCGAAGGGCTGGCGGGTGTCTTCCAAAAAATAGCTGCGCTTCCTCCTGACGCGGTGAGCAGGCTGTTCCCGAATATTCGAGCATTGCGCGGAGCTCTTCCCGCTCTTCAGAACATGAAAGGCTTTATCGCGGACATCAAGGCCATGAAGAACCGCGAAGGCGCAAGCGGAGAGGCATACGCAAAAATGGCAAAGACTATTTCCAACTCCCTCGCAAGGCTCAAGCAGGCCGGGATCGGGATATTTGTGGCTCTTGGCGAAGCCCTTGCAAAGCCTTTGTCCAGGCTTTCCAAAATCATGATCTCATGCGCAAAAAGTGTGAAGGAGTTTATTGAAAAAAATAAACAGCTTGTTTTTTCTGCGGTTAAAATTGCGGCGGTGACGCTCGTTGCCGGAGCCGGTCTTCTTGTCCTGGGTAAAATGGCGGCAATTGCCGCAGGGCTTCTTGGCGCTTTCGCGGCTGTATTAGGCTTTGTTCTGTCTCCTGTCGCTTTGCTGACCGTGGCTGTGGCAGGGCTGGCAGTCGGCGCATTGTACGCGTCCGGAGTTTTTGAAGGCATTTCTAAGATTTTCGGATCAGCATGGAAAGCAATCGGGGCCGCTCTGGCTTCAGGAGACCTGACCGGAGCTTTTAAAGTTGCGGCTGGCGCAATGGATATGGTATGGACACAATTATGCTTCAATCTTATGGACGCCTGGGATTCGTTTGTGACAGGATCACTTTCGCTAATAGCGTCTTCTGCAACTCCTATCAGGCGGCTTTGGACTGCACTTGCAGGATACTTTGTCGGCGCATGGATTGGTGTTAAAACATGGTTCGAAGGGTTTTGGGAATACTTGAAGACAAGCTTCAAAATAAACATGGCATATATAGAGAAAACTTTAGGCCGCATATCAAACGAAAGTTATCAGTTCACCGTCAAAGTGCTTGAAGATCGCTACAAGCAAAATACTGGGGCAATCAAGCTTCAAGGAGACAAAGAAGCGGCGGATCATAATGCGGAAGTCAAGAGACGGATTAGCTTGTCAGACGAAGATTACATGGGAGAAATAATAAAAGATTCCGACAAGCGCATGGCTCCATATAAGAAAGCTCTTCAGGAAGCGAAAAAAGAATATGAAGAAGCCTTGCAGGAAGTCAAAAGCGCAGGAAAAACCCAGGATAAAAAGATAGGAAAAACCTCGACCGAGGCCATTGAAGGCAAGCTTAAGAATGCGGCGGGAGCCGTTGCGTCCGCGCGGGGAAAAGTCGAAGTTGCAGGCTCTTTTTACGCACATTCGGCGCGAGCTTTGTCGGCTGGGAACGCCGCCGATCGCACAGCCAAAGCCACAGAGGACATAAAGAAAAACACAAAGAAAACAAATCAGATACTGGAAAGCAAAACCGGACTGGCTTTTTCATAAGGAGAAAAGATGGCAAGAATTGAACAGGGATTTTTTGACAGGACACAGGCGGTCGACAACTCTGGCAAATACACCACTGCCGAGCTTATGTATTTTGTGTTTGACGTTGAGGACGAAGATTCAGCCATTGATTTTGCCATGGCAAACACGCCGTCCACTTTTAACGGCATGCCCAGAGATGGAATTGAAGTTGGCGAACGCATAAATGAGTCAACTTTTAAGGTGACAGCGCAGTATAAGGAAAGCTCCACCAGCGGCATACCTTCCTCGGAAGAAGCGCCGGATCCGGTTTATTCATTCGACACCAGCGGCGGGACTCAGCATATCACGCAGTCAATTAACACTGTAAAAACATACCCGGCTGATGCTGAAAATTACGGCGGGGCAATCGGCTATGACGGCGAGAATATTGAGGGCGTTGACATTGTTATGCCGGTTTTTAACTTTTCGGAAAAACACTATATGCCTGACAGCAAGCTCACAACCGCATACAAAAAAGGCGTGGCCAGAATTACAGGAACAATAAATGCCAAGCCATTTCGCGGATATAACTTTGGCGAGGTGCTGTTTCTTGGAGCAAGCGGAAGCAAAAGCGGCGATGATACTGATTCGCTTTGGGAGATAACCTTCAATTTTGCAATCTCCCTAACCCGTGAAGATTTTAAAGTTGGCGATATTGACGTGGACTGGAAATACGGATGGGATTACATGTGGGTTCGCTATGCGGACAAGATTGATGATGACAAAAAAACTTTGCTTAAAAAGCCCAAGGCCGTTTACATGGAAGTTGTTTATAAAGAAAGCGATTTCGGAGCCTTAGGAATAGGAAACTGAGATATGAAAAAAGTCACAGCAGGAAAAAGTTTTGAAGCTCCAGCAGATACCTGGAACAAATTCATTGACGCCGCAAGTTACACCAGACAAAAACAATTCGGAGTGTCAGTCAAAACACAGCGCAAGGATTCAAAGTCAGGCATAGTCCTGGTCAGAAACAGCACAGAGGAGTTGCTTGAGCAGTTTGCGCTTGTTCTCCTGGGCGACTTGATAATAAAGCCGGAAGACAACGAGTCGGACTTTAGAGGCAGGATTCCAGTCTTTGAAGCAGAGCTTATTGCGGAAGCGAACAAAAGCAAGCCTTTCGGAATTCTCCAGAAACCTCTTTCGGTAGAAGAATGCGGCCCTCTCATGCTATCTGGAATCACGCCAGCAAGAATTAAAGTCGATAACGACAGCCACGAATTTGCCGTTGTCGATGTTGAGAATAGCCTTAAATCTTCTGCATCCGGCTCTGCTCGCATTTTGTGGAAAGCGGAAACGGATGACGAAGAAGACGGGAAAAGGTGGGCTATAATTCAACTTGGCGCAACTGTTTCCAGCTTTTACAATGGATATTTTGCGGCATCGAATTCAAGTGACGAAGAAAATCAAAAGGTAAAAATAACAAGTGGTCATGCATCTATAAATAACGTCCCGTTTGAAGTAAAAGACGACAATTTAACAGAAATAAATGAAGATAAAGAAACGGAAGATTTAGACACATTTGCGGCTGAATTAATAATAACAGCAGAGGCATATATTTTTCTTCAAGCAACATACGACACGGGCTCCGGCACAATAAGCGCGCCGACCATTGAACAATCAACGACTTTCCCTTTGTCGGGAGCAAATGTCTTTAGAGGGCCAATAGCTCACATAAAGTGGAATGGCACAGATTCAGTAATAAAAAGCATTTTCCAAATTCATTATGGCATGATGTATGGAATCATAACGGGGACTTGTTAATGAAACCTTGGCTTAAAGACAATAAAATAGTAAGCTCAAACGGGCTTATTTGTCAGGATGTAAAATGCCCGTGCTCTGAAGGCATTTATGTACCTAGCTTTTTCCCATTTTTTCCAACATCATGCACGTTAACTCCAGGTGCTGAACCATTAACCTCCACAAATACAGAATGGAGTTTATGTTATTATGATGAATTTGATATAGAAACTCAAACATGGGAAAAGCCTCCATTACACGAATGTATAGAAGATGATGATACAAGAACTGATTTCTTTTTTGGATTCACTGAACACTATGCCCAATTTGTTTGTTATAATGGCGGTATGTATTTCCATACAGGCGCAAAAGCTTCTAGATGGGATGGGTTAAGACCTTCTCCTGCTTATTTTATAGCTTTAAATTATAATAGTCAAACAGATGATGCTGACAATATTTATTCCTTTGAAATAACAAATAGGCCTAGTGACTCAATTGATATTAAAAGTGGAATGCTTGCCGTCATTAGCGACTATGTTTATGAATATTTAGTATATGTTACGCCACCAGAAGAAGAAACAACACTAGTTGGAAACTATAAGGTAAAAATTTCTTTTGACCATTTTACGCACACAGATCCAGAGCCAGTCCCAGCAGTTGCTGATTATATAGATTATGGCGATTTCCCAGATGGACAGAATAAATATATTCCAGCCGCAATAACTGCATATAATGAGTCTGATGAGATAATATTCACAGACACTCAATGGGTTAATATAATAGGAATTTTATTTCAGGATTGCATTCCAGATATTGATTATTGTGTTGTCGGTAGCTGTTCATATTACGCAAGTGATTGCAGTGGTTGTTTGCGCTCCAGCAGGGTTTTTGTTACCCAAGAACAGACGGCTGCAAAGCTTTCTGGCGATTGCAGACATAAGTCACAATTAACAGCCGGAATGACTTCCAAAACGTACACAGTGCTGGCTTGTGGTTTTGACACGCAAGCAGAGGCAAATCAGTATATAGACGACCATGATTTAAAGGCTCAATTAGAAGAATCATGTGGCAAGGGCGGATGGTATATTATAGGCACATGCAACTGTGATGACAGTGATTGCGAATATTGCGAAAGCGGCTCTTTGTCCATTGTCTGTGATTCTGATTTTGAGACTGGTTGCTTGGATTCCGAATCAACAAATATAATGGCAGGTCCATTCAATACTCAATCAGAAGCTCAAAATGTTTTAGATGATAATCGTTCCAGTTATGAGGATGACCTTGACGGGGTTTGCGGCGATTGCGGTGAATGTGGCGAGGGTGAGTGGTCTATTTATCTCTTTACACGGGTGTCCAGTACAGCAGTCCCCCCGGCGGTATGTGAAGAGGGGCCTGAATCAATTTGCGACCGTTGTGAGCCAACTACTATTAATTATGTCGCATTAAAACCAAGCCTTGTCTGGACTGGTTGCAGAATTACATGGCGTTATGGTGACGGTTCATATTATGCTGATTCATTAGAAGGGCCATTAGAAGGGCCTTGCGAGCAAGGATACGCTATATGTAGAGCCGATAAATTAAACGATGCGCATGGTTATTAAAAACAAAAGGAGATAAAATGAACATAAATATTTCAAACGAAGTA
>CAZYVR010000271.1:0-8410 GCA_964651145.1 uncultured Victivallales bacterium | reverse complement strand
CTTTGACAACCCTCTTAAGCTTATTGGGGTTGATAAAAAATCAGTAAAAGCTTGCGAGAATGTTGCCTGTAGCGGAGGCTCCAAGGCATTCGAAATAATATAAGAACTTCTTTCTAAATAAAAACAGAACTAAAGCTGAATGCAAACATGACCGGCATGGATAATTATCGCAGCCGGTCAAATTATCAGCCATATAGAGATTCGGGTTCCTCGTCGGATTCGCCTAAATCGAAGTCTTCGCCTAGATTTTTGTCGGGTTTGTTTTTGCCTGCAAAGTCAAAATCAAAATCCTCCATCTCTTCATCGTCAAAATCGTCATCTTCTTCAAAGTCAAAAACAGAGGACGCAGAGAGAAACACCCCACATTCAGGGCAGTATCCGTCTTCAGCCTCTACGGCGCTTTCGCTTCTTTCAACTTCACAATACGGACATAACATTTTTGTCTTGCTCCTCTTTTTGCTCTTTCAATGTTAAACATTTATTTCTATCGTCACCCCCCTTTTTGGTATTATATATTTACGAATTAAAAAAGAAAACTCCTTTTTAGTTTTTTTTTGATTTTTTTTCAAAAAGATGACTATTTTGTGGAAAGGCGTCAGTTTTTTTCTAAATTTAAATAAAAAAGAGCTCGATGCAATCGTACAAAAAACCGGACTTTGTCCGGGCGCTTTACAGTGGCGAGCTCACTGATCGGCAAAGCCGAAAGCATTAAGCGCATAAAAAATTGTGCGACAGCGTCCACGAAGTGGGTTTAAAAGTGGCTTAGCCACCGCCTTTGCCGAGCCAGAGGCCGCCACAGGCGTCCGGCTTTTATTCCGGCTCCGTCGGTTTTTTAAAGTTTTAAGACTGTTGGCGGGCGATCGCATTACTTAGCTGTCGTGTTTTTATATAAAAACTATTGCAAAATTCTTCTCCAACCTTTATATTATATAAAATATATAGCCCTATAGATTAGCGCTATACTTTTAAATTCAAACCTATACGGAGGAATACTATGGCTAACATTGAACGCTTGAAACAGGCTCCGCTTCAAAACCGCTTGAGAGGCCGCCTGCCCAAAGTTGGAATCAGACCCACTATTGATGGCAGACGCGACGGCGTGAGAGAATCTTTGGAAGAACAGACAATGAGCATGGCTATAGCTGCCGCAGAGCTCATAACACGCGACCTCAGGCATCCAAACGGCATGCCCGTGGAATGCGTCATCGCCGACTCATGCATAGGCGGAGTCGCCGAAGCGGCCGCCACTGCCGACAAGTTTGCTCAGGAAGGAGTGGGCGTATCACTAACAGTCACCCCCTGCTGGTGCTATGGAGCGGAAACAATGGATATGGATCCGCTGACTCCCAAAGCCGTATGGGGATTCAACGGCACAGAGCGTCCAGGCGCGGTTTATCTTGCCGCAGTTCTCGCGGGACACACGCAAAAGGGACTTCCCGCATTCGGCATTTATGGGCAAAATGTTCAGAACGCCGACGACTCCTCCATTCCATGCGATGTCAAAGAAAAAATCCTGCGCTTTGTCAGGGCCGGCCTCGCGGCCGCCACAATGAAGGGCAAATCATATATGGCTCTCGGCAATGTGTCAATGGGCATAGCCGGCTCCATCACCGATGAAGCATTTTTCCAGGATTACCTCGGAATGCGCAACGAATACGTGGACATGACAGAAATCGCGCGCAGAGTCGAACGCGAAATCTACGACAAAGAAGAATTTGAAAAAGCCATCGCCTGGGTAAAGGAAAATTGCAAAGAAGGCAAAGACTACAACTCCCCTGAAAAACAAAAAGCAAAGGCGCGCAAAGACGAAGAATGGGAATACGTTGTAAAAATGACAATTATTGCGCGCGACCTAATGGTCGGCAACCCGCGCCTGGCTGAACTGGGATTTGGCGAAGAAGCTCTGGGACACAACGCAATCGCGGCCGGATTCCAAGGACAACGCCAATGGACAGACCATCTCCCCAACGGAGACTTTATGGAAGCCATCCTCAATTCCTCATTCGACTGGAACGGCATACGCCAGGCATTCATCATGGCCACTGAAAACGACACACTCAACGGCGTGGCAATGCTTTTCGGCCATCTGCTGACTGGAACAGCGCAAGGCTTCTCCGATGTAAGAACCTTCTGGAGCCCGGAAGCAATCAAAGAAGCAACCGGCATCACTCCGGACGGAGACGCGGCAAACGGCCTGATCCATCTTATCAACTCCGGCTCCACCACGCTGGATGCCACCGGAGAACAGACCATTGATGGCCAGCCAGCCATGAAACAATTCTGGGACATAAGCCCGGAAGAAGCGGAAAAATGCCTGACAGCCACAAATTGGCCGCCCGCCATCCATGAATACTTCAGAGGCGGCGGCTATTCATCATGCTTTCTGAGCAAAAAAGGAATGCCGATCACATTGTCAAGGGTAAACCTTGTAAAAGGGCTTGGCCCCGTCTTGCAGATAGCCGAAGGCGTCACATGCGAGCTTCCAGAAGAAGCCCACAAAGCGCTCGACGAACGCACAAACCCAACATGGCCGACCACCTGGTTCGCTCCCAGACTGACGGGCAAAGGCGCCTTCACAGACGTTTACTCCGTAATGGCAAACTGGGGCGCAAACCATGGCGCGTTCAGCTATGGACATATCGGCGCGGATCTTATAACTCTGGCCGCGATGCTGAGAATTCCGGTGTGCATGCACAATGTTCAGGATGAAGCTGTTTACAGGCCAAGCGCCTGGGGTTCTTTCGGAATGGACAAAGAAGGCTCCGACTACAGGGCATGCGCCAATTTCGGACCTCTCTACAAATAATAGCCGCCAAAAGGCAGAATCATTCAAGAGCCGGGACTTTCCCGGCTCTTTCCATTTTTGGGGTCAGCAACTTGCCATAACACTCTGACAAAGTTGCGCCAAACTCAAAAAATGCGCCAACGCGACGGCCCCGCCAAAAGGCCCGGGAGCTGACGCTGTAACGAGAAAGGCTTGTTGTCGCTTTGCATCCCAACAAGCTGCAGGACTTCCGATGCTTATTGCCTCAAGGACTTTTGCCAGGACCATCTCTTTCGAGAAAGAATATTCAATTCTTAAAAAATCCTTGAAAAATTTCGTTGCGCCCCAGGCGTTCATAATAAACTTCTACTATTTTAGAATTTTCAGCAGGCATTATAGCAAAGTCAATTTCATTCGATTCGCCTTTTTGAATGGCTTGGAATCCTTTTTCACGAGAAGGATTTCGGGGAATAAGCCAGGCGATGCGCTTTGGGTTTACGTGTGGCCTCATTTGCATATTTTTCAAAGTTCCGTCTATAATCAGCCCTAAGCCGCCTTTTTGATTGTCGCGAGGGAAGTAAAGCCATTTTTCGGCGTAATATTTCCGATGGGAAGAAGTGACGACTGTGTCGCCGTCCACAGTTGCGCAAACATCGTGCTTCATTGGAAAACTCCATGAAAAATAACAGGCCGCGGGCTTTTCTCCCAAGTTGATCACGCGGCTCCTAAGGAACAATAGAGGACAGCCTTTTCTTACTTCCAGCCTCACTCGAAATTCCTGATTTTCTCCTCGCGACACAAAAGGCTTTGAAACTAACTCCACGCACTTTGAAACATCGTCATTTCTGAGAACTGTTATTTTGTCAAGAACAACCTTCCCGCCTCCGTTGTATGCGCCAAAACTATACTTGCCGAATTCAGTATCCATCCAGAAATGAAATCCTGCGTGCGCTGTTTTTACAGTCATGCTCGAAGTATTCAACTCAATATTGGATTCTGTTTTTTTCAGCAAAAACACATCCTTCCCATCCAAAGCAAACACAGCCACGACCCAAAAAACGCCTAGAACAATTAATAAAATTCGCATGGAAAAGCCTATCATTTATTTTCCGTGAACTCAGTGGCCTTTTTGCCTTCTTCCATCTGGATTCCATCCACCCAAATCGCATCGCCTGAGGAAGGAATAATATAATAGCAGGTAGACCAATGCCCTTCCGGGGCGCAAAGCGTAACATTTATGTCATAACGTTTCCAGTCTTTAGTAAGAGTGAATGTCTTTTTCTCTCTTTTGGAACTGGTCTCGATAAAGAAAAACAAGACCTTTTCCCCGCCTTTGGCTCCCTTCATATACGCCGAAAAAACATATGGGGTAGGCTTCGATATCAGCGGCGGATAATATGCGCCCATATCGGCGGCGCGAAAGCGGGTCTTTGCCGGATGCGTTGTCCGGTCAAGCTTTAAGGAATATTTTCCATGCCATGGATTTTCCGAGTCGAGATGCCATTCCGATCCTGGCTCTCCTATTTTTCCCGCCTCAATAGGACGCCATACAGTGTGGAAGTCGGGAATGCCTGGGTGCTTCTGTTCTTCATAAGAAGGGTTGGCTACAATATTTTTTTGCTGTCTTATTTTTTCCACTTTTGCCTCCAAAGAAGCTTTAGGCAAAACCAATTCGGGATGCCCTTCCGTCTTGACGGATATTTGCGCAGGTTCAGCAAGAATTCCGGCGTTCTCGATAGAATAACACCTTGTGCCAAACGGCTCAATGCGCTCTGAAAAAGAATTGCCTTTTGCTGCGAGCGTTTTTTCATCTTTGAACATCTTTTTGACTGAAACCGATTCTTTCAAGCCTGAAATTGAAAAAACAGCGTCAACAGGATAACGCTTTGCGTTTGCGGCAAGAAGATAATATCCGCCTTCAGGCTTCTTATAAAGAGCGGCATAAACTTTGGGAAATTTTCTCAGGGAATAATCAAATTCATCCGGCGAATAGTCCACGCTCTGCTTGACTGCTCCAGTTAAAATTGCCGGAGAAATAATTTTCAACTGCGTTCCCAAATCACTGAAGGCATCCCATATCTGACGGGAATATGAACAGCCTCCGGCGAAGTACATCAAGCCGCGCGCGCCATTGATAATGGCAACATAACTTTGGCACATTTGTTCTTTATATGACAATATATACGGAGAACATTCCGATGTCAGGGTTCCGCCCAAAGGAACCAGAAATATAGGCTTATGCTCGGCCATGGCGCGCTTTTCAAGCTTTGCTGTTTTCCAGGCCATATGATGGGCTATGTCGCCGTATGCTCCCTTTGTCCATCCAGGCAAAGTATAAACGTCAAAAGATATAATATCCATCCAATCTATCACTTTTTTAATGCGCGGAATCGAACTGGAAAACAATCCCTGTATGGGATGATAAGGATCAAGCTTTTTCATTGTGTCATGAAACCATTCCGCGACCTGAACCCTCATTTTGCTATTGCGCAAGTTCATTTCGTCAACAGTGTAATAAAGGAAAAAGTTGGGATAACTTTTAACATTTTTTGCGGTTTCTTTTATAAGCGGCAAAAGTTTTTCGTAACGCGTTCTCTGGATTTTTCTTCTCTCATCAAAGCTTTTTCCTGATATCTGCTTTGGCATGATGCTCCTGCTCCATATTCCAACCATAAGGTTATGCTTCTTCGCCATATCCATGTAATCTTTTAACGATTTCATATACAGCTCATCATATTTCATGGTTCTTATGATTGTGTTCATCCCCGCCTTTGAGTATCCGGCCAATACTTTTTCGTATTCTGGTTTCGGCTCAAACTCGGAGCTTCCAAAAATCCCGAACGGAAAAAAAGGCTTTCCGTTTTTCAGGACAATGCGCCGAAAACGATCTGTCTTGATTTCATGCCCAGGCTTAGGCTCCAATTTGACAATGTCCACAGTTTTTTCTCCAAGAATTCTGCATGAATCGTCATTTAATGAAAGCTTTATTTTTTCGTTTCCAATTGCCATTGATTCAAGAGGCAAAGAAACTGTGCTTTCTGAGCTTATTTTTGTCATTTTTTTAAGAAGCGCCCCTTTGGAGTCGAATATTGAAATTGAGCATTTTTTCAAAAATTCTGTTGGCAGCGCAAACAGGCACCTTATCCTTGCTTCTTTCTCATTGGTATAATAGTTTCTGTCAGGGAAAGCGTCAGAAAAGAGAGATGAAGAATTGCCCAAAGCCATCTCGCGCATAACGGAGCCTGTGCGCTTATCTGTCAACCGCAAAGCAATGGAGCGTTGTCCAAAGTTTTTGACCGGGATATTCATTGTTATTTTCTTTTTTCCTCTGGTCTTAAAAAAGCCTTCTTCGGAGAATTCGCGGACCTTCCCAGTATTTCTATCTTTTTCAAGAACTGCCAGAATGAATTCGCCCCCTTCAGGCGAAAATGATCTTGTCTCTACAGCAACCTCATACGATATTCCGTCTTTAGAAAACTTGTAATCGCTTACCGAAGCCTTTGATATTCCGGGCAAAAAAGGAGGCTCGGCATTGAGCTCTTTAACGTTCTCAATCAATCCAAAACTTTGAAGCTCATGAGCGCTCTTCTTGACTGGCGACCAAAATGAGTGAACCTTTTTTTCGCCAAATTTCATGCCCATATGATCCAATTCAACTTCAGTTTTGTTGCGAAGAAAATTGATCCGCACATTTCCGCCGTCTTTTGAATTGAGCAAATACAAGGGAATTGCAATTTCGGCAGTCCAGGATTTTTCATCTGAAGTCACAGCAGAAAGCCATGGGACGTTCCAGCCGGAATCATGCCCGCTGTTTTTGGATATTCTGGTTTCGCCTTTTATGTTGGCAAAATTCAATATGTACTGATAATATCTTCCTTGCGGATTTTCACGCGTCAAAAAAATCTCAAATGAGTCATCCTTGTAAAGCCTGCCGTCATCATGCTCCCTTCCCAGCTGGGCTAGGCGCTTCATATTTGAATTGTGGCACACAAGGCCGATGTAAAGCCATTTTGAATCCATGGCAAGCTGAACCTCTGTGTCAGATGTTTTCCGGCCAGCTTTGTCTTTAAAAATGAAAAAGTCATTCAATTTTTTTGACGTTTTCCAAATATTTTCTTTAAGGACCCCGTCAATTTTGAGAGGCTCTGAAACTGTTGGCATAGATGCTTTGCTAAAATCTCCACCCATTAAAGTCATGCCGCATATTGCGGCAATCCCTAAAAGTAAAACCTTTGATTTTGTGCCCATATGTATCTCCTTTTTGTTTATTTTAATCGCTGTATTTGTCTATGTAGCTCCAAGGCTTGGAATTTCCTGATATTTTAAAATCATCCAATGTGGCTCCGGCAACACCTCTTGCGCTCCCGTCATTATACAAAATATTTGCCCTTTTGTTGTGTCTTAAATGAATGACTTTATCAACGCTTGCCCTGTCAAAGTGATACCATTGTCTTCTGTCTGAAAGACTAATTATAGTGTCAGCCACAAGCGGCGTTTCAGCTTCTTTCATCTTGGACAGCCTAATATGCTCGTAAATGCCATCGCCTAAGTGAGAATTGTCGCTGTTGCTCCATAATCCATAATGAGAGCCTAAGCCACTTGTCCCGTCTGGTCCGCGATAAACATAGGGCGCAAAAGACGGGCAGACGAAAACAGTGGAGTTTTTTGGCTCAGTCACATTAATATAGCCTTCATTGCAAATAATTTCCCTCCAGTTTTTTTCTGATCCAAAATCATACCATTTGGGAATATAGCCATTGAAATCACCCGAGTATTGAATCAACAACAAGCCAACTTGCTTAACATTGCCTTGGCAAACTATGCTTTTTGCTCGATTTCTCGCATTTCTCAACGCCGGCAGCAACATGCTGGCCAGAATTGCTATGATAGCTATCACTATGAGCAATTCTATGAGTGTAAAGCCAAAACGATACGCAACTTTATTGTGCCAATGTGTTTTTATTCCCATATTGATTCTTTTCCTTTATTCTATGTTTTTCATTGCTTAGCTTAGCGCTTAGCCAAGTTCTGTCAAAGCCATCAATTTGCCCTCAGCAATCAGTTCTTTGGTCTTATTTTTAGATTATTAAAAAAATCCAATGCCTTAAACCAGTTCATGCTTTGCGTATCCCAGGGAATACGAGACAGCCTCGGCCGCGGCCTTTGTCTTGTCTATAAAAAATTTCCACTCATCAGGAGTATTTTTGCCTTCTGGCAAAACCACGCTCAAGGAGCCAATAAACACTCCGTCACAATTATAAATAGAAGCCGCCACTCCTGAAAGCCCTTCGCGAGTTTCACCGTCAATGAGCGCATAGCCTTGCTTACGCACTTGTTCCAATTCTTTTTTGAGCATTTCTTCTGACGCAATAGTTTTGTCTGTGTATTTTTCAAATTTTACTGAAGAGATTAATTTCTCAAGATCTTCTTCAGAGAGGAATGAAGCGCAAAGCTTCCCAGTGGCAGTAAGATGAGGCTTATTTATTGTGCCGATTTGAACCCCAGCATCGCAGTCATCCCAGTCTGCAGGATAATGCGCGTCAACTATCAACGCTTCATTATTGCATGGAACAACTAAATATGCCGGACGATTGGCGGCGTAAGCAAGATCCCGCAAATAAGGCCGCGCTTTTTTGCGAATACCCA
>CAZYVR010000270.1:0-8411 GCA_964651145.1 uncultured Victivallales bacterium | reverse complement strand
CTCAAATTCCAGAGAAGGAGTAATAACGGTCAAAAGTCCATCGGGACTTGTGTCTATGCAATACGAAATATTTTTAACTTCAAATTTTTTCATCTTCACTTTCCATGCAAGTTCTCGTATAAACTAGCTCCAATGCCCAATGAAGCAAAAGACAATGCAAAAATTCCCACTTTTATATATTTTTATTTTTTGTGACAAAAAGCTTGACAAGTGTCGCATTTGGTGTCATAATTAGTGTCATAAACATTTTCCGGGGCACGATATGTACAACATCGACACATTCGCACAACTGGCAGGGATATCACGGCGAACCGTAAGGTATTATATTCAGCGCGGCCTGCTGGCTCCTCCGGATGGTCAGAAGCGTGGCGCATATTACACGGAAAGCCATTTGGACCGCATAAAGGAAATACAAAAGCTGTCCGGACGGGGCGTGCCACTGATAAATATGAAAGAGGTTCTTGATGGAAACGGGGACGCGGAGCCTAAAAAATGGAATCCGCCCATAAAGAGCCACAAATGGGAGAGGGTGGAATTCGCAAAGGGCCTTGAGTTGCATTTTCGCGAAAATCTTTTAAATGAACAAGACCTGAAAAGCATCAAAAAATTCATGGATGATTTAATAGAAGGCAAAAAAAATGATTGAAAAGCAAGCGGCTCTTTTTTCCGCGACAGATAATAAAACAGTTGCCCTGCTCAGCGTAAGCATCGACGTGGAGGTTGCGGGTGCTGCTTCAAAAGTCATTATATCACAGCATTTCAAGAACTCTGAATCCTGCAACATCGAAGCTGTATACTGTTTTCCCATTGAAGAATCCGCGGCAATCTGCGGCTTGCGTTTCGTGACAGAAGAAACTGAAATAAGAGCGATTGCCAAAGAAAAAGAAAAAGCCTTTGAAATATACGACAATGCCGTGGAGTCAGGAGACAGCCCATTGCTGCTGGACATGCTTGAAAAAGACATCCTCCTGATATCGGTCGGCAATTTAAAGCCAGGCGAAGAAGCGAAGGCAGTGATTGAATATGTGAACGCATTGAGCCCGGTAGACGGAACAATCAGGCTTCAAATACCGACAACTGTCACCCCCAGGTATATGCCGCCGGACGCCGACATGATTAAGGCTGATATGCTGACGCCGCCGTATCTTGAACAAACTCCGTACGGACTGCACCTCTCTGTCAAGTCATCATGCGGGAAATTCAAAAGCATCAAGTCGCCGTCTCACGAGATTGAAGCGGAACTTAGAAATCCCGGCTTCGAAGCTAAGCTCCTTCGAGGAAGGGCAGAGCTGGACCGGGATTTTATTTTAGAAATAGAGCCTGACATTGCGGAGAAATCGCAATGCCTTGTCAGCCGCCACGAAAACAAAGAGGAAGCGGCTTTGATCAGCTTTCTGCCGGAATTTGAATCGATCTTTACGGAAGACAGGCATAATTCAGACATAATGTTCGTGGTGGATTGCTCAAACTCAATGGCTGGAACATCAATAGAACAAGCCAAAGAAACGCTGACGCTCTGCCTGCAATCATTAAAAAGCGGGGACAGATTCAATATCATCGCCTTTGGCAACGAATGCAAAATCTATTACGACTCGCCAATGGCGCATAACGAGGAAAATTTGTCAAAAGCGCTCACTGACATATCAAGCCTGGAAGCGGAAATGGAAGGCAGCGAGTTGTCAAACGCTCTTGCTGAAGCATGCGCATTTCCGGTCAAAAAAGGCTGCAGACGGGATATAATACTGATCACGGACGGAGAAATTTACAATCCCATTGAAACAATAAGGAATTTTACAGAAAGCAACAATGGAATCAGATGTTACACCTTTGGTGTAGGATACGGGGCAAGCCATCACCTGATTAAAGGGCTGGCCAGGGCAACGGGAGGGGCATGGGAACTGATGCAACCGGGAGAAGATATCCAGAAGAAAGTTCTGCGACAATTTTCCCGGTTGATTCAGCCAGCGATTGAAGATCTTGAACTCAGGATCGACAACCGCAGAATTGAAAGGGAGGCCAATGCCCTGCCGCCCATTTATGAAGGTGATGGCTATCTTTTATTTGTTAAAGATCCACTTCCCCGGGACGGCGGCAAAATAACAATAAGCGGCAAAGCGGAAGGGAATAAATTTGTCAAAGAATGCCAGACGCGCCATATTGGCAACGACAACATTATACCCACGCTTTGGGCGGCAAAGGAGATTGAGCGCCTGGAAGAAAAAGCATCATGCATTGAGAAAGAAGAAAACAAAGCTTTGGAAATTGGCTTAAAATATAATTTGCTGTCGAGCAAGACCAGCTATGTGGCTGTAGCCAAACGCAAAAAAGAAGACAAAGCAAAGCAAAGACCGGAATACCGCAGAATTCCGATAACCATAACCAAAGATTACGGAGACGAAGTTTCCAGTTTCTCGCCATTTTGCATCCAGGAAGATTCCGGAGCCGAGCTTTACGCGCAGGCCGCAAATGGACACGCCGCAAGGCATAAAACTGAACTATACAGGATAAAGGACGAAGCGTCCTGGTATACTGATTCGACGGAATGGTGTTTGAGATTGCTGAAGAGTCAAACACAATATGGATATTTTGGATCGGACGCAATCCTGGCCGAAAAACTGGAGCTGTCCATCGAGCAGCTCAAAGAGAAAATAAAAGAATCAGCCGTTCAGCTCGAAAAACTTGAAAGAGAAACAGGAATCCATGCAATAACAACCGCGCTGGGCCTCAAGCTTCTGTGCCGGGAAATACCTCACGCCAAAAAAGTATGCGCATACGCTGTCGAAAAAGCCGAGAAATGGCTGTCTGCAACCCATGTGGATCAGGCTCTCCTCAGGAAAATAATAGACGAATTGGACGGCCCCGCCAAAAGTCCTGAAAAATAAAAGACACCGGCAAAGCCATTTTTAAACCCACTTCGTGGGGGCACAGCGCGCGTGGCGCATTGAAAGTCGCGAAGCGACAACAAGCTTCATTTCGTTGCTGCGACAGCTTTCTCTACTTTTTGGCGTGACAATTTACAAAGTAAAAACCTAAAGTTTTGGATCCGCAGATTTTTTTTGTTTAAACCTTTTTATCATAGAATAAACACTCAAGGGGACTCCAACCATCAGTATGGCTGGCGCTAGAAATATAATCAGGACCAAATAGATAATCCAAGCAGGCAAAACAGTTTTGCGGTTCTTTAACTTGCTCCACAATGTCCCAAAAATCGAGTAGTTAAATTGTATGTTCACAAATGGAATATATCTTGTGTATTCCCCTGTAATGCCTCCACAATTCGGACAATAATGCTGGCTGAAATTCTCGACAGGCTTTGAGCAATTCAGGCAGACAGAGGCAGAGCTTTCATCTAATTCCTGCTTGTCGATCTGTCCATCCCATGGATCTGGATCAACTGGAAGCTTCATTAACAGCCATCGGACTGAGAATATAATCCCCGCAACGGCTCCGACAACAACTAAAGTTATAAACATTTCTATCATTTGGGACTATATAATTATAGTTAATAGAAATCAAGCAAAAAAAAAGAAGCTATTGCATTAGGCGGTCCCGCCAAAAATCCAAAGAGCTGGCGCTGCAACGAAATAAAGCTTGTTGTCGCTTCGCGCCCCAACAAGCCGCAGGCTTTTAACGCGCCATGCGCGCTGTCGCGCCCACGAAGTGGGTTTAAAAGTGGCTTCGCCACCGGCTTTTTTATTTTTCAGGACTTTTGGCGGCTCCATAACATTAGACGCCTAATGTTTTTAACGGGAAATTTTATCCAACAGGGATTTTGCGTTGTCGTAGAAAAAAGCTTCTTTATGGTCTTTGAATAATGGTTCGTCCATCAGCTTTTTCCAGCGTTCAATATCGTTCTCTGCATTGCCTGCCGTGTCGCTGCCAAAAAGCATTCTGTCCCACGCAATGCGCGAAGGCTTGAGTCGATCAATAAGGTTGTACCCTTCATACCCCAGCGGGCATGAGAAGTCAATATAGACGTTCTTGTGCATGAAGGACACATCCAGAGCTTCGAGTGTCCAGGGATATGCGCAATGGGCTATGATGAATTGGATGTCGGGGAAAAATCGCGCTGGCTGGTCAAGATAAATCGGCTGTCCAAATTTGGAGTTAAAGGCCGCGCTGCGGATAGTGGACAGCTCCATCGGAGGTTTCCTGTTGTGTCCGCATCCAAGTATGCCGCTGTGGAAAAGCACTGCCATTTTCAGTTCGTTGACAACCTCCCAAACTGGATATATCATTGGATCGTCCGGCAAAAAGCCGTGCGCTGGCCACATTTTAATCACAGGAAACCCCATGTCCCTGTATTTTCTTGCCGTGGTTTGCGCTTCCATTACATTTCGAGGATCAATATAAACGCCGCCAACAAAACGGTCGGGATGGGCTTTCACAAGTTCAGCCACTTTTTCGTTGTCGCCAGAAAGTCCGCAATCGACATATCTGGAATGATTTGGCGTCGCTAGCATGAAAGCCTTTTCCACTCCCGCTTTGTCCATGGCTTTCAATATTTCAGGTGCATTTAACGCTTCCGGCAGATAGTGAACATGACAGTCTATAATTTTCATGAAAAAAAGTGTCCTTTTGCTGATAAATATTGCTCAAGGTAATATGAATCTTAAATCTTTTCAAGAACAAAGGGATTTTGATGACAGTTTTTACATGCTGTCTTTTTAATGCAAAAATAGCATAAATTTAAAAGATATGTACATTTACATGGATAATGTTTGACGAAAAAAATATGCCTCTTCATCATTTTAATCCGTAAATCTTCCAGGCATCTTGTCAAGGCATGAAACAAAGAGAATAAAAATGAGCAAAGCGAATGGTTATGTCGGATTGCCCTTGACGGCGAAGAACCAATTTTCTTTTTAGAGAAGGCCTTCTGTCTCATTTTGGCCGAAGCGTATATTCATGTCCTGAATAGCCTGGCCTGATGCGCCTTTTGTCAAGTTGTCAATGGAGCTGGCTACGATGACTTTGTTTGTGCGTTCGTCAAAGACAAAGCCTCTTTCGCAAATATTGGTCATAGTGATATGCTTTGTGTCAGGCAGTTTTCCATGCGCCAAAACTCTTACGAAAGGCTCGTTTGAATAAGCGTTCTGATAAACTTCCGCTATCTTCTTCACGGAGCATCCCGGCTTGGCGTTAAAAAAGAGGGTGGAATTAATGCCCCTGTTCACCGGAACAAGGTGTGGTGTGAAATTGATGATCACTTCATCCATTCCCGCCGCCGCGGCAAGTTCCTGCTCTATTTCTGGAAGGTGCCTGTGTCCTTTTGCAGCGTAAGCGCGAACACTTTCATTGCATTCAGGGAAAATATACGGCAAATCAACTTTGCGTCCCGCTCCTGAAATCCCGCTCATGCTGGAGACGACAATTCCCTCGGGGGAAACCAGCTCTGATTTAAGAAGAGGCGCGCTCGGAAGTATTATGCTTGTCGGGTAACACCCCGGACAAGCTATAAGATCAGCGGTTTTTATTTTGTCGCGATAGCGTTCGGGCAGCCCGTAAACAGCAGTCTCAAGGAGCTTTGGAGCCGGATGGTCGTCCTTATAATATTCCTTGAACTTTTCCTGGCTTCTCAGGCGGAAGTCCGCGCTGATGTCAATTACTTTCACGCCGGATTCCAGCAGGGGAATCGCAAATTCCGAAGCAAGGCCGTGAGGCAATGCCAGAAAAGCCACATCGCATTCAGCGGCAATGGCTTTTGTGTCCGGAGCGGAAAACTTGACGGTTTCCTCCGCAAATCGCGGGAAAACTTCGCCCACAGCTTGTCCTGCATACTGGCGTGAAGTAATGATGCTTACATTGCATGATTTATGACGAAAAAGCAGGCGCAGGAGCTCTTCTCCGGAATATCCGGAAGCTCCCACAACTGCAGCGCGTATCTTTGACATATCTGTATAATAGTTTTAAGATTAACGTTTTGAAAACTGGAAGCGTTTGCGTGCGCCAGGCTGACCAGGTTTATTTCTTTCCTTGACGCGGGCGTCTCTTGTGAGCATTCCGCAATTTTTCAGAATGGCGCGCATGGATTCATCAGTCTGGATGAGAGCTCTTGCAATGCCGTGTCTGAGCGCTCCGGCCTGGCCAGTTGGTCCGCCGCCTTTGATGCTCGCGCAAATGTCAAATTTTCCAGAAGTGTCAGTCACTGTGAGCGGCTGATAGATGAAACCGCGCAAAGCTTCTGTGGGAAAGTAAGTGTCAATGGGTTTGTTATTGATTTTTACTTTGCCCGTTCCGGGACGGATTCTAACTCTGGCTGATGCGCATTTTCTGCGCCCTGTAGCCCTAATTTCTTCAGTGGTGTTAGCCATTATATGTCAACTCCTTAGATTGTAACTTTTTCAGGCGCTTGTGCTTCGTGCGGATGTTTCGGGCCGGCATAGACTTTCAATTTTTTGAACTGAGCGCGTCCTAATCTTCCGTGCGGCATCATTCCCCATACAGCATCTTTGATTATGCGTTCAGGGTTTTTCTCGCGCACAGTTGCTGCATTTTGCTCTTTAAGGCCGCCTCTGTATCCAGAAAAATTAACGTAAATTTTCTTTTCATCTTTGTCGCCGGAGAAAAATATTTTTTCAGCGTTTATAACAACAACAAAATTGCCGGTGTCCACATGCGGCGTGTATGTTGGTTTGTCTTTTCCACGCAAGGCGTTGGCTATTACCACCGCCAGCCGGCCGGCAGGGATTCCAGTTGCGTCAAACAAAATATGTGTCCGTTCGACTTCTTCATTTTTAGCAAGGTATGTCTTCATAACATTCAGTCTCATTTTTAGCTGTTTACGGTTCAACTTTATCATTAATATATTTTAACTAAAGCGACCTAGATCGGGAAATCAGCCGCAAAAGAACATAAAATGTATTATGGATTACAAATATTTCAACTAATTTGTCATTGATTTCCTAAAAAAACTGTAATTTTAGCAATGTGTCAGTCATTTTCTGGATAAAAACACACATTAAACGCATTCATTATGTGCTGCATGTCACCCGCCGTTACAGCTAAGGACCACAAAAGCGCAAGCGTAATGTTTTTCGTGACTTATTGAAACATGAATGTCGTCTATTGATTTTGCGGCGGCGCTTTTCTTTGCGTCTCCGCTGAGCTTTGCGTCGGGTTTGCCTCTGGAATCGTTCAGAGTTTCGATGTCTCGCCAGGCGCAGTCTTCTCCAATGCCGGAGCCCAGAGCTTTTGAAACAGCCTCCTTGACTGCCCATCTTCCCGCGTAGTATTCAGCAGGATTTTTTCTTTTTGCGGCCTCGGCCTGCTCTTTTTCTGTAAAAATATGGTCAAGGAATGATGCCGGATGCTTCTCCAGCAAAGCCTTTATGCGTGCAACTTCCACAATATCTGTGCCTATTCCTGAAATCATTATTGATTTATTTCGCTTTAAGTCATAAGTTTATTTTAAATATTTACAGCTTATTAATAGAAACGGATACTGCGTTTATGTCAACAAGTTCTCAGAGAATAGTTATAACGGGGATGGGCTTAGCCTCGCCAAACGGCAATAATCTTAATGAATTCCGCCACAATTTACTCAACGGCGTTTCCGGAGTGAGAAGCATTGACATGCGCTACATGGGCAAAGTCAATGCTGGCGTGTGCGACTTTGATCCTCTGAAATACCAGAAGAAAAAGGATCTGCGCATAGGCACGCGCGTCGGCTCGGTCTCTATTTATTGCGCAAACGAAGCGATGAGAGACGCCGGAATCGAAATTGACGACTCCAACAGGTCAAGAACCGGAATATATGTGGGAATAACCGAACACGGCAACGTAGAAACAGAAAATGAAGTCTACAACCTGAGCCAGTTCAATTACGACGTCAAATACTGGACACACCATCACAACCCACGCTCAGTAGCCAACAACGCAGCCGGAGAAATCACCATAAACATGGGAATTACCGGCCCGCATTATTGCATAGGCGCCGCATGCGCCGCAGGCAACGCCGGAATTATACAGGGCCTTCAGCAATTGCAGCTGGGCGAAGTGGATATTGCCATTGCTGGCGGCGTGTCGGAAAGCATACACACTTTCGGAATCTTCGCAAGCTTCAAGAGCCAGGGCGCGCTGGCGGAAAATGATGACCCGACAAAAGCAAGCAGGCCATTCGACATTGACAGAAACGGCATCGTTGTTTCAGAAGGCGGCTGTCTTTATGTGCTGGAAAGACTCGAGGACGCAAAGAAGCGCGGAGCAAAAATCTATGCTGAAATCGCCGGATACGGAATGAATTCAGACGCGACAAATGCAGTGCTGCCGAACACTGAAAGACAAACCGAATGCATCGCCAAAGCTCTTCAAAAAGCAAGATTGAAAGCTGGCGACATTGACTTGGTCAACACCCACGCGACCGCCACCAAAATGGGCGACATTCAGGAATGCAAGGCCATTCGCGACGC
>CAZYVR010000269.1:0-8428 GCA_964651145.1 uncultured Victivallales bacterium | reverse complement strand
TACATGATTTATCATTGTTTTTGCAAGGATCTATTATATTGAATTCTATGCCTGAAAAATTAATTTTGCCGCTTTTTATTTTTGACAGATCATTGCCGAAGCCTTGATCCGTCCATCCCCCTTTTTGATCATTGGGCGCGCTATCGGCAAATCCCATATTGCAAGCCCGGGAAATATCAACACAAACGCTTTTATATGGAATTCTTTTGATATTAAACTCTCCTGAAAAAGATTTATGAATGCCTTTATGCGGAGTCATATACAGTCTTATAAGAAAAGTATTTCTGTTATAAGCTCTATTGTCCAAAATAGCAATTCCCTGCATCCCGGAGACAATAAGTTTCCCCTGAGAATAAGGAATTATAATGCTTGAGCATGAACCTGATTTATAAATGCCGTGTTTTTCTAATATTTCCGGCATAACAATTTTCTTATTCCCAGCCATAAGTACTTTATTTGTCAATTCCTCAGTTTTAAAAGATAGTTCGAGAGCCGCACTGTTAATGGACACAGGTTTAGAGTTTTCTGCTTTGCATTTTATTCTAAAAGCGTTATTATCCATTTTTTCAATGCTGTATAAATATTCAAAATTATTTGAGTTTTCTGTGGTGTCCAGTATGCCTGACAGGTAAAATGAATCCTTATTTTCCTGTGGAAATCCATGTTTAAGTTTCAAGGTTTTTCTATTAACGGCAGTTGTATTCCAGGGGGCGCCGCGGAACATTACTGCCATTGAAAAGAAATCAGCATCAATTCTACCCCATTTGTTTACTTTGCATCCTGGAATTATTTCCATCGAGAATAAAGGCAGGCAAAAACAAACAAAAGAGCAGAAAAAAAATAACAGTCTGTTTTTCATATTAGGCAAATATCCCGCCCCTTTAATTATTGCTGTTATTTGCCAATTTCTTCTTTTGCCGCTGACAGTTGTTGTTTTCATTTTGACTCACGTTCTTTCTTTGGGTATTCATTTTAATATAAACTAACTAAAGGCCACTCCAAAAAGAATTGCCATTGCTTAAAGGAAACTCCTTTTCCACCAAATCGCTCACATGAAGATCTACATACAAAACATTTGCCCTACGATTATGCGGAACATTTCCTGTTTCATTTGCAAAAACCCAAGCATTGCAAGCGCCAGAGGAGAAGAAAGATTCGGTAACCAGACATGTAGTGGAATGAGCTTTGATTCTGGTAATTTTTTTGGGATTTTGATCGCCAATATCAGGTAATTGCTTATTCATTGAATATCGATAAGAGTTATTACTCTCATTATGGGGGTCACGAGTGGCATTAAAAGTGGGGTTTACTTCCTCTGGGCACCAAAAAACAGTGCCAGGTCTGTAGTGCCTTGCGCTACTCATATCTTTTCCGGGATATAGGTAATCAACAATGGCATACTGCCAATCGTTGTATGTCCAAGGATTCGTGCTTGAATCTATTTCATATAGTGGAGCAGGGAAAAAAACGCTCCAATCTTGAGTATACATGGTCATGCCAATAGACTGCTGCTTTAAGTTGCTGACGCATTGAATTTTTTTGGCTGAGCCTCTGGCATTGCGCAAAGCAGGCAATAACATACTTGCCAAAATTGCTATTATCGCTATTGCTATGAGCAATTCTATGAGCGTAAAACGACAAGATGCCTTTAAATATCGCATATAGTTTCCTTTTTTCTGCTTTTTACAACTTTTCCTTCGCCAAGGCTGGCCCGAAGGCGGATATTGCCACTGGCGGGAATTGGCTGAAAATTATATCATTTTCCTTTATGGCAAAATTCCACATTTTTGCCAACATATTCTTGCGTATTTCATTCAAATCGTCCGGCAGATGCGGCCATGGATTGTCTTCTGTCAATTCTCTGGTCTCTTCCGGCGACAAGCTTTTTTTGTGCCTTGACGGATGAATCAAGTTGACCATCTCATGATGATCAGTTTTTAAGTCATACATTTCGTCATAATCAAAAGCGTTGTAAACATATTTATAGTCTTTGGTTGCCACGATGCGTTGTGTATAATATACCTCATTGCCTTTTGTCTGCGAATGCCATGCGTCTGGCCATCCACCCGCCCTGCCCTCTTTCAGAAACGGGACAAGGCTGCGCCCTGTCTTTTCGTCTTCAGGCTCAGTCTTAGCAAGTTCCAGAAAGGTTGGCGCGAAATCGGCAAGAGTCACAAGCTCGTCTATTTTGCTTCCTTGCTTTTTGATGCCTTCAGGCCAGCGCATTATGGCGGGGATATGGTACGCTTCGCGGAACGAAGGAATGCCCATATATTGCAAGCCGTGACTAAAGTTATAGTCTCCATGGTCGGAAATAAACAGAACAATGGTGTTTTCTTTTTTACCCGTGTCTTCAAGCGCGTCCAGCAGCTCACCAAAAAACGAATCCTGCTGTTCGCAATTAGCCCAGTAGTTGGCGATGCCTGCCTTAGCGTCTGTTTCACTCAACTGTCCCCAAACCTGTTCGCGGAGTCTGCGATAAATATTGGGCTTGTCCTCAAGCGTGTCTGAAAAACTTTTTGGAAGCTCAATTTTTTCCTGATCATATCTTTCATAATATTCCCTTGGGCAAGAAGTGCGTCCTTCCATGTCTGTGCTGACAAAAAGACACCATGGCTTTTCGCCTTCAACCAAGTACTTCAAGGCTTGCATTCCAGGCTTGATTGCATAGTCATAATACCAATCCTGCTTATATGCGTCCGGACCTTCGTAATGTTTGTCAATAAATGGCGCATCCCCCCAGCCCGGCCTCCGCAAAGGCGTGGCTATATTGAGATTATATTTTGCATTATCATATCCGAGCAGCTTACCGTTTTTATGATACTCAGACCACTCAGTCCAGCCTCTGTCTGAGGGACTTTCTTTATGGGATACATGCCATTTTCCGGCTATTGCCATTTCGTATCCAGCCTCTTTCAAGTCTTCCGAAAAAAGCCTCACGCCTGGGTTCAATCCGTGCTGATGAGCTGTGACTGTGTCAACATTGTTAAATATTCCATGTCTCGTAGGGTAAGCTCCAGTCATAAACGTAGCGCGAGAAGGACAACAGTGCGGCGAACATGTAAAAGCGTTAGTGAAAGTCATTCCCTCTTTTGCAAATTCCTTTAGACGCGGCATGTGGCACGGATGCTCTTCTCGCGTAACATCGTTCTGCATTTCGTCCACCATAAAAATCAATATGTTTGGCCTGTTCTTTATTTGCATCCTAAAATACCATCTTGTTTTGTTTTCCTTAAGCTTGCCTGTTGCTATTATACTTGACTTTTTCATTACAGTCTATATATATATCCAAAAGCTCAATAGCAATATAGCAATACTTTTCAATAACAAAGGCAACGACCATGAGTGAACCGGCAAAGTTTGAATATCATGATTTTTTTAACATCCGGGAACTGAAAAACGAATCTGAGCACAGCAGTCCGCCTTGCGCCAGCAATTGCGTGACAGTGTATCTTACGCGCGGCTTGTCGGGTTTTCTGTTCTTCCATGACGGCAAGGTGCATTTGGAAGATGAGTTCGCATTGATAACGCCATCTCACTTTGATTGTTCAATATTTTACTCACCAACGGCGCCAAAAGCTTCCTGTGTGATGTTGCAGATCAATGTTGATAAAATTCTGGATATTCTGAATATTTTTCAATATGCGCAAAAGGAGAGGACAAAGTGGAAGAAACCCAAAGCCGGTTGGCTTTTTTACGGCGGAAGAGTTATTTTGTTGAGGCGAGGAGCAATTAAGCCTCACTTAGATAACCTGTCTCAATACACAAAAGGAAATCAGCCGGAAAGCTCCAATGTAATATTGGAATTTGAACAATTGCACGCTGTGTTTAATGTGTTGTCAATCATAGGCAAAGCGTTTGATGTACTGAATTCAGCCAAAAACCTTCAAGGCTTCAAAAAAGAAGTCGGCAATAAGCGAATCGCAAAAATCATTGATTATCTAGACGAAAATTATTCATCAAAAATAGAACTGACGGAGCTGGCTGAGCATTTCAAAATGCCAAAAACCTATCTTTGCCAAAGTTTCAAAAAAGAAACCAATCAAACAATAATCAATTATTTAAACAACACTCGAATAGTTCATGCCATGGGGTTGCTGCAAGATGGAATGGGCAATGTATCTCAAGTGGCCATGAAAACAGGATTCAATGATTTGAATTACTTTATTCAATACTTTAAAAAATCAACAGGCATAACGCCCAAGCAATTCTACAAAAGAAACATAGGCAAATAAGGACTATTGCTGTTTTATGCGCAATGGCAACTTGTCTTTGGTGGCCAATCGAAAATAGAAGGACCATTCGCCGGTCATTTTAACGCACTTAAGCACTACCAGATTGTAGCCTTTTTTTAATTTTATTTCTTTTATAACGTCCTGATCCAGGTCGCCCTTGCGGGGCCCCTGGTTGTAGGCGTGGACAAGCTTTTTATTTATCCATATTTTTAAAAAATCGCTTCCGCCCGACAACAATGTCAGATCAGAGAATTCTTGAGGCGACACCAAAAAGCATACAGCATAAGCTACAGCATAGTCAATATTCTTGCTGTAAAGGTTGTTCAAGTCTATCATTCCCACAGACTTTTCTTCGCTGAAAGAAGACTCCTGCCAATGCGCGGCAGCCGGAGCCGCCCGCTTCCCTTGAAGGCTTTGCTCGTCAGCTATAAACTGAAAATGCAAAACTTCGCCAATATTTTTAAATTTATTTTTCTTGAATCTAAATGGCCCGAGAATGCTCCATTTCGACACAAATGCGTCTGGAGCAAGAAAACGGCTTGAGTCTTTTTCGGGCGCAGACAGCCTGTTTGCCACAGTATTGTCCAGGCTGATAATCGTCGGCTCTTTTGGCAACGCTGTTTTGGTTTTCAAAGACTTAACCGGCAATGAAATCTCATGGGTCTTGACAAGGATTTTAGTTTGAGGAACAGAAGGAATTGCTTGTTTTTCAATGGCTGTTTTGTTCTCTGTTCCTCTCTCTGCAACAGATTTGCAACCGGAAATTGCAAAAAACATTCCGGCAATAAGCGCAAAAAACATACGCAACAGCATTTTTTCTGAAATCACCACTGTCTCCATGAAATATTAGTTAGGACAAGGCATTTTTAAACTAGCGCTTGTCAAGTAAGTTTTCACGCAGAAAATCACTTATAAATAAGATATTTTGCTCTTTTTTTTAGAAAAATATTTATTGGGGCTTGCCAGCTTCTTGCAATTCCTTGATAGCTCCGTCCTCTCATTATGCGCAGACGAACTGACGCGGTCCCCATTGCCTTGTCGAATGTCTTGGCATTTTTAGGCTTCCACCCCCAGTGTCTTGAATAATATTTGCGCATATGGCAAAGTATCGCCACTTCCGTGGTGGCTGGCTTAAAGCTCGCCGGATCAAAGACATGTATCTGAACGCCTTTTATGCTGGCGTTTTTGTAGGCCGCATATTTGGGAGTGTAGAAAATGGGCCGAAAGCGAACGCCTGGCAGTTTCAAGGCATTGAGTTTTGCTGTGGACAATTCCGCGTTGATCCACGGCGCGGCCACTGTTTCAAATGGCAAAGTATAGCCGATTCCAATGTTGAACCCGCCGACCTCGCCAATCGTGCCTGTGGCTGCAAAGCAACACGCCGACTCCGGCGTGGGGATATGCGGCGAAGTAGGAACCCATGGCAGGCCTGTTTGTTCCCAGGACATTCCGCGCTTGTAATTTATCATTGGCACAATATAAAGATGACAGTTTATCTTTTCCTCTTTATTTAAATACCCGGCAAGCTCGCCAACGGTCATGCCGTAAACGCGCGGGATGGGGTAAAGTCCTATAAAAGAAAGATATTTTCGTTCAGTCACGGGGCCGTCAACTACATTTGCGCCAAGCGGATTGGGTCTGTCAAGAACCACTATTGTTTTGCCTGCCTGAGCGGCGGCTTTCATGCATTCGGCCATATGCCATATGTAAGTGTAAGCGCGGCTGCCGACATCCTGTATGTCATATACAAGAACGTCCACCTTGCCCAGCGCGGCCCTTGAAGGCTTGTGGCCGTTGGGGCCGTAAAGAGTATAAACCGGGAGTTTCGTTTTCGGGTCGCGTCCGCCAGCGACATTTTCACCGGCTGCAATATTTCCCCGGATGCCATGCTCCGGCGCAAACAAGGCCACTAAGTTTATGCGCTTGTCAGCCTTGAACAGGTCGACTGTTGCCTGCAAGCGCGCGTTGACTCCTGTCGGGTTTGTGACAAGTCCAACTCTCTTGTTCTTCACAATGGAAGTGTGCCTGGCAAGGAAAACTTCCAGCCCCGTGTAGACGCGAGCGGACAGATCGGCAACAGCAAAAAAACAACACAAAACAAGAATTCCAAAAATCTTCAAATACATATTTTCTCCTAAAATATAAACAATGTTGTAATAAATTGCTCAAAATTTACATTCAAGGCTTGAAGATTGCGAACTTGACAGATACTTTACTTGCTCTTTTTTCAAGAATGCGGCACAGGCCCCATAATAAGGCTTGACACCTGCGTCGCAAAAAAATAATTAGGGATAGAAGAAATTTCTATCGAAGGTCAAGCGAAACAAAGGAACAGTAAAATGTCCATAAAAGGTCAGGTAAAACACAAATTTTGCCGTCGTGTAGGCTACTGCATCTGGGACAACCCCAAATGCCCTAGCGTAAGACGTCCGTATCCCGCAGGCGCCCATGGCAAAACCGGTCGCAGGAAAAAACTCTCAACTTATGGCGAACTCCTGCTTGAAAAACAGAAACTCAAGTGTCACTACGCCATCTCAGAAAAACAGCTTGTCAACGCTTATAAAAAAGCGAAACAAGGCGAAGGCCGCGCTCATGAAAAACTGTTCCGTAGCTTGGAATTGCGCCTTGACGCAGTTATATTCCGCAGCGGTCTTGCTCCCAGCATTTATGCGGCAAAGCAATCTATAATTCATGGACATATCCTTGTGGACGGCAAAAAACTTGACCGTTCATCATATAGACTTAGTGAAGGACAGGTTGTTTCAATCAATGCTGAAAAATCTCCTTCAATTGCTGAAATAGCAAAAGGCACCAACGCAAAGGCTCCATCCTATTTGGATGTTGACAGAGAACAGTTGAAAGCCACAGTCATGCGCGAACCGGAATTGGAAGAAATTCCAGTGAACGTTGAAATTATGCACGTTATCGAATATTACGCGCGATAATTGCGACAGTTCAACTAGTTGTATATACAAGCTCCGGCGCAAGTCGGAGCTTTTTTTGTATCGGATGATTGTTATATGAATATTCTTAAAGCTGAAAACGTCAAAGGCTCTTCTTTGCCTCCCCTTCCCCGCATGTTTGAAGGAAAAGATATTCCCGCCGACTGCCTAAGAGATGAGTCCCGCCTGGAGGGCGCGGCTGATTGCGCGGCTTTCCCCTCAACCACTGAAGAAGTGGCGGCTCTAATGATATGGGCCAACGAAAAAGGCCTGGATGTAACTGTTTCCGGCGGAAGAACTGGAATAGCCGGTGGAGCTGTTCCGAATGGCGGAATGCTTCTGTCGCTGACAAAGCTTCAGAAAATTTATAAGGCGAACGAGTCCGACGACGCAAATTCAGCCTCGCTTGTCTGTCAAAGCGGAGCGTTGCTTTCCGATTTGCGCTCTTATCTTGTGCGCAACAAAAGCAAATTTATGTTTCCTCCTGATCCTACTGAAACAAGCGCCAATATAGGCGGAATGATTGCCTGCAATGCCTCCGGAGCTCACACCTACCGCTATGGCCCCACTCGAAATTATGTAAAAGCCTTGACTGTGGTTCTTGCCAACGGCGATATTTTAAAGATACGCAGAGGGCAGACATTTGCGTATGAAGAAGACAACAGCTTTGACATTGTATTTGCAGACGGGTCAAAAGCGAATTGCAAAGCTCCGGACTATCTTCAGCCCAAAACTAAAAACGCGGCCGGGTATTATAGCGGAAAAGGCATGGATTTGATAGACCTGTTTATTGGCTCCGAAGGAACGCTTGGAGTTATAGTCGAGGCAGAATTGAGTCTGGAGCCCAAGCCTGAATTTGAATTTAACGCAATGTTCTTTATATCTTGCGAATCAGCGGCGGTTGAACTCACAGAAAAACTCCGGGAGCGCAGTGACCTCGAAATAACAGCAATAGAGTATTTTGGGCCCGGCGCATTGGATTTGTTGCGCAAAAGAAGAGAAACTCTGGGAGCCGCCAGCGCGGTTCCACCCGGAATGCCTGAGTCAAAGGATGTTGCGGGAATATATATTGATGTCTCAACAAGCTCAGACAAAGCGTCCGAAGCTGTAAAAAAACTGAAGGATATAGCAGATTCTATCAATTCCGGCAAGGCATTGACTATCTGGTCCGCTTTTGACACGGATGAACGCGAAAGGCTGAGAAAATTCAGGCACGCTCTTCCCGAGACAGTCAATTCCATAATTGCGGAA
>CAZYVR010000268.1:0-8443 GCA_964651145.1 uncultured Victivallales bacterium | reverse complement strand
TAATAATGAGAGAGGTAGTTATGGCATTTAATGAGAGAGCCCAGGTGGGAGCAGCCGGTGTTCCGCCCCGGCAAGCGTCCGGGGAAGCCCCCGGAGGCATGTTTTCACTTTTAAAAACCACTTTCACTGAAGGGTTGCACAGCTCGCGTTTTATTTTTGCAAAAAAAATTGACATCAGGCGCTTTTTTTGCTATGATATTAAAATTGAAACAAAAAAGATGGAAATAATGAATCAAATTAGAACAAACAGCAAATTGCTCCTAGGTCTTCCAGACCTTCTGGCCCTTGGCGAAAGGGAGGATTTGCTGTTGTAGTTTAACTATTTGATTTTTAAACTGTTGCAAAAAGCGAATCCTTGAAAGGGTTCGCTTTTTTTTTGCCTGGCTATAAAAAACATGAATAAGGAAAGGATAAGCGGCTTGGAAATATATCTTAATTTGAACCTGTTAATATCCCGAAATGATGATATAGTATCGTGAATATAAAAATTGGAATGAAGGAAAAGATGAGCGAATATCCCAAATACAAAAGTCCGACGCCAATTCCGATAAAGAACCGGAAATGGCCCGACAAGACCTTGACGCATGAACCTAGATGGTGTTCTGTTGACCTGCGCGACGGCAATCAAGCATTGCCAGTGCCGATGAGCCCTGAAAAAAAGCTTGACTATTTCAATATGCTGGTAAAAATCGGATTCAAGGAAATAGAAGTTGGATTCCCGTCCGCGTCCAAAGACGATTTTGATTTTGTCAGAGAACTGGTGGAAGGCGGACACATTCCAGACGATGTCCGCATATCCGTATTGACTCAAGCGCGCGAGCATCTGATAAAAAAAACAGTGGAATCACTGAAAGGAGTCAAAGCAGCAATACTTCATTGCTATGTGGCAACTTCCGACCTGCACGGGCAAGTGGTGTTCGGCAACAATCGGGAACAAGTCAAACAGATGGCTGTAGACGGCACACACATGATAATAGACTATCTGGAAAAAGCCGGACTCAGAGACCGCGTCGCTTACGAATTTTCCCCTGAGGAATTCACCGACAGCGACCCCGATTTTGTGCTGGATATTTGCAAGGCTCTCAAGGAAATATGGGGGCCGTCTGACAAGCACGATTTCATTTTGAATTTGCCGGCCACAGTTGAAAGAAGGCCTCCGTACCAGTATGCGGACATGATAGAATATTTTTGCGACAATTATCCGTATCTGGACGAAACGTCAATAAGCCTGCATGCCCACAACGACCAGGGCTGCGCAGTCGCCGCAACTGAAATGGCTTTGATGGGCGGAGCTGACCGCGTGGAGGGAACTATTTTCGGACACGGCGAGAGAACAGGCAATCTAGATCTGTCAATTTTGGCTCTGAATCTGTTTTCCAGAGGAATTTGCATCAGTTTGGACTTTAAAAATCTTCCCGAAATCATAAAATTGGTGGAGGAAGTTTCCAATATTCCAGTGCACCCAAGACATCCTTATGCGGGGCAATTAGTGTTCACCGCTTTTTCCGGATCGCATCAGGACGCCATTCGAAAAGGGATCGAGTCCAAAGCAAAAGCCAGAAAAATTTTCCATCAAGCCTGGAAAGTGCCATATCTGCATATCGACCCCGCCGATGTCGGCAGAGATTATGAAAAACTCATCCGCATCAACAGCCAGTCTGGGAAAGGCGGAGTGACTTATGTTCTTGAAAAAGAATTTGGCATTTATCCTCCGAAGGCAATGCAGCCGGAACTCGGCAAAATCATGCAGAATCTGGCGGATAAAAAAGGAAATGAAATAAATTCAGAAGAGCTTCTGGGCGCCTTTAATTCCCGCTTTTTAGATATCAAAGGGCCTTATTGCATGAATAAATTTGTCAGAACACGCGCAGACGATGAATCTGTGTCGGTCATGTTGACAGTAACAGTCAACGGGGAACAATTCGACATTGAAGGCTCCGGCAACGGCCCCATCTCAGCGACAGTTCACGCAATAAAGGAAAGCGGGAAATTTTTAGACTTCACGCTTGACGACTTTTCAGAACAGTCTCTCGGGCATGACGCTGACGCGACCGCAATGGCTTTTGTGGGAATACGCAGAACTTCAGATAAAAAGCTTATATACGGAGCAGGAAAGCATCCAAACATTGACAGAGCAGCGATACTGGCAGTGTTTGCCGCAATAAACAGAGCAGACAATGAGAAATAGAAACAGCAGCAACAAGTCTTTTTCGATAATAGTCATTTTGTTGGTGATTATTGCTCTCCACTGGGTCGCCATCCATTTCTTTTTCCTTAAAAAATACAATGACGATGACAAGGACAAAAAGGCCACTGCGGCTCAAGACACAAAGAAGCAGGAGAGTCCCCAGGAGAAAAAAGCTCTTTCGGTGAAGAATGGCAATTCACGCGAACAAAAAAAGGAGTCCTCCCCAGCCGGAAAATTTATATACAACTATGCGGTTCAGGGGAATATCCCCGGCTTGGCGGCAAGCAAAAATGCGACATCAGGCATTCTGGTTGACCTTGGCACACGCAAGGCGCTTTGGGCCAAAAATCCAAAGAAGTCCATGCCCATTGCGTCTATGACAAAAATGATGACACTGCTTCTGGCAATGGAAGCTATCGATAAGCATGAAAATATTTCACTGGATACCCCTGTCAAAGTGTCTGTCAGCGCATTCAGGATAGGCGGGAGCCAGGTTTATCTGGATCCCAAGGAAACCTTTCCGCTGCGCGACCTCCTGAAGACTGTGGCGATAAAAAGCGCAAACGACTCAGCGCAGCTTGTAGCCGAATTTATAGGCGGCGGAGATTCTTTTCTTTTTGTAGAAAATATGAACAATAGAGCCAAAGAGTTAAACATGCCCGGAACCAGATTTTTCAATCCTCACGGGTTGCCGGGAGATTCCTCAAAAGAAGACAATGTCAGCAGTCCCGAGGGACTTGCATTGCTTGCCGAAGAGCTTCTTAAACGCAAATTAGCCGTCGAATGGGCTTCCACATGGAGCTATACTTTCAGAGCCAAAACAAAGAAGGCCATGTTCCTTACCAATCACAATCGGCTAATCAAAAGTTGCCCCGGAGTTGACGGGATGAAGACCGGCTTTATAAGGCGCTCCGGTTATTGCACCACAGTGACATGCAAGCGCGGCTCCACAAGACTGGTCGCCGTCGTTACAGGCTTCAAGGCAAGAAAAGAGCGCGACAAATTTGTAAAAAAACTTTTGGACTGGGGATACGCCCGCAGCCGCCGGATAAACAAAAAATAAGCCCTGGAGCATAGCCCTGGAGCATAGCCCTGTTGCCCGCCCTGAAAAAGACCGGCTGGCTCAGTTGCAATATTGAAGGATTGAGACTATGTTACAGGCTGTGGCGTAGGCCATGATGCGATATTTAAGAAACCTTCAGACAAAATCGGAAAAAGTATGGATCTGAGCCAAAAACAAAATATAATTCAGACAATGCGTCAAGAACAAACAATGACGCATCAGCAGATTCAGGCTCTTGAAATGCTTTTTCTGCCAGTGCTTGAGCTTCAGGGCATGATAGACGCAGAAACTGCGAAGAATCCCGTTCTTGAAGTGGAAAGAGCGCCGGAAGACCTGCCGGACAAACCCGTGGAAGTTGAATCGGAAGAATGGCTCGATAAAATATTGAAGCTTGACGAGGAAAATCGATATATAAGATCCGGTTCTGTTAACAAATATTCTGAAGAGGACGAGGAGAGGCGCAGGCATTATTTGGACTCAGTCGCCTCGGAGCAGACATTTCAGGAATCGCTTCTTGAACAGCTCCGCTTTATGGATTTGACTCCCGAGCTATACTCATGTTGCGAAGTGGTAGTTTCAGGCCTTGATGACAACGGCTATCTCACCAGCCACCCTGCAGACCTCGCAATGGCGTCAGGTCAAAGTCTTGAGCTTGTGACTGAAAGCATCAGCATTGTTCAGAAACTTGAACCGGCCGGAGTCGCGGCGGTAAACCTTCAGGAACGCCTTCTGTTGCAACTTGAACGCAAGGGGATGAAGAGCTCCAAGACATATGAGGTGGTTAAAGATTATCTAGATGAAATAGCGGCCAATCATCTTCCGCAAATAGCCAAAAAAATGAAAATAACAATTGATGAGCTTAAAGATGTCATAACCGAAATACAGAACTTGAACCCCCGTCTTTCCACTGAACCAGTCAGCCCGCACGAATATATAATCGAAGAAGTGGTTATAACTGAAAAAGACGGCGAGTTGAAAGTAAAAATAAACAATGAATATCTTCCGAACCTGTATATCAGCAAAAATTACATAGCGCTCCTCAAAGACCCTTCCACCCCGAAGGAAACCAGAGAATATATAAAAGAAAAACTGCATTCGGGCGTATATCTCATCAACAGCATAATACAAAGACAGAGCACTATTAGAAAAATAGTCAACGCTCTGGTTGAGTACCAGAAAGATTTCTTTCTGGAAGGAGAAGAGCATCTTAAGCCCATGACAATGTCGCAGATCGCCGAACAGGTGGGAATCCACGAAACAACTGTGAGTCGGGCTGTGGCAAGAAAACATATGCGCTGCAAATATGGCATATTGCCTTTGAGACGCTTCTTTTCCACCGGGTATGAGTCAGATGACGGAAAGTCTGTGTCAAAAAATGTTGTTAAAAATGCGATTAAAGCTTTAATTGACACAGAAGACAGCTATTCTCCTTTATCGGATAGCCAGATAGTTGAAGAATTGAAGAAAGAAGGGTATAATGTAGCTCGCAGAACGGTTGCAAAATACCGTGAAAGCATGAATATATTGCCATCAAACTTAAGACGTAAGTATTAACTGACAAAACATGGTAGCATGAAAATAAAACGTGAATCAACAAATAGCAGTTGGAGCAAGGGTACCATTGCGCCTTATCCCAGCAAAGTTGCAAACTTGCTGAGCGAAAGCGTCATATTTAATTTTCCAGACGGCATTCCTGCCTTTGAAACAGCAAAGAAATTTGCAGTAGCCTTAAATGAAAAGATCAAGCCTTTTGTTTATCTTAAATCTCTTGATTTTGACGATTTGGGCTTTGTCTGCGTGGACCCTTTTCTGGTTTGCAGAAATTACTCCATACAGATTCCGGCAAAAGATTTGTCATTGCTAGCGCTTAAAGATCCGGCCAGCGCTTTTATCCTTAGCATGGTGACCGTTGAAGGTGATCCAAGAAACACAACCGCAAACCTTTTGGCTCCAATTATTATTAATATGGACAATCTTGATGGCCGCCAGGTTATTTTGGAAGACAGCAATCCCGTGCGATATCGGATATGGGAAGGCCTTGAAGAGTTTGAGAAAAGCAATGCGTGACATGCGTATTATAAAGAGGGCAATAAAATGCTGATCCTGACAAGGAAGTCAGACGAAAGTATAATAATAGGAAACAATATTAAGATAAAAGTCTTGAAAGTTCAGGGCAATCAGGTGCATATTGGCATAGATGCGCCTCGCGATCTTTCTGTTTATCGCGAAGAGATTTACGAACAGATCCGCAAAGAAAACGAAAATGCTGTCCAGAGCAATATAAGCAGCAAAGGCAAGATCAAGCAACTTGAAGACAACCTTGTCAATCTAAAACAATTGTTTGAATCCTCAGGCAAAAACAAATAATTAGCCTTCCCTCCGCCTTGTTGAGCTGTCAGCTTCAAAAAAACTTGACTCTTCAAAGCGCGTTTCCATGATTTTTTTCTGATTCCTCTTCTGGGAAAAATTTTCCTTTCCCAAGGCAATAAAATCCTACAATGCAAAATTCAACCTCAATGCAGGCTCATGTGATTAATTGATTTATTAATTAGTCAAGTTCTTGATGGTTAATTGGTTGTGCATTTGCTTGAAGTTGAGTTTTTATCTTTTTTTGAAGCTTGGCACACTATTTGCAATAACCGCTTTCCGGACAATCATAAAAACAAATAAGATATAAACTAAAGGAGAGCAAAAATGAAGCCAACAATGGATTTTGCCAGGACACCGGCAATGGAAATCAAAAATGAAAACCGTTGCGTTATAAAATCTGTAAATCCTGAAAATATTTTTACGTTCCCAAAAGGCGTGCTGGGCTTTGAGCATATAGGCGAGTATATCTTCCTTATGAATGAAAAGGTCAAACCCTTCCTGTTTATGCAGGCGCTTGACGAATCAGATCTTTCCTTTGTCTGTGTTGAATCGTTCCTTATCAAGCCTGACTACAATATTATGTTGCCAACGCAAAGCGTTAAGCTTCTCGAGCTTGAGAGCCCCGGAGACGCGCTCGTTCTGAGTCTGGTCACAGTCAAAAGAAATGTCGAAGACATTACCGCGAACCTGATGAGCCCAATAATTATTAATCTCAGGAACTCACGGGCGCAACAGATTGTCTTTGAAAATAGTTCATATCCTGTTCAATATAATATCTGGAATGCCATCGAGAATAAGGTTCCGGCTATAAAAGTGGGATGATTAAAGTTGGCACGCCGTATGCGTTAACTATTCTCTGAAGAATGTTTAATATAACGGAGAGAATAAAATGCATTTAGAATCACTGGTTTTCGATGAAACTTCTGTAATAAACAGCAAGTTGATGGAGTTGTCTCAGGCAAAACAAAAGACGATAGCCAACAATATGGCGAATGCCGACACACCAGGATACATTAGGCGTGAACTTGATTTTCAGAAACAAATGAAGCAAATAATTGGAGAAGGCGACATGAATCGTCTTCAGGACTTCAAGGGAAATCTGGTTAAAGATGACTCCGGCCCCGCAAAATTAGACGGAAATAATGTAGTGTTGCCACAGGAAATGAACAACATGATGGAAAATGGAGTGTTCTACAACTTGTTGGCAAAAGCCTTTTCCACTAGAATGAGCATCATAAAGTCAGCGATAAGATAAGGAGGGATGAGCAATGTCTATTGATTTAATACCGGGTTCAAAAATAAGCTCAACTGCCCTTCGCGCTGAAAGAATGAGAATGGAGATTGTGGCAAACAATCTGGCCAATGTAAATTCAGCCGGAAGCAATGAAGACGATGTTTTCAAACGAAAAATCGCAGTTTTTGATTCCGTTTTCAAAGACGAGGTAAATGACAATCCCGCCAGTGAGCTTGGCGGCGTTAAGCTTAAAGAAATTGCGACAGATGAAAGAGGCGGGGTTGAAGTATATGCGCCATACCATCCTAAAGCCAATAAGGAAACAGGGATGATAATGATGCCGAATATATCGCCGATCGAAGAAATGCTTGACATGATAACCGCCACACGGGCGTATGAAGCCAACCTTTCTATTATGCAGGAAGGCAAGAAAATGGCTGAAAAAACTATAACGATGTTTAAGTAATACGTTTAAAAATGGAATGACTGGCTGTATACTTATTATAGGAAAACATTCCAGATTTTAACGGGAGAGCAAAATGATAGACAAAATTTCTCCAGAAACGCTCCTGCAGCAAATGGAGCAAATGAAGGACAGCATGAATGTCGCCGAAAACGGCGCCAATGTCGCTGCTTCCGACTCTTCCGGTGTTGATTTTAAGCAAGTCCTCGGAGATTTGATAAAAGATGTTGACCAGGCACAGCAGGAAGCTGATGTTTCTCTAAAAGGCCTGGCCACGGGAGAAACTTCCAGCATCCAGGAAGTTGTGATGAAAATGGAAGAAGCGGACATATCCTTCCGGCTTATGAAGGAAATCCGTGACAAACTCCTCCAAGCGTACAAAGACATTATGTCCATGCAGGCATAATAACGCCGGGTTGTTTTACTCCAAGAACCTCTTCCCTGCATTGCGGCTTTCGGGAGTCCTGCGTTCCTTTTTGCGAAATGCGCGGATAAGGAGCTATCTCATGCCGATTATGGCTTCGAACATTTCATCAAGAGTTTTGATTGTTTTGATATTGGCTTCGTAGCTTCTCTGGGTTATCGTCGCATTTGTCATATCCGATATAAGATCCAGCGAGGTTCCGTCGGAATTGGCAATATTATGAGCTATTTCGTTCATTTTGCTCATATTGTCATTCAATGCGCTTTGAGCAACGCTGTATGCTGAATCAATATTCATGTTGTATTCTCCTTCAATACGCCGCCTTCTTGTTACATTATAGGGCAATTATACAAGCAAGTCAAGTTTATTAATGGTTCCATCAAAAGTCCTGAAAATAAAAAAACGGCGCAGCCGGAATAAAAACCGGACTATGTCCAGACGCCATCCAGCGGCGGAATCGCTGGCAGGTAAAGCCGAAAACTATTGGTGTATAAGATGTTGCGCAACAGCGTGCATGGCGCGTTAAAAGCCTGCGCCTTGTTGAGGCGCGAAGCGACAACAAGCTTTATTTCATTGCCGCGCCAGCTCCCTGGACTTTTGGCGGCACCATCGCATTTCAAATTCCGTAATTTATTCGCTTTATTTCACAGCAACAAAGAATCAGAAATTCTTCGCGCTGATTTGACCTGAAAATCCCTTAT
>CAZYVR010000267.1:0-8450 GCA_964651145.1 uncultured Victivallales bacterium | reverse complement strand
TAAATCTTTTCGTATAATTTCAGCTGTCAATTGAGCGGCTGAATCGGTGTTAGGCCTAATGATTATTTCCATCTGCAACTAATTCCATTCTTTTTAAAGCCTCCCATCCGGGAGGCTTTAAGCTTTTGAGTGTTTCAATAAAAGACTTAATCTATTTCAAGTTAGTGAAATAGTCAATAGTGGCAGCGAGACCTTGATCAAAATCGCTTGTCGGCTTGAAGCCTGTGGACAAAAGCTTGTCAATGGAAGCCATTGAGTGTTTCACGTCGCCCGCGCGCTCTTCTTTGTATATAACCTCGGAAGTTGAGCCGGTTATTCCTTTTATTTTGTCAATCAGATTGTTTATTGTGATGCGGTCTCCATAAGCCACATTGAACACTCCGCTATGATCGTTCTGCGACATGAAAACATTGGCAGCCACAACATCCTTCACATAGATAAAGTCGCGCGTTTGTTCGCCATCCCCGAAAACCGTGATCGGGTCGTTTGCCACAGCCTTTGCCGTAAAAATAGGAACAGCGGCGGCGTAAGCGCTTTTGGGATCCTGCCTGGGGCCGAAAACATTAAAATATCTCATGCAAGCCGTCTTCAATTTGCCTTCCTGCGCAAACATGTTGCAATAATATTCGCCGTCCAGCTTAGTGACCGCGTATGGGCTTTTGGGCTCAGGAAGCATGGTTTCCAGTTTTGGCACCACGGGATTGTCGCCATAAGCGGCGGCGCTGGCGCTGAAGCAAAGCTTTTTGACTCCGGCGGCAGCGGCTTCCTCAAGCACTGTCAGCAAGCCTTCCGCGTTCAGCTTGACGCATTCTATAGGTTTTTCCATTGATTCCGGCACGCTTATCATGGCCGCGAGATGAAAAACATAATCAACGCCCTGCATTGCCTTGCGTACTGCGTCCCTGTCCAGAATGCTTGCCTCTATAAATTCGACATTAAATCCGTTTAGGTTTTTCTTATGCCCCGACCGCAGATTGTCAAGAACCCTGACTTCCGCGTCATTGTGAAAATGCTCAACAATATGGCTGCCGATAAAACCGGCTCCGCCTGTTACTAATACGCGCATATACTTACGCTCCTTTCATTAAAGTTGCTTTCGCCAAAAAAGCTTTGCCAACATTACAGCCGGCAAAGCGACAGAAAATATATTTTAGGATTTAGAATTTATAATTTTCTATTTCATCCGGAAGACGCGGAATGTCAAAAGCTCCGTTTCCACCGCGGATTGACGCGGCTCCCTGGCAACCGGTCGCCACGCTGTAGCGTGCGGCCTGAGGCGTTGAAACTGGCGTGCCTTCGCCGCGCAGGTAATCGATAAAGCTCGAAACAATATCAGTGTCTGATCCGCCGTGTCCGCCGCTGCCCGGCATAATGCCGTAGCCAGTGTCGCCAGTCATGCGCATGCGTCCGCTGCGTTTAGTCCATACCTGAACGGATGAGCCTTCCTCGCCGTCGCCGAAATTTTCGATGCGTCCTTTTGTGCCTATTACTGTATAGTTTCTCCATGGCTCCGGAGAATAGTGGCACTGAAGGTAAGTTGCCTGAACTCCGTTGCGGAGGTTCATGAGGATCATGCTGTGGTCTTCAACGTCGATATTCTGGCTGAATCCTGTCTGCTCCAGCGGAGGCCACTGTGAAGTTACAAAAGCGGCGCTGCCTTTTTCTCCTTCTTTGAGCCTTTCGCAACGATTGTACACGCTGAGTTTGCCCATTCCCACAACGCGGTCAGTGTACGATCCTGCAAGCCAGTGAATAATGTCAATATCATGCGCGCCCTTCTGGAGCAACATGCTTGTGGCGTACTTCTGCTCTGAATGCCAATCGCGGAAATATGCGTCGCCGCCGTATGAAACAAAGTGGCGGCACCATATTGCCTGGACTTCTCCGATGGTTCCGGCGTCTATCACTTCTTTCATCTTGTTGGTGAAAGCCATATAGCGCATGTTGTGTCCCAGGAAAAGCTTGGCTTTGTTGTCATAAGCCGCTTTCATTACTTTGTCGCAACCTTCGATGGTAATAGCCATCGGCTTTTCAAGGTATACGCTGACGCCTCTATTCAGGGCTTCAACAGCCTGCTCTTCATGGCAAAAATCAGGTGAAGTTATAAATACAGCGTCCAGTTGTTCCTTTTCAAGCATTTCTTTATAGTCAAGATATGTCGCTGGCTCAGCGTTGAATTCTTTTTTGAAATGTTTCTTAAATTCCGCAAGGCCATTTTCCGAAATGTCAGCGCCTGCCACAAGCTCAACGCCATTTTCGGGTCTATGTGAACCATAGGATAATCTTCCGCGGCCCCATGCGCCTATAACACCGATTCTCAACTTTTTCATAATAAAAACCTCTTTGTTTTTTTATTTGTTAACGAAAGACATCATCTCGTCTTCCTGTTCTTCTATTGACTTCACAAGCTTAAACTGCGTGCGGCAACGGTCAAGGTTGTGTTCTTCGCGATGAATTTTAAAATAAACGTCTCCAGCAAGATAATCAGTAAGGAAACGCACGCCTATTTCGAGCGTTATGAGTTTGCCTGAGAAGGGCAGATATTTCTTTTCAAGGGGCGTGAGGAATTCGTTCGCCGACTCCAGATAGCCCTTAATCAACGCCTCGAACATATGCATCTGCATTGTGACTTTAGATAGGTCTTTTTCATCTTCCGCCGCCGGACTGGTGCTGGTTCTGACCAAATCGCCGAAGTCATAATGAACGAGCCCCGGCATAACCGTGTCCAGGTCTATGACGCAAATGCCTTCGCCGCTTTCGTCGTCTATCATAACATTGTTCAACTTTGTGTCGTTGTGCGTTATTCTTTCGGGAATCTCGCCTTTTTCGCACAGTCCTATGAGGAGCCCTGCCGCGTCTTTGCGCCCCAAGGCAAATTCAATTTCCTCTTTCACCGAAGCCGCGCGGTTGCAAACATCCTTCTCTATTGCTTCCTCAAGAGCCTCGTATCTTTTCGGAGTATTGTGAAAATCCGGAATGGTTTCGAGAAGCCTTCCGCCTGGCATGTCCACAAGGGTTGTCTGAAACCGGCCAAAAGCCTTTGCCGCCTGATAAGCCTGTTCAGGGGTTTCTATGATGTCAAAAGTTTTCGCGTTTTCGATAAAAATATAACTCCGCCAGTAGTTGCCGTCTTCATCATGCAGGAATGGCGAGTTTTCATGTGTTTTTATAACTTGCAAAGCGCCGCGCGATCCATTCCCTGACGCCCCCAACTTTCTCTGTTGATGCTCGGTCACACGCTGAATATTCTCCATGAGGGCCGGTGGATTTTTAAATATATTGTGGTTTATTCTCTGAAAAATATAGCGGACTTTTGCGCCGCCCTGATCATAGACCGCCGCGTAAGTGTCGTTTATATGCCCTGAGCCGTAAGGCGCGGCTTCAACAAAATCTCCGAATATTCGAAATCCAGCGCCCACTTTTTTTATGTCGTGTTTCATTTTTTGCAATGTGTCCTATTTTTTTATTAAAACAGTTTGTCTGGATAAATGCCTTCGGCAACCAGCTTGTTTACGCTTTCAACAACCTTCGGCTTGTCGTCGCGATAAGTTATGCCGAACCATGAGTCGGAGCTTTTCAGAACTTTCACTGTCGCCCTGCCCTGCTTGATCAGCGCATCCACAACGGACGGAATGAAGAATTCTTTCTTGGGCTCGTTGATATTTTCTTTTAAAAATTCAACAAACAGATTTTCCAAATGAACAAATATTGACGGAGTGAAGCCCCAAAGGTTCAGTGAAACTATTTCATCTCCTGTCAAATCTTTTTCCGCGCCTTCTTCCGCGTTGCGGGCCGAGTCGCCAACCTTCTCTATTTTGGTCATTTCAACGACATTTTCAAGGTTGCCGTCCGAGTCGAGTCCGCACACTCCGCGCGCCACGCTGCCATGCTCAGACAAGGTGTTTCTAAGGATATAGCCAACCATACAAAAATCGGCCATTTCGCCGTCTTTCGCGCTTGAAAGATAATCCGCCAACAATTGATAGCCGGATTTGCCGTAAAAGTCATCGGCGTTTATAACGGCAAAAGGCTCATTGATTACATTTTTGGCAGCAAGTATAGCGTGCCCTGTTCCCCAGGGTTTTGCGCGTTCGGCCGGAAGCTCAAAGCCGCCCGGGAGCGCGTCAAGCTCCTGATACGCATACTCGACAAGAATTTTGCCTTCAAATCGTGTTCCGATGGTCTCTTTAAAAGACTCTTCTATCTCCTTGCGAATGATAAAAACAATTTTTCCAAATCCGGCGCGCATTGCGTCAAATATAGAATAGTCAATAATTATTTCGCCGGACGGCCCAACGGGGTCGATTTGCTTCAATCCTCCGTAGCGGCTTCCCATGCCGGCGGCCAACACTAACAATGTGGGTTTCATTTTATAATTCTCCATAAGTTATTTTATTGAAAACTTGCTTTAAGATTATGCGGATTCCCTGATGATAAGATCACAGTTGACCAGTTCGGGCTCCATAAGAGTTTCGCCACTCAAGAGTTTCATAAGTCTTTCAACAGACTTCCGGCCCAGTTCGACTTCATGAAGCGACACAGTGGTAAGGGCGGGACTGTAAAAGCGAGCCAGCTTAATATCGTCAAATCCTGCGACCGCAATATCTTCAGGTATTCTTACTGATTTTGAAAGCGCTGCTTTTATATATCCGATAGCCAGAACGTCATTCGCGCAAAGAACGCAGTCGATGTCAGGCCGCTCGATTAAAAGCCTTTCAAATGCGGTGCGTCCATGATGAAACGAACAGCCGCCAATGTCAAACAGGACATCTTCTTCGCGCATGCCCAATCCTTCCACGTAGCCTCTTTTCTTTCTCTTGTCGAGAAAGCCGCCGACATACGCGGGGCGCTTTCTTCCAATATTCCTGAAATATTTTCCAACCAGGCGCGCTCCGCGCTCATTGTCAAATGTTACCGCATTGTTTCCGCCGCCCCTTATGCTTCCTATGACTATATAAGGAATGCCCCAGGATTCCGCGGCGTCGATGAGTTCTCCCGACATTTTTGTCCCAGCCACGATGATTGCTCCTTCTAGACTGCCGTTAAGGATGGAATCCTTGAATGGATCGACATTGCCGGATGAATCGGATATTGGGAAAATCTGGAGATTTTTTCCTGACTTAATTGCGGCTTCATTTACTCCGAGCATAATTTCGGTTATAAAATAGTCAGGGTCTTCGCTGTCTATTGAAGGATAGAAAAACCCAAGCGTGTTTGACTGACGCGTGCGAAATTTGCTGGCATGAACATTTGCGCGATAACCAAACTCATCCGCTTTCGCCTTGATCATTGCGCGAGTTTTTTCGCTGATTCGCCCTTTGCCGCTAAGAGCCCTGGACACAGTCGCAGTGGACACTCCAAGCAATTGGGCGAATTCTTTTATGTTAATTCTTTTATTGTCCATTATTATATAATCTAGTTAATTAAATTTGAGCAAACGGTTACACAGTTTATTTTAAGCCCATCATCAAGCTATGTCAATAGCTTTTTTTAAAAAATAAAGGCAATTGTTTGCTCTATGGTAAGGCGATGAACCGGGCAAAAGTCCAGGGAACTGTCGCTGCCACGAAATAAAGCTTGTTGTCGCTTCGCATCCCAACAAGCTGCAGACTTTCAATGCGCCATGCGTGCTGTCGCGCAATCTTTTATATACCAACGGCTTTAGGCTTTGCCGACCAGCTATTCCGCCGCTGGATGGCGTCCGAACAAAGTCCGGTTTTTATTCCTACTCCGTCGGCTTTTTTATTTTTCAGGAATTTTGGCGGCTCCATCGAACTACAGAATAATTTCTTTCTTTGCCCCGTCACAAAAAACGGTTTTAATTTTTCGCCACCCCGTGCCGTCCATGTCATAAAAAAGGGCTCCTTCCTGATCACAAGCATACTTGCCCGCCGCAAAATCGCTTGTCACAGGTGGAAAAACAACCCAGTCGCCGCTTTCCTTCAGAAGTTCCTGATTATGCTTTGCCACCTCCTCCAGAAGATCTTTGTAGCCGCCAACAGGCCTTTGAGCCGGGCGCGCCCTGCTCACTTGCTTGAGCTCATCAAGAGAATGTCCCTGGAAATCGATTTTAACAGGCCCGGAAACCCCAAGAACAGGCCCGGTATCCATCTCGCCGCCAATCCCGGAATAAGGCTGAGCCAGTATAACGCTTGAACGCAAAGAGTCAAAGCCTTTCAGCATTGCCGTTTCAATGGGAAGCGTATGAAGCCCCACCAGAATCCTGCGTCCGTTCTCCTCAACTGTCAAATCGCCGGGATGCACGTTCAAACAAGGAAAATCAGAAGTAATGTTTGAAAGCGGCACAAATCCGGCGAGAATGCCAAAGTCAATATTGTAAGGGCTCAACTTCTCACGCAGCTCATTTGTCCACTCTTCCCGTATGCGTCTTCCATTTTCGCTCATAAGAGAAACCCGGCTCTCGCCGCGTTCTGCATAAAATTTCTTTATGTCATGCTCAAGCAAAAAAATTTTAAATTTGCGGGCTAAAACGCGCGCGCGGCTTTTTTCCGGCGCATCGGAAACAATGACAGCGGGCGACCAGGAAGCGTCGTTTTGGCCCCGCAAAGATTCCAAAAGAGCCTCGGCATTGCTGCCTGCCCCACTCATAAAAATAGCCGCCAAGGGCTTGCCGTCAGTATGTAAAAAATGTTGAATCACGCAGTCCTTGCCTGTTCCTTCAGTCATTAATTTGTCTTTTAATTTGAATTTGCCGTATCAAGCGTATAAAATATGACAGATTATGAATACAGCAAGCTATAATAAGATAAAATTTAAATTAAGGGTTTATTTCCATGAAAAAGACAAAAAGGATATTTTTGGGGCTCGTCACATTGTTTCTAACAGCTTCAGCGTATGCCAGTTTTTGGGACTGGTCAACGCCATATCGCGGACCCGATCAGGATATTATAACTCTGGTTATTTGCAGCAATTACACAAAGCCACGCCTTTTGGCCGACCTGATTCAGGATGAGACCAAACAGCCTTACATCCTTCTTCCCGCCACCCCTGAAGGTAAAATATTTTTCTGCCCTGCCCGCAGAAAGCCTTCTCTGGAAATCCTCGAATCAGACCTTGCGCGTTTTATTAAATTTACAAATCCAAAACAAATTATTGTTCTTGGCAACTCCAGCTATGTTCCCGAAAAATACCTAAAGATGATCGATCCGGATCAAACAGTTATTATTATTCAAAACAAAAATTGGAAAAAAACAGCCGAACGTCTGGGAAAACTTCTGGGATCCACAAACCTCTCATACGATTACAACAGACTGTCCAACGAAATTGAAAGCGGCCAGCTTTACAAACCCACAACAATGAATGGAACTCCGCAGCCTCAGCCTATAGCCATCGCAGATGAAACAACTATTATCGCAGATGAAAAAGGCAACATTATGGCAGAAGAAGAGATTATTACGATAGAAGACTCGCCAGTCAAAGACGGATCAGAAGGCGGAATCATTACAGACGAAAAAGTTCCTGAGATATCACTTCCTGGCTCCGAGCCAGTTTTGATTGAAGACAAAGGCGCAAAATAATCAATATACTTAACAGAATGTGGCCATGTTAAACTTTTATCATGTAGCGCGAAACACGTTCAGGGAATCGTTAAGAGAGCCCATTTTTTTTATTTTGCTGCTCTCCGCTCTTTTTCTTATAGGCTTGTTTCCTTCAATGTCGCTGTTCGTTTTTCGCGAGCAGATAAAACTTGTGATAGACAGCGCAATGGCCACCACAATGGTATTCGGGCTTGTGGCTGCTGTGCTTTGCGCCAGCCACACAATATCGCGTGAAATGAGAAACGGCACAGTGTTGCTGTTGCTTTCAAAACCGGTGCGCCGCTGGAACTTCATTCTGGCCAAAGTTTGCGGAATAACTTCAGCGCTGACAGTGTTTGTGATTATCTGCAATGTTGCGTCGCTTATTTCGGTAAGAGTAGCCAAAGATCAGTTTCAGCTTGACTTCACCGCAATGTACGCATATTTCTTTATTCTTTTTGCCTGCGCTCTTGCGGGAGCCGCAAGAAATTATTTCACCCAGGCGTCTTTTGCCTCAACCGCGATAATCGCCTTGCTGGTGTTGCTGCCCATTTTTGCAATATGCATAAATTTTATTCCTGTAAACGGCAAGCCATTGCCCTTGCGCTGGGATATGGTTCCGGCTCTGTTGCTATTGCTCTTTTGTGTATGGACAATGGGCGCTATTACCGTGGCTTTGTCAACGCGCCTGGACATGCTGGCCAATCTCTGCTTGTGCTCTATTATTTTTATGCTCGGGCTGGTCTCAAATTATTTTATGGGGAAATCCACCGGGCTTATAAGCGGGTTCTTCTATGCATTGCTTCCAAACTGGCAGTTTTTTTGGATGGCGGACGCTCTGGCAAGCAACCAGACAATTCCATTAAATTACATATTTCTGGCTTTTATATACATCGTGTTTTACATGGCTCT
>CAZYVR010000266.1:0-8470 GCA_964651145.1 uncultured Victivallales bacterium | reverse complement strand
CCAGCGTGCCCCTGCCCTCGCCAGGAGCCTCTCGTTCAACACGTGAAACATAAATGGTCGCGAGCATGCTAAGCCAGATAGTGGCCCCGGCTTTGGCTATGTAAGACGAGCCTATATAAAGCCACCACTGCGGCTGCCCCCAGTAGCACGCCGACACATAGACAAAGGAGTCGACTATCTGAGTGAGCATAAGAGACCCCAGAATGCACAAAAACATTCTGCATTTCAGGTTTCTCAGCCTCTGAAAAAAAATGGGAATAAGAAACAAGTCAAGAGCCTGCGCCAAAATAGAGCCGGCCATTGTCCGCCTGCTCTGCCGCAAAAGGTATTCCATAGAATCAGCTGTAGGTCCCTGAGAGATGGAATATCCGACCCAATTGCATTGCGTGGAAGTAAGATGGCTGATATAAATAAAAAATCCCAAGGTGGCCATGGCTCCGATTATCAACCGCTGAGTGGAAAGCGTTCCCTCTGTTATATATACCATCATCAGCGCGGCAAGATAGGGCAAAAAGAGGACTGTCTGAGGAATGTAAAAATCAAGCCCGGGATATCCTACGACAACTTTTAATTCGGAAGCGCTTACAATTTGAGTAAAAACCAGCAACAAGCCTATCGCAATATAAAATCCGGCATTCCCGATGATCTTCCTCAAGCCATGCAAAATGAGCAGAGCCACAAAAATAAAAGTCATTTCAAGCAAAGCTAAACTGCAGCTGGCAAAAAGTTCCAAAATATTTTCCCGCTAGTGTTTATTATTGTCTATCGACCTGAGCCTGTCACGGACCAGAGATGCCCTGTAAGTGTCACGCTCTTCGGAATCGAGCTCACGCTTCGCATATTTCTGCAAATGCGCAGGCTGAATTATGACAAACAACTCGTTGACTGTTTGAATATCAACTGATGAAAACATGCCCATATCGACGCCAAGACGCAAGGCTGAAAGCGAATTCAATGTTTCATCGCTGGATATTCTGTAGGCGTGCCTGAGCACGCCATAGGCGCGCCCAACATGATCAAGCAGAAAATTTTGTTTTTTCTCCAACATGCTGTGCCTGGCGTTCTTTTCGTGAGAAATAACCTGTTTTATAACTGCGTCCAGACGCTCAATTATCTGAGCTTCGGATTCGCCAAGAGTGCTTTGGTTTGAAACTTGAAAAAGATTGCCAAGATTGTTAGAGCCTTCCCCGAATATCCCACGGACTGCAAGCCCAAGTTTGCTGACCCCATGAATCACTGCGTCAACCTGTTCAGCAAGCACCAGTCCGGGGAGATGAAGCATTACCGAGGCTCTCATTCCGGTGCCAACATTAGTGGGGCAAGAAGTAAGATAACCAAGATTTGAATCAAAGGCGAAAGGGAGCTCTTCGCTAAGCTTGTCGTCCACTGCGTTGACGGCATCCCATACCTCACTCAACTGACACCCGGGCTTCATGGCCTGAATGCGCATATGATCTTCCTCGTTGATCATTATTCCAAATATTTCATCGTCGCTGACCGCAATCCCAGCTCCTTGCCCGTCTTCAATAAACTCTTCGCTTACAAGACGTCTTTCCAGCAATACCTGCTTGTCCAGTTCTGAAAGTTTCTCCAGTTCAAATACAACAGGATCTTTCTTAAAGCAAGCTGTGTTCCTGACCGCAAGCTCAATAGCGCCTCTGGCCTGGTTCAGAATTTCGATTTTGGCAGCGACAGGGAAAGGCATTCCCTCCAGATTGCGCGCCAGCCTGATTCTGGAACTTATAGCTATATCATCATCCGGCCCGCAATTAGCCAGCCAACTGACTTTATGCTTCAAGAGTTTGTCTATATTCTCATCCATGAGGCTTATCCACCCACTTTGCTTTTCAGTTCATTGATTTTATCTCTAACCACAGCGGCTTTTTCATATTCTTCGCGCTGCACGAGCTCATCCAGTTCCTTCTGCAAACTCATGACTTCCATTATCCCCAGGCTGGATTCATTTGAAACGCCGCCACCCGGTTTTTTGCCCACATGCAATGAGCCTCTATGCATATTTTTCAAAGCTGTGTCCAGAATTTCTTTGAACACAGAATAGCAGTTGCCGCACCCCATTCGTCCGGTTCTTCGGAATTTGACAGAGTCCCAACCGCAAATAGCGCACACCAGAACAACTTTAGAGTCTTCCGCGTCCAATTCTGAAGGGTCTTCCAACGAGCCAAAAGGCAACTCTAGCTGACCGGAAAGATTGTAAAGCATTTCTGCCAGATTAAAACCTTTAAGAGCTGGGTCGTCCTGCGTTTTCTTAGCAGCGCACTCGGCGCAAATATGCAGAACTTTTTTTTGAGTATTAACTATCTCCTGTATATGGATAGTAGCCTGATTTTTTTTGCATATTTCACAAAACATTAATTCACTCTCCTAGAAAGAATAATATATAACTGCAATAAACTATGCCTGAAACATGCACAATTCAATAAGCAGGAGACAATTTTTAAAAAGCAGGCGACATGGACGGCCCCGCCAAAAGTCCTGAAAAAGAAAAACGCCGACGGAGTCGGAATAAAAACCGGACTTTGTCCGGACGCGATCCAGCGGCGGAATCGCTGGTTGGCAAAGCCGAAAGCTGTTGGTGTATAAGACATTGGGCAACAGCTCCGATTGCGCGTTAAAAGCCTGCAGCTTATTTCAAGCGAAGCGGAAAATAAGCTAAATGTTGCCTCCGCGCCAGCGCATTGGACTTTTGGCGGAGCCATCGACATGACTCAAAAAGTCATCGCCCCATTAAACGGTCAATATCCCCAAGAGCCGCGTCGTCAAGCTCAACGGCGCATTCTCTGAAGCAACTTGAAGCCATCATTGAAATGCGCGCGGCGGCCTCCAGAACTTCGAGACGGTCAAAGGCTTGAAGCAAATTGCCTCCAACAGCCAATGCCCCGTGATTCCTCATAACAACACAATAATTCTCAGAACTTTTGACTTTTTCGGCGACTTCCGTGGCAAGCTCGTCCGAGCCCATGCAAAAATAATCGGCGTAAGCTATTTCACCGAGAATAGCATAGGATTCAGCCAAATAACGAGCATTAATCCTTGCGGTCGTTGCCGCAAATGCGCTGGCATGAACAGGGTGCGCATGAACCACTGCTTTCACATCGGGCCGCCTCTTATATATTCCAAGATGCATCCGGGTTTCAATGCTGGGCTTAAAAACTGAGCCAATAATATTCCCGTCAAGATCCATGCGACCGATTTCATTGCCTTTCATGCGGCCTTTGTCCGAAGCCGAAGGAGTTATCAGAACAGTTCCGTCGTCACAAAGAGCGGAGATATTCCCGCCCGAAGTGGTGGTCAACCCCTGCGAATACAGCCTGCTCATAAAATAAGCTATTTCTTCTTTCAATTCTTCAATATTGCCCATAATAAATCACCCATAAATTTTACAATAAACCAACGTCGTCAAACTTTAGAATACATCAGCCTTTTATTCTTTTCAAAGCCCAAAGCCCCTGCCCCGTGCCGCGTCAACTCCAACAAACATCGAAAATTATCAATTTTTAATCATAACAATAAATGAATGGAACAGCCAAAAGTCCTGAAAAATAAAAAAGCCGACAGAGTCGGAATAAAAACCGGACTTTGTCCGGACGCAATCCAGCGGCGGAATCGCTGGTCGACAAAGTCGAAAATTGTTGTAATATAAGAAATTAGGCGACAGCGCGCATGGCGCATTGAAAGCCTGTGGCTTGTTGGGGCGCGAAGCGACAACAAGCTTTATTTCGTTGCAGCGACAGCTTCCCGGACTTTTGGCGGTTCCGTCGAACAAGTCCAGACAACTGCACAAGCTCATAGAAATAGTCCAACACAAAAACCACGTTGAAGGACAGCCCTAAAAAGAAATAAATGCCAGTCAGCAAAGACAAGTTGACAACATAAGGCCGTTGTTATAGAATAAAATTAGGATTTGAAAAAGCAATTTTAAAGGATTTATTAATATAACCAACAAAAATTAAAATTATATCTGGGAGATGAAAAGCTTAAATCAAGCCTGCAACTTGTATCAGGAAGGCTTACTTCACGAAAAAGAGGAAAAAGAAAAGTGCAATAATATAACTGTAAGCCTTTGACTGATAGGAATTAATTTGTACTGGCACCAATGCCCTGGCACCAATGCCGCCAATGCCGTTTGACTGATAGGGATTAATTTGTACTGGCACCAATGCCGCTGGCACCAATGCCGCTGGCACCAATGCCGGTACTGACACCAATGCCGGTACTGGCACCAATGCCGGTACTGGCACCAATGCCGGCACCAATGCCTGCTGGCACCAATGCCTGTTGATTTTGCTTTAATTTTGGCACCTATTTCTTCCGGGCACCTATTTCTTCAGATAGTCTATTTTAAGCTTGAATAAAAAAAATAACGTCCTATTAATTCATTTGCTCCACCGTGAAGAGCTATTTCTAATTTATCTTCATCTGCCAAGTCAAAAAGTGTGGAACTAACCTCTTCAACTAAATCTCCGAAAAGCTTAAGGTTAACAATCGTCGCATTCTCTTTTTTAATATTACTATAAACCCCATCCCAAAGCTCTAGGGGAAGTTTTACAATATCCTCAATTCCTATTAGATCTTCAGTTGTTAGAGAAAAATGATGAGTAAGACTTTGAATTAATCCTCCTCTTCTGTCTTTTCCGATATTGCTCAAGCTAAAATCATGCACAAAAGCACACCTCAAAGCATATAGGGCATTAATCTGATCTTCAGTAAGATTAGCATAATTCTTTCCAAAATAATGCAGAGCTTTTTTATAGTCATTTCCACTATGGGGATCTCCTTTAGGTTTAAAACATGAACCTATTTGATCTAATAAAGCCATATATCCCATGTTCCCAAGCCAGTTACCCCATTTCTTCTTCTCTTCCTCTAATGCATATCCATAAGTGTCTCTTCCTGTCGCATCTCTAGCATCTCCAAGAGCAGCCCAAAAAGCAGAAAAAGTTTTGATTTCATTTTTCTTTGATGGTCTTGATAAGTGATTTTTTATTGCCTCTTTGTCCGTTGCCATTTTATTCCCCTCCCTTTTTCTTATTTTTTGAGTTCAAAGCCATAAGGCAATTCTCCCAAAATGTCCTTAAATCAATTTTTTCCAATCAAAAAATGGATATAAGAGTTTTCCCCCTCTATTTTTCTGTTTTTGAGCAAATATTGCTTGAGCCTTGCTTCCTAATTATAAGATAACACGCATCATCAATTCAATCTTTTCGTCTTCTGGGCATATATTGACCTCTCAAGTCTCTGAAACTAATTAAATGCGCCATAAAAAATATACCTAAAATTGAATTATTTCAAATTATAATATAATGCGCCAAAAAATCTGCACAGTTGAGCAAGTTAAGGCAACTACATAAGCTCATAAAAATACCAAAACTAAAAGCCAAGCTGAAAAACGAAAGTTCTAAAAAAATAAATGGTCGTGAGCAAGACAAGTTGACAATATAAGGCAGTTGGTATAGAATAAAAATAGAAATTTGAAAAACAATTTAAAAGGATTTATTAATATAACGAACAAAAATTAAAATTATAGACAAGCGTTTCAGTAAGAAAACGATCATTTTTAAACACAAAGAAACGCAAGTTGAAACACGCTAATTATTGGCGTGCTTCTTCGTATTCTTTGTGTGGGTATTGATCGTACCTCTTACTGAGTGCGAATGGGGCACGCCTTTTTTATTGCGCCCCTCTTGTCTCAAACCAAAAACAAGGGGGCATGAAAATGGAAGAGCAAAAGACATGGAAGCCGGAACAGACTTATTACAAAACCGAACGGGAAGCAATGGACGCGTCATTTTTGCGCCTTGGCATGGCGCTGTCTTTCGATATTTCAGAAATGAAGGAGCTTCTCTACAGCTATCGCGAAAAACTCACTCGCGGCGGCAAAATGGCAAATAAAAAAATCCATTACATCTGAGAACCCGCGAGCAAAACTATTTGCCGGGCGGCGCTTATGACAATCCGGGCAATCTAAAAGATATTAAACCGGGCAGTTTGTCGGAGAGGCTTTCACCTCTGTTTTGCCCGATGGGAAAATGACACTCTATGAGCACAAGCTCACTGCGGCAACATTCTGCCTGTTTTCGCTTCGCTTAAAAACAGGCAGCAGCGTGGGTGTCAAGCCATGTGAGCTGTCGCATGATTTTTTATGCGCCAATAGCTTTCGCCTTTGGCGACCAGCGTTCCGCCGCTGGATGGCGTCCGGATGAAATCCGGGTTTTATTCCGGCTTCGCCGGTTTTTTTTACAGCTGCGCTGAGCTTTTTTTATCGGAAGGCATTTGCCTGGGAACCTGTTATCTTCTTGAACTGCCGCGAAAAATAGTTGCTGTCCGCGAATCCGGTTTCATGCGCTATTTGCGACACGGGCTTGTCCGTGTTTTTTAACATTTCGCGGGCTTTGTCTATCCGCAGATTAAGCAGGTAATGTATTGGAGAGATTCCCATTGTCTTTTTGAATGAGCGCTGAAAATTTCTTTTGGACATGTTGGCGCGTTCCGCCAAAAGATCAAGAGTTATATCTGAAGCGTGGTTGTTTTCAATAAAGCTTATGATTTTCCCAAACAGGCGAACGGTTTGATATTCCGGCGACGGAGTCGCTGAAACACATCTGGAAAGAAAAACCAGAAGTTCAGTCAGCAGGGCAATGGAAAGCGCTCTGTAGCCCTGGGCTCTCTGGTCCATTTCATTTTCCAATGCCAGAGCCAGGCGGCGCGCGTGTGTCAAATTTTCGCGGTTCAACGTCAATCTGCTTTTAAAGTCATGTTCCTCTCTTAATTTCGGCTCTATTTCGAAAAGAGTGTTGAAGCCCGGCAGTCTGCGAAGGTCATGCAGGGGAAGATCCAACTCTTTAAAATCAAACATTATATTCAATATGTTGAGCGTGCCCGCATTTTTGTAGCCGTGCCTGATATTGCCGGTCACTACAAATACATCGCCTGTTTCTATGCGGTACGTTTCATTTTCAGCCATATGGGAGCCATGTCCGCCAAATACTATCACAAGCTCAAGAAAATCATGCGTGTGCAGGGGAAAACTTGCGTTCCCCTGTCGCATGGCAAGCGCAAGCGGAAATCCTTCTTTGCTGTAATCTTCAAGCTTTAGCTTCATATCATTTTTTCCTCTTGGCCATATAATGCTATTAAATGGCTATAAAGTCAAGGCGTTGAGCTTGAAATTGGAATATAATGATGACATAAAAAAGCAGTCCCGAGGAAAGAGCTCCGATGGATTTGCAAAAAACAGACAAGCGGTTCATAATAATAATAAATATAAAATTAAAAAAAGGAGCACATCATGCAGGCACAGAATTATCCACAGTTCAGCGAGTCCGAAATTCTCAAACGCTATGAAAGCGCGAAAGAATATTACGCTCAGTTTGGAGTAAATGCGGATGACGCGCTTTTGCGAATAAAAAATGTAAAATTGTCCATGCATTGCTGGCAGGGCGATGATGTTGTGGGGTTTGAAAATCCTGGCGGCTCTTTGACTGGCGGCATTATGGCGACCGGAGCGTTTCCCGGAAAAGCCCGCAACGCCGATGAGTTAAGGCAGGACATTGACAAGGCCTATTCTCTTATACCCGGAAAACACCGTCTGAATCTGCACGCGATATATCTTGAAAACAACGGCAAATTTGTGGATCGCGACGAAGTGGGCATTGAGCATTTTGCGCGCTGGATCGATTGGGCAAAAGATGGGGGGATCAAGCTGGACTTCAACCCATCTTTCTTTTCGCATCCGAAGTCGGCTTCAGGATATACTCTGTCAAGCGCAGATGAAGGAATCAGGAAATTCTGGATAGAGCACGGCAAGCGCTGCCGCAAAATAGGCGCTGAATTTGCCAAACAGCTTGAAGACACTGCGGTCATCAACAACTGGGTTCCTGATGGCGCCAAAGATTTTCCCGCCGACCGCTGGAGTCCGCGTCAAAGACTGGCTGCTTCCTATGACGAGATATTTGAGGAGGATATGGGCATGCTGGTGAAGGATGCCGTTGAAGGCAAGCTGTTTGGAATTGGCAGCGAGGAATATGTTGTGGGCAGCAATGAGTTTTATCTGGCTTACGCCATATCAAGAGGCAAGCTCCCCTGCCTGGACATGGGCCATTATCATCCGACAGAGACTATTCATGACAAGCTTTCAGCCGTCTTGAGCTTTGTGCCGGAAGCGCTCCTTCATGTCAGTCGCCCTGTGCGCTGGGATTCCGACCATGTAGTGATCTTTAATGACGACCTGATGAACCTTTCCAGAGAAATTATCCGTGGCGACGCTCTGGAAAGAGTATATCTTGCCACTGACTTTTTCGATGCCAGCATTAACCGCATTGGCGCATGGGTCATCGGTCTGAGAAGCCTTCAGAGGGCGCTTTTGTATGCCATGCTTGAACCGGTTGACACCCTCAAAACTCTTGAAGCAGACGGCCGGGGAGCCGAGCGTCTGGCGCTTATGGAGGAATTC